>CADCPY010000001.1 GCA_902803495.1 uncultured Erysipelotrichaceae bacterium
ACGGTTGTTTTTATTTTCCGTAATCACGGCTCCGTTAAAGGAGACGGTATACTCATCCTCTTTATCAAAGCTGTCGATTTCCTGAAAGGTGTTCTGCATGCTTAAAAAGCCGCGGCCGCCGCAGCAGACAAAGCGCACGCCTGCCTGACGGGCTTTTTTGATGGCTTCTCTGTCAAGCGGGGAGACGTGTTTTTTACTGTTCAGTAATGTTTCATCCAGATCGGACGCAATCAGTTTGTACATAAGAGTATTATAAAGAAAAAAACCGGCTCACGCCAGTCAGTTTTTCTCGTAGGCATACCGCGGATCGTGGTCTTCGTAAACGTAGATGATGCCGCAGTATTCAAAGCCAAGCTTCTTCAGAAGATTCTGCATGACATAGTTGTCGGCATGCGTGTCAATGCGCAGATGTCCGCTCTTTTCAAAGGCATAGCTGATGCAGAAGGTACCGACACCTTTGACGTTCTGCTTCGAAGCGATGCGGTGCACCACACCGTACGGAGAAGGATCCTTCCATTTACCCTCAATCTTCTGATAGGTCGGCTCTACGTCTTTGCCATAGTCGTAATAGAAGACGCCGACAATTTCCCCATCCTGAAGGCAGACATGGCTTTTCCGCTCGGCGATGTCCTTTTCAATCAGTTCTATCGGCGGCCACTGGCGGATGCCCCACTGGCGCTCGTTGCCGTGGTCTTTCATAAACTGCCGGGCGATCTTATAGATCTCCATAATCTCGTCTAAGTCTTCGGTATTTGCCAGTCTGATTTCCATATCGCTTCCCCCGCTGAATGAGTTGATTATAGCACGCCGGAATCCTGTTTCAGCGCTTTATGATACAGCACATCGAATTTTGTACTGACGGGAACATACAGCAGAAGCAGAATGATATAGTTTCCAACCGCATGGATAATATCCAGTGTCAGTCCTCTCAGGTAGAATGCCAGACCGGCGCTGAAGCCGTAAAAGAGCCCGTGCTGAAGGGAAAACAGGATGCCGAACACAATTCCCCAGACAGCGCCGAAGACGGCCCAGAGGGGTGCTTTTTCCTGAAAGAGGGGATGCAGCTTTTTGGAAAGAAAGATCAGAAGCGACCATACCCATAAGTAGCCGATGACCCAGTCATGGATGCCCCAGACCGTGGTTTCCATCAGGGTGAAGACAAGGATCACCAGAAAGGATTCCCCGAAGGTCAGCGTATGGGCATAAACAATTAAAAGAAGCGTTACAAACTCAATATTCGGTAAAAAGGAAAAGGCCACCTGCACGACAAAAAGCACGGCGGCCAGTACACTCAGAATTACCAGTTTTTTTACCGATTTCATGAATTAATAGGTGGAAGTGAAAGTGAAGACAAAGATGTCTTTGTCATAGACCGGGTTGGCATCGATACCGTTGCAGAAACCGGCGTCCACGCAGTCCTTGTTGGTCGTGGAGTTATACAGCCACCACGGGCCGCCGTTCCAGTCTTCCGTCACATATTCGTTGACACCGACCAGCGTACGTCCGTACGGATCACTCTTTTCTCCGCTGAGGGTAATGGTGATGGACGGTGTTTCATTCAGTTCTTCCAGAAGGTCTCCGACCGTTTCCGCATTGGTTCTGACACTCTGTTCATAGAAGGCTGTCTTGTTGCCGTCGGCATCTTCCACTTCAAATTTCACGGATACCTCTTTCATGCCGCTGTCCAGCTTCGGGGCTGTCAGTCTGCTGACGGCAAAATAGGCCACCCCGGCCACACACAGTGCCACCAGGATCCGGATGATATTTTTCTTATTCATAAACTACCTCCGTTAACAGTTGCTAACTATCACAACTTCTATTTTATCATAATTCCGTGTGATAGAATAAAGAGAGAGGTGGCTTATGAAATACTCTGCAGTGATCGTGGCAGCCGGCAGCGGCAGCCGCATGAATCTTGGATACAACAAGGTGTTATATGAGATGGAGCCGGGCGTCCGGGTGCTGGACAAATCGCTCGCTCTTTTTCAAAGCGATCCGGACTGTGCGGAAATCATCGTTGTCTTATCCGAAGGAGATTATACAATCGCTCTTCCGGAAGGCGTGATGCGTGCGCATGGCGGCGCAACCCGGGCGCACAGTGTGTATGGCGGGGTATCTAAGGCTTCACAGGAATACGTCATGATCCATGACGGAGCCCGCCCGTATCTCTCACAGGAAGTGGTGGACCGCTTAAAGGAAGCACTGAAGGAGTATTCCGCAGCGTTCCCGGCCATTCCGGAAAAGGATACCATCCGGGAAGTGAACAACGGCTTTGTGGTAAGAACTCTGGAGCGCTCCTCGCTCTATCATGCGCAGACACCGCAGGCATTCCGGACGGACCTGATTTTAAAGAGTCTCAAAAAAGTGCTGGAAGACGGGGTGGCGGTTACGGATGATGTGCAGGCCGTGGAATATGCCACAAAGGAAAAAATCAAAATGGTCCTTGGAGACGAGGCGAATAAGAAGCTGACCGTCAAAGAGGATCTGAAGTAACAGAGGGTGTTGCAGTCATGAAAAAGAAAAAACCGCTGGGAATGCGGATCGGGGAGAGTGTATTCTGCATCGGATACCTGCTCTTCATGTTATATAAGGTATTTTATTTTAAGGAAATGCCGGCGGAAGGAATGTACTATCCTTACTGTCTGTATATGACGCTGCTGTTGGGCGGAGGAGACTCCTTCCACTTAATTCCGCGTATTTTCATCAATCTGAAAGGCGAAGGCGAAAAGGATGCGTTCCGGCTGGGACTGGGGAATCTTGTGTCCTCTGTTACGATGACGCTGTTCTATGTGATCCTTCCGCGGGTGATTGCGCTGCGTCACCCGGAGTGGCAGCTGCCGTCCTGGCTGACAGTGATTCTCTATGTGCTTTGTGCAGCACGTATCGCCTTATGCCTGTTCCCGCAGAACAACTGGTTCTCTCGCGAAGGAAATGCGAAGTGGGGAATCTTACGGAATGTTCCGTTTGTTCTGATGGGGATCCTTACGGTGATCTATCTGCTGGTTGTAAGGGAAGTATTAATGGCAGTGCTTGTTACGCTCAGCTTTGTCTGCTACATGGCGGTAGTGCTCTATGCACATAAGAAGCCGATGATGGGCATGCTGATGATTCCGAAGACGGTTTGCTACATCTGGCTGATCAGCCTGTTATAAAAGAGAAGTCAAATAAACGAAAAAAGAGAATCCGTATGATACGTACCCTGTCAAGTAGACAGAGGAAATAATTAAATCTCAGAGTATACGATAACCATCTGTAATTACAGATCATCTGTGAACAGATGGTTTTTCTTATTCAGATAATATGCTCGATTGTTGAGAATGTAATTTCAACAGCTCAATATGTTCCCAGTAACGGATATAC
>CADCPY010000002.1 GCA_902803495.1 uncultured Erysipelotrichaceae bacterium
AACGAGAAGGAACTGGTCTTTATCCGCGGCTGCAACCCGATCATGGACGACAAGTTCCATACGCTGCAGTCACCGGAGTTCATCGCATCATCGGTGCTAGGACCATATGAGAGCGAGAGAAAGCGGAAGTCACAGGAAGAAAAGGACGAGATCCATTTCTACATCGATGCGGAAGGAGAAGACGCGGATTGTGAGTCCTATTTCTACCAGGTGGAACAGTACTTGGGAGTATTCCGGCAGTCCAAGATATTCGATAAGCTCGAAAATCTGGCGGGAAGATATCTTGCCGGGACCAAGGCGCTGGGATCGTTTCTTCACAAGTATTCAAATGGTCAGATGGAAGCATATCCTGTTTTCTCACTTGAGAATCCGGAGCGTGTATATGCAGGCGGACAGCAGCTGATCCGGTATCCAATCTGCGGGTATCTCGAGGAAGGGAATATCACCCTGGGGAAAGAGGAGGTATGTCAGGCCCTGTTTCAGAGAGAAAATGAAGTAGTGAATGTAACAGAGCCGGATCTTTAATTGAAAACACAGGAGGAAGATTACGATGAGAGGAAGAAAGAAAAAGAGCATTATCGATCGAAGCACCATGAAAGACTTTAACACGATCCGGGAGACGGCACCTGCTTTCTGGTGAATTACGCCGCACTGATAAAAAGTCTGAATCCACCTGAACCGGAAATAGTAGCGGAGAAGAGTATTGACAGATAATGGTGTGATGCAAGGATCAAAAGGTCATAATCCGTGTCACGCTTGCACGTAAGCAGATATGACCGTGGAACCTGCATCATCAGTGGGAGGGCAAAAGGGACTTTTGCCCTCCAGAGCAGAAGGAGGCGACAGCCATGCATGACCTTAAGTATCTGACAGAGAAGGACCTTGAATATTTCAGAAACAAACAGAAGGAAGGAGATTCGGTAAGGATCATTTACCTGGATCCGGAAGCATTGGATAAGATCAGCTTTTCCGACATCGACCGGATGGAGAAAGAAGCCAGGGAAAAGAGGAACCGCCAGCCGACCGCAGAGGAATTGGAGCAGTGGCTCAAAGAGCGCGGAGCTGTCATGGATACGAAAAAGGCGGAGGAGAAAATAAAGGCGGAGAAGGAAGTCGAAAAAAGGGCTGAACAGGAGAAAGTCACCGGGGAGAAGACCTCTAATCGGAAGGACACTGGGACTTCCGCTGACGCATCGAAACGTATCCTGGACATCATCAAAGAGGGAAAGCTGAGCGCAGGTCAGGTTAGCGTTATTGTTCAGGCAATCCAGAGCGGCTTTACAGCAGATGAACTGGAATACCTCTACTCCCTGACAATGGACAGTGAACAGATGACCCGGGAATATGAGCGGATCAGGAAGGAGAAGACAGATGGCAAGGGATAAGGATATCCGGGAAGAGCTTGCAGAAAAGTACGGCATCACCGATGAAGGGGATATCGTATCGCTGACCGACCTGGAGATGCGGGAAGAAGTATTACCAGCGAGTCATGAAGAGAACCCAAAAGATGATAGTTGTTCACTTTGCGGGTAACTTATCAGGTTGTATACTGATTCTGTAGCAGCAGGAACAGGCAGTATGCCGACTGACCAGACAGGCCAGTGTTGTGAAATGGAGAAGACAATGTCAGTGAAACAGTATGCTGTTGATGCATTTACAGATAAAGTATTTCATGGGAATCAGGCGGCGGTCTGTGTGCTCGATACATGGCTGCCGGAAGCACTGATGAAGAATATTGCATGTGAGAACAATTTCTCAGAGACCGCTTTCACTGTAAGGGAAGGAGACCATTATCATCTGCGCTGGTTTACACCAGGCGGTGAAATTGATCTCTGTGGTCATGCCACACTTGGTACAGCATATGTGCTTTTCCATTTTTACGAAAAGGATGCGGAGAAGTTGGTCTTTTCGACACTGTCAGGCAATCTGGCAGTTGAGAAGAGGGGGGAACTTCTGGAAATGGAGTTTCCGGCTTATGATCTGAAACCTGTACCTGTTACTGATGCTATGGAAGAAGCGCTGGGCATTCGGCCACTGAAAGCGTATATGGGACGTGATCTTTTATGTATTCTGCCAAATGAAAGCTCAGTCAGGAATATATCTCCGAATCTGGAGAAGGTAAAAGCACTCGATGGACTCCTGCTTCAGGTGACGGCTCCAGGTGATAAAACAGATTGCGTTTCCCGCAGCTTTGCTCCAAAGCTAGCTGTTTCAGAAGATCCAGTATGCGGATCAGGCCACTGCCATATCATCCCTTACTGGGCAGATGAGCTTGGCAAAGATGAACTAGTAGATCGTAAATCAATTAGCTACACTAATTGGTGGTTCAAAATCTTCCATCTTGTACTTCCAATGGTAGACGACCGGTGTC
>CADCPY010000003.1 GCA_902803495.1 uncultured Erysipelotrichaceae bacterium
GTGACAGCATATTCCGCTCAATACTCTATTTATTCTGCCAAATCTCTTTCCTTCCTAATTACCGGATTTTACTTTGGCAAGTTATACTCTTTTTCCTTGCAGGAATACCGGGTTGCAGAGAGTCTGTAAACCGCCACCGCCTGCACTCTTCTTTCGTCAAAATCCCACATTTCTTTGCCCGTGATATGCTTCATTAAGACGCGCAAGGCGCGGATCTTTTCCTCTTCCTCTTCAATCACAGAAACCGTTCCGTTACCGATGATGCTCTGATAGCGAACGGAATTCTTACAGGCGATTGTATCTTCCACAAAGGAAATCTCCCGGTCGATTTCAAAGCCGACCGACGGTTCCTTTGCGGAGAGTTCCGCTTTTCTTCCCGCTTTGGCACCGTGGAAATAAAAGGTCAGATTCCCGTTCTCATATTCATATCCGTAATTCACGGGAACAATATAGACTTCCTTCTTCTTTGTATCGTAATAGCCGATGCGGAGCACATCAGCCGCTTCCAGGATCTCTGCGATTCTTTCGGGATCTTTGACTTCCCTGTCACTTCTGCGCATCTGAATTACCTCTTGTGAATTCATAGAGGCCGATGCTGACGGCAACCGGCAGACTTAAAGAATCAATGGTTTTGGCCGTATGGATCAGAACGCCGTTTCCGATGTGATCGAATTCTTCCGGCAGTCCGCTGGACTCGTTTCCGAATACCAGGGAGTAGTGCTCCGCTTTCTTTACTTTCCGGAGGTCTTCCGAGGCATTTAAGCGGAAGCAGTAGTATTCCCTGTCCCCTGCCTCTTTCTGATAGTCCTCAAAGCTTTCGTAGTAGGCAAAGCGGATCTGGAAAATGGCACCCATCGTAGCCCGTATTACTTTCGGATCATAGATGTCACAGGACGGACGGATCAGAACGATATCGTCAAACCCGAAGCCGATGGCCGTCCGGATAATGGTGCCGAGATTGCCCATATTGCTGATATGGTGCAGCACCAGATGGTTGTTTTCCATTTTTATTCCTGTATCGTATTTTAAGAATTCTCCGATGACCAGACACTTCTCCTTGTCGCTTAAGCGGCGGAAGATCTTCTCGTTGATACTGGTCGGGACAATGTTGTCTTTGCACATCTTCACAAAGACCGGATACATCTCGCTCTTTAGGAAATCCGGGTGAAAATAGACGTGCAGCGCCCTCTCTCCCTTGCGTGATAAGAGCTCATAAGTTAATGAGGCACCTAAGGTATAAGTGGTCGCATTTGATTTTTTATACATCTTTCCAAGTTCCATGAAAATATTATAACATGCCCGTTTTTGGCATGTTATAATGACTTTGTATTTTGTTTTTGAGGGGAGATGATCTTATGAAGCGAATTGCCTTTGATACGGAAAAGTACATTAAAATTCAGTCGGAAAAAATCATGGAACGTGTCAATATGTTCAACAACAAGCTCTATCTGGAGTTTGGCGGAAAACTGTTTGACGACGGTCATGCCTCCCGTGTACTCCCGGGTTTCCAGCCGGATGTCAAAGTCAGAATGCTGAGTAACATCAAGGACCAGGTCGAAATCGTTATTGCCATCAACGCGAACGATATCGAAAAGAACAAGATCCGCGGTGACTACGGCACCACCTATGCCCAGGAAGTGTTGCGTCTCATCGATGCGTTCCACGGCATGGAACTCTTTGTCGGCTCGGTTGTCATCACCCAGTATGCCAACCAGTCCAATGCCAACAAGTTCCGCGAGCAGTTAGGTCAGCTCGGAATCAAAACATTCATTCACTACCCGATTGAAGGATACCCGACCAACCTGGATCTCATCTTAAGCGATGACGGTTACGGGAAAAACGAATACATTGAAACGGAACGTCCGCTGGTGGTCGTAACGGCACCGGGCCCGGGCAGCGGCAAGATGGCCACCTGCCTCAGCCAGATGTATCACGACTACAACAACGGCATCAAGTCCGGTTACGCGAAGTTTGAAACCTTCCCGATCTGGAATCTGCCGCTCAAGCATCCGGTCAACATCGCCTATGAAGCCGCCACGGCCGATCTGGACGATGTCAACATGATCGACCCGTTCCACTTGGAAGCCTACGGCGTCTTAACGGTCAACTACAACCGTGACGTGGAAGTCTTCCCGGTGTTATCCACCATCATGTCCAAAATCATGGGCGATTCCCCGTACAAGTCTCCGACGGATATGGGCGTCAACATGATCGGCTACTGTATCTCCGATGACGAAGCTGCCAAGCAGGCCAGCTACGATGAAATCGTCCGCCGTTACTATGCCGCTTTATGCGACTATAAGACCGGCGTTACCACAAACAGCACGGCATTAAACAAGATCGAAGTCTTAATGAACCAGGCCGGCCTCACACCGACAAGCCGTCCGTGTGTCACTGCCGCGTTAGAAAAACGCGACGCCACGGGCTTACCGAGCGTAGCCATTGAATTAAGTGACGGACGCATGGTCACGGGCAAGGAATCCACCCTGCTCGGTGCCAGTGCCGCAGCACTCTTAAATGCCTTAAAGTATCTGGCTCATATCGACGATGACATCATGCTCATCTCGCCGAATATCATCGAGCCGGTTGTAAAGCTGAAGGTCGACCGCCTGGGCAACCATAACCCGCGCTTCCATCTGGATGAGGTGTTACTGGCCTTAAGTATTTCCGCCACCATGAATCCGATGGCGGACAAAGCCTTAAAGTATCTGCCGAAGCTCAATGACGCACAGGCCCACTCCACGGTCATGCTGTCCAACGGAGATAAGGAAATGTACCGCAAGCTCGGCATGCAGGTCACCTGCGAACCGGTCTACCGTACCAAGAAATTATTCCATGCCAAGTAAAAACGATGGTTTCCCATCGTTTTTTCCTTATTCCTCAAAAGAAGTTGCTTTTCTCTAATCTTCCATGCGGTATTCCTTCAGGAATTCCTCATTGAACAGATCGGTATCTACCTTGCAGTCATAGACCTTTCTGCCGTTGGCATAGGTGGCGATGCAGTTGTAGTCGTCATCAATGACCACCAGGTCCGCATCCTTGCCCAAAAGGATCGAGCCCTTTTCCTTGTCAAAGCCGTACGTGCGGCACGGATTCAAAGAGGCCATACGGATCACTTTCTCCAGCGGCTTATTCAGCTTTGTGACAAGGTTCTTCATGCCGAATAAGACCGGCTTGGTGCTTCCGGAGAGTCTGCCGTTCGGATCGAGGCAGAAGCCTTCCGGTGTAACAATATGATATCTCTCACTTTCCGGATCGCTTGGACGGTACTTTCCTTCCGGTGCACCGGCAACGGACACATTGTCCGAGATCATCATCCATTTATCGTCATTCTGTTTCACCCGCATCATCAGCTCGATCATTTCCGGGGAAATATGCAGGAAGTCACAGATGATCTCCGTATTGAGATCCGGATCCAGTAAGCAGGCGCCTAACCCGCCCATTCTTCTGTGGTGGATGCCGCGCATGACATTGGCCGTATGCGTCGAGACGCTGACACCTTTTCTGAATGCTTCCATCGCCTGCTCGTAGTTGCATTCCGAATGCATGAAGGCCACCCGTACTCCCTTGGATGTCAGATAGGCAATGGCTTCATCCGCGCCCGGCAGTTCCGGTGCGATACCGCACAGTTTCAGCATGCCTTCGCTTTGTTCCCAGGTATCTCTGACCAGTTCCATATCGATCGGACGCTCGCCGATCTCAATGCCGTTTTCCCCGACGCGGTGACCCAGACGTTCCGTATCTTCGGAGTGGATGCCTAAAATCGTGGCTCCGTCATTTTCCCTCTTGGACATCTCCACTAAGCGGTGGTAGGAATCCGTTCCCTTATGATATTCAATGGTCGGGAAGACGTTGGTGACGCCGCTGGATGCCAGACCTTTCAGATAGCCCAGCACTTCCTTCTCTCCGCCTTTTAAACCGGCCGGGCTGTAGCCGTGCGTCGCATGGTTATGGGTATCAAAGATGCCCGGAATGATCCGGTAATCCGAGTAGTCGATGTAATCTTCCACATTGGCGCATTTATCCAGAAAACCGACGATTTTCTTTCCTTCCACGACTAGATAGCCATCTTTTACGCCATCTTCAAAATAGATCTGTTTACAGCGAATATACATATGATGTTCTCCTTGTTTCTCTAATTTCATTATAGTGTCCCGCCTGTAAGGAAACAACCGCACCGGGAAAAGATGAAAGACAATTACGCTTTTATTCACTCTCAATTCACAAGACTTTCATGAGTATATAATGACATAACAAATCGGGAAAACGTTATAATAGGAGTATCAAAAAAGAGGATAAAACCATGAGCGAAATGAAACAGTATCAGAAAGAAATCGAAGCCATCATGCAGGATACCACCCTGACCTACTGGCAGAGAACGGATGCTTTGGCCAAATATGCCGAGAATCTTCTGGACTACCCGGAAGGCACACCGGAAGAATTCTACATTCTGGATGAAAGCCGGGAGATTTCCGATCTGCATGAAGGTCACGGACCGAAATGCCCGCGCTACATTCTGCCGGACTACAAGAAGTTCTTAAAGGAAGGTTCCGCCTTCCTGCGCCTGGATCCGCCGAAGAATCTCTTTGAAGCCGTGAACTCGCTTCTGATTTTTTACCATAATGCCCACTCCATCGACCGCTTCCCGGTCTTTCTGGGACGGCTCGATGATCTGCTTGAAGAATATGTGATCAAAGAAGACTATGAGAAAGCCAAGGACATTCTCCGCTGGTTCCTCATCAGCATTGACCGTACCATGTCCGACAGCTTTGTGCAGGCCAATATCGGACCGCAGGAATCCGTCACCGGCAATATCCTTTTAGAGCTCATGCCGGAGCTGCAGAACATCACACCGAACATGTCGCTGCGCTACGATCCTAACGTTACACCGGACGAATTCGCGAAGAAAGCCTTAAACAGCGCATTGAAATGTGCCAACCCGGCCTTTGCGCTGGACAGCTTCTATAAGGAAACGGTCGGTGAGAATTACGGAATTGCCTCCTGTTATAACGGCTTACTGATCGGCGGGGGTGCCTATACCCTGACCCGCTTAAGACTCGGCACTATCTCCGAGCATTGCGAGAATTCCCGGGATTTCTTTGAAAACCGTCTGCCGCTTTGCATTGACACCCAACTGAAATTCATGGATGCCAAAGTTAGAAACGTGGTGGAAAACCGCGCCTTCTTCTCTTCCGACTGGATGGTGAAGGAAGGCTTCGTCCACGCGGACCGCTTCGTCGGTTTATTCGGTTTGGTCGGTTTATGCGAATGCGTCAATAACCTCATGAAAAAAGACGGCAAGACGGGCCGCATGGGACATGACGCGGAAGCGGATCAGCTGGGCGTGAAGATTCTGGAAACCATTGAAACGGCAGTCATGAATCATTACTGCCCGTATTCCTACAAACACCACTTTGTCATGCACTCCCAGGTCGGAGCGGATAACGATGAAGGCAACTCCGCCGGAACACGGATTGCCTATGGCGATGAGCCGGAACTGTATGCCCATCTGAAAAACTGCGGTCTTTACCATCGCTTCTTCCCATCCGGCGTCGGCGACATCTTCCCGTTTGACGAAACAGCCTTCCGCAACCTGGACGCCTTACTGGATATCTTCAAGGGCGGCTTCAAGGTCGGCGTGAAATATATGTCCACGTATCTCGGCAGCGGAGATCTGATCCGCGTGACCGGATACTTAATGAAGAAGTCCGAAGTCGAAAAGCTGAAACAGGGCGAAGCCGTGGCCAACGATTCCGCGGCCCTGGTAGTGGATAAGACCCCGGCACGGCATATGACGGAGAAGAAAGTCAGGACCTTCAATGCATAGAGCTCCGGTCAACAAGATCATCCCGAGCAGCGTGGTGGACGGACCGGGAAACCGGACAGCCATCTTCTTTCAGTCCTGTAACTTCAACTGCCGCTACTGCCACAATCCGGAAACGATCCACATGTGCCAAAACTGCGGTGCGTGCGTTGCGACCTGCCCCGTGCAGGCACTCAGTATCGCTGACGGGAAAGTTGTATGGGATAAGAAGAAGTGCTGCGGGTGCGATACCTGCATCAAGACCTGTACCCATAACGCTTCTCCGAAAGTAACAGAGATGAGCGCGGAAGAGATCTGGGAGGAAATCAAAGACAACCTCTTCTTCATCCGCGGAATCACCGTTTCCGGCGGGGAATGCACCCTGCAGGCGGAAGTGGTCAAAGAGCTGTTTACCATTGCCAAAGACAACGGGTTAAGCACCCTGATCGATTCCAACGGATCCTATGATTTTAAAAACCATCCGGAACTTTTGGCAGTCACGGACGGTGTCATGCTGGATATCAAAGCGGATAATGAGGAAAGGCACAGATGGCTGACAGGCGCTTCCATTTCTCCGGTGCTGGAGAATCTGGAGTACCTCGCCGCTGTGAATAAACTGGAAGAGATCCGGACGGTATGCATTCCGCAGCAGCTTAACTCCGAGGCCACCATTCAGGTTGCTGCTGAGATCCTCAAGCCGTATTTATTAAAAAAGGACATCCGCTACAAGCTGATCAAATACCGCCACTTCGGTGTGCGGCAGGAGTACCGCGATTTTGAAGAGCCCACTCCGGAATATATGGAAGAGCTCAAAGCATTGGCGGAGCAGAGCGGTTTCCGCAATATCGTAATCATTTAAGACAGAAAAAAGACATCCCGCAGGATGTCTTTTGTTTTGTTTGAATTAGTTGTTGGAGCCGGACATGTCCGCTTCGAAGAACTTCATGGACAGTTCCGTTAATGTTCCGTCGGCCTTTAACTCGCCCAGCGCCTTGTTGATGGCTTCACGTAAGCTTGCCGTGTCATCGCCCTTCTTGAGCGGAACCGCCGCATAGGACGTGAAGCTGTCGACGATCTTCAGCGGTGTATCCGCATGGACTTTCATGTAGTCGTTGAAGGAACCTTCGGAGTTCAGTGTCGCATCGGCTCTACCGTTGACAACGATGTTGAGTGTTTCTTCCAGTGTGGCGGCACCTAATACCGTTGCACCGTATTCTTCCGCTGTGGCAGCGTAGGAGCTGGTGATCGTGTTGGTTGTCGTCTTGCCGGAGAGATCTTCAAAGCTCTTGATTTCTTCATTGTCGTTTCTGACAATCAGTGTGACAACGCTGTTGATGTACGGATCCGTGAAGTCATATTTGGCAGCACGTTCTTCCGTGACGTCAATGCAGTTGAAGACGGCATCGTAAGTTCCGTTATCCAAACCGATAAGGAATCCGTCGAAATCGCCTGTAACGAATTCCGCTTCCACACCTAACTTGGCACAGACAGCTCTGGCAACTTCCACATCGTAACCTGTCAGAGTTCCGTTGGCGTCTTCATAGGTATACGGAGCCCACATGCCTTCCGTAGCGATAACCATCTTTCCCTTTTCCTGGATTCTGGCTAAGGCATCCTTTTCAGCAACCGGAGTATCATCTGCCGGTGTCTCTTTCTGAGAACAGCCGATGATTAAGATGGACAGTAATAACACCAATACTACTTTTAATGCTTTTTTCATAAGTTCATTCTCCTTTTTATTCTTTCTCCAGCAGCCTTAGGAAAGCTCTGGTTCTTTCTTCTTTCGGGTTGGCAAAGAACGCTTTGGATTCTCCTTCCTCCACGATCACGCCGCCTTCCATAAATATCGTGCGTTTCGATACGTCTCTGGCAAAATTCATTTCATGGGTCACCACCAGCATGGTCATCCCCTCTTCCGCCAGCTCTTTCATAACACCCAGCACCTCTCCGATGAGTTCCGGGTCCAGTGCGCTGGTCGGCTCATCAAAGTAAATGATTTCCGGGTCGGTTGCCAGAGCTCTGGCAATGGCCACCCGCTGCTGCTGTCCTCCGGAGAGCTGCGACGGATAACTGTCGTACCGGCCGGCAAGTCCCACCTTGTCCAGCAGTTCCTTTCCTTTTTTGTTGGCAACATCCTTCGGAACCTTGCGGGCCACGATCAGACCTTCCGTCACGTTTTCCAATGCCGTCTTGTTCGCAAAGAGGTTGTAGTTCTGGAAGACGAAGGCTGTCTTGCGGCGGATGCGGGCAATATCTTTCCGGCTGACTTTGGAGAAATCGATTTCCTCGCCGTCAAAGACCATTCTTCCGCCGTCCGCTTTCGCCAGGAAGTTCAGACAGCGCAGCAGCGTTGTCTTTCCCGAGCCGCTCGGTCCGATGATCGCAATGACATCCCCCTTATCGACCTTCAGGCTGACATCTTTCAGCACTTCATTTCCGTCAAAGGCTTTGCGGATATTATAGACTTCTAACATAGCTTCCTCCTTTAACGCTTTTCATAGCTGGAGAGCTTTCTCTCTCCCCAATGCTGAATGTAAGTCAGTACCGTGGAGAAGATCAGATAGATGAGCGCCACTTCCAGATACAGGGTCAGTGCCTCGTATTTGCGGGCATTGATCATCCGGGTCGTCATCATCATTTCCGTCACGGTGATATTGCTGGCAAGGGACGTATCCTTGACCAGGGAGATCAGAGAGTTAAATAACGAAGGGAAGGCGGAGCGCAGCGCCTGCGGCAGAATGATGCGGCGCATCGTCTGCAGATAGCTCATGCCGACACAGTAGCCGGCTTCCAGCTGTCCCGCCGGAATGGATTCCAAAGCACCCCGGATCGTCTCCGCACAGTAGGCACCTTCATTGATGGAAAAGACAATGATGGCCGCCGGGATCGGATCGATCAGAATCCCGATGGACGGTAATCCGTAGAAAACCACAAACAGCTGAACCAGCAGCGGGGTTCCGCGGATAAACCAGGTATAAAAGCGGGCAACCTGACGCAGCACCTTCACATTGGCAAACTTGATCAATGCAGTGATGACCGCAATGACCATGGCCAGAGAAAAGGAGATGACGGTCAGCGGAATGGTTACCGTTAAGCCCGGAATTAGTATTTTCCAAAACGATTCACGGAAAACCTCAAAATTCATAGAAAACTCCCAATACAACAAATAGAGTTTTGCCAACTCTATTTACACGATAATTATACTCTGTCTGTCAAATAAGTCTATTCAATTGCCCGAAGGGTTTCCGCACGGATCATGACGGTGTCTCCCTCTTACCTTATAGTGTTCTTTACTTTCTCCAATTGCTTCAATCCGGGAAAACAAAAAGAGCCGTATGGCTCTTTGGTATGCTTATTCGACTTCTTCTTTCCACATCTTCGCACCGAGTGCGTTCAGTTTGCCGTCGAGGTTTTCGTATCCCCGCTCGATATGTTCGATGTCGTAGATGGTGGTGACACCATCTGCCATTAAGGCTGCCGCGACCAGGCTGGCACCGCAGCGCAGATCCGTTGCGGTCACTTCCACACCGTAGAGCGGTGTCGGTCCCGCAATGGTGGAACTCGGGATATTGACGATGATGTTGGCACCCATGCGGTTGAGTTCCGGACAGTGTTTGAAACGTTCCGCATAGATCGTTTCACGCACCGTGCTGATGCCCTCCGCCTGCGTTAAGAGTGCGGTCAGAGGCTGCTGTAAGTCTGTCGCGAAACCCGGATAGGTCTGCGTCTGAATATCAACGGCTTTCAGCTTGTTGCCGCCGTGGATGCGGACATTGTCGATATTGACTTCCATATCCACATTCATTTCCTTCAGTTTGGATAACAGGGATTCCAGATGCTGCGGAATGATGTTTTCCACCACCATGTCTTCGCCGGCTGCGGCGGCCATGATGATGAAGGTTCCGGCTTCAATGCGGTCCGGAATGATTTCGTGGAAGCATCCCGTCAGACTTTCCACACCGTCGATGGTGATCGTTGCCGTACCGGCTCCGCGGATCCGGGCGCCCATCTTGTTCAGCATGGTCGCAACGTCAATGATCTCCGGTTCCTTGGCGGCGTTGTCAATGATCGTACGGCCCTTGGCATAGACCGCTGCCATCATGATGTTGATGGTGGCACCGACACTGGCAATATCCAGATAGATTCGATCTCCGATCAGCTCATCGGCATAGATATGGTACAGACCGCGGTCGTAATCCACCGTGGCGCCTAACGCTTCAAAGCCCTTTAAGTGCAGATCGATCGGGCGCGGGCCAAGATAGCAGCCGCCGCTCATGCGGATCTTCACGTCTTTGTATTTACCCAGCAGGGCTCCCATGAAATAATAGGAAGCTCTGAGTTTTGTCACGGCATTGTGTTCCAGAATGGTGTTCTTCATGTTCGTCGGATCGATGATCAGATGACCCTGAGCGTTCTGGAATACTTCAATATTCAATTCCTTTAACAGAATCGTTAAACAGTCAACGTCGGAAATGTTCGGTACGTCGCAAATGGTGACCGGGCCTTCCTTGGAAAGAATGGCGGCCGGAATCAGCGCAACCGTAGCGTTCTTGGAGCCGCTGACGCGTACTCTTCCGTTCAGTTTATGTTTTCCTTCAATCTTAAATACTCTTCTCATAAGTACCTCTTACCATCCCTATTATACAAGAATCGCAGAAAAAAGGATATCAATAGATATCCTCTTCTTCGTTGTCTCTGTCGTAGCTGTCCGATGTGTTTCCATCTTCGTCTACATAGTCGTCACTGTCGTAATCGTCTTTCCCATCATCGTCGATTTCGATAGATGCTAAATCGATGTGGGTTTCCGAAAACTTGTGGCGGCTGCTTAAGTCCCATTTGTTGTCTTTGGATGTAAAACGGTTGTCCAGCATCATGGCTTCATAGAAGGAAGCGATTTTCCGATACGCAACTTCTTCTTTAAAACCCATGGTCTTGTAAACTTGTTCCCAAAGTTTGTTGAACGGGACTTCTTTCTTACGTTTGGATAGAAAATCGAATGCTACATCAGTCATTGAACGACTGCTCATTGCTTTACCCCTCACATTCTAGCATTGAATTATCACGAATTGTTCATGTAATGAATACACTTCAATTCAATCCCTTTTCGCTTATAGAGAATACCATATCATCTTGGATATGTAAACAGAAATGCCACAAAAAAAACGAACAAAAAATGAAAATTTTAAATATACAAAATACTGTATATAAGATATTTTTAGTGCTCCTAAATAGTAAAAATAAGAGGCTTTTTTCCTCTTATTTCACATGCAGTGTCTGATAGATATATTCCTTGTAAAGGTCCTCTTTCAGCTTGCTGCAGATGTAGGCGTTCGGTGTTTTTCCGGAGAAAAACAGCCGGTCCACCAGCACCGCGCCGTAGGCCGGACCAGAGGAAGTTTCCACTTCACAGTAGTATTTTTCCATCTTATCGATGCATTTCGGATATAAAGCCGCCGCCATGGCTGCCGGGTCGGCCATATCCAGATAGGCATCCCCGAAGCGCTGTACGTTGAGCTCCATTAGCTGCCTGTTGGAGTCGATACAGAACTTTCCGAGCTCTCCGCTCTCCCGGATCCGCTTGATTTCCGCCGGTGTCAGCATGGCATCGTCGCAGCAGGCATCCCAGCCGACAAAGATCAGCTGATCCAGTCCCGCGTCCAGTACCACCTTGCAGGCTTCCGCATCCTGCCAGATATTGAATTCCGCTACCGGAGAAACATTACCCACCGATAAGCCGGAAGTTCCCATGACCCAGATCTTATCCGCTCGCCTCATTGTTTCCGCGTCCAGTCGTAACGCCACTGCCAGGTTGGTTAACGGTCCCAATGCAATGATATCCACTGTTTTTTCTTCTTCCTCACGCAGCACTTCCAGCATCTTTAAGACACCGTTGCCTTCGCTGGCTTTCAGGCGGTGCGGTACCAGTCCGATATCGCCCATGCCGTCTTCCCCGTGCGTTTCCGCCGCACCGACCCAGTCCCGGATCAGCGGAAGATCGCAGCCTTCATAGACCGGAGGATAGTAGGAGTCCGTATATTCCAGTGTGGTCAGAGTATTGATGGTCGCCTGTTTCATGCGAACGTTTCCGCTGACCGTACTGATCATAAGAATCTCGTAGTTCGGATCGTTTAAAGCCATCGCAATGGCCATTGCGTCATCCGATCCGCAGTCGGTATCAATAATGATTTTCTTTTTTTCCGCCATGATTCTCTACTCCTTTTCCTTTATATTATATTTCAGGAAGCACGATGCGATACAGCAGATTCCCATCAGAATGAGAATATAGCTGTATACCGCATGCAGATCTGTCTGTTCTATGATCCACCCGGTCACCAGCGGTGTCGCAATGTCGCTGAGCCCGCTGGCCGTACTGGTCAGCCCGGCCGCCAAAGTCATCCGCCGGTACCCCACGCGGGTCGCTACGGTAAAGATGATTCCGAAGAGTACCGCAATGAAGATCCCCAGCAACCCGAAGAGGACATATAACAGCATGGTATTCCCCGTCTGCAGTGCCGCAAACAGAAGAATTCCACTGATCATTAAATTTCCGATCAGCACCTTCATCTCGCTGATCTTTTTTAACAGGGCCGCAAAGAGAAAGGAACCGACGACCCCTCCGACATTGAATACCGTCAAAAGGATGGAAGCATCCGCAGCCGACATGCCCCGCAGTTCTCCGTAAGAAGTTGTATAGGTACAGAGGCAGTTGAAGATACTGCTGTAAGCGATCATGATCACAGCGATCATTCCCGCTGCCAGTACCATGTTTTTTACGTGCAGCGGAGCGATCTGCTCCTCCACTTCCTCTGCGTTTTTCACTTTCATGTTGCTGGCCAAAATAATAATGCCCACCGGCAGAATGGCCAGAATCCAGAAGGCGTCATAGAACGGCAGATGCATCTTTAACATGATGCTGATCAGAAACGGTGTCGCAAAGTTCCCGATACCGAATAGGGCCTGTCCCATGGACATATGCGTCGCATAATTCGCCTTGGAGATTCCCGCAAAAAGGACCGGTCCGCAGGTATCCTGAATCCCGAGGCCCACGCCCCCGAGAAAGGAGAACACCGTCTGTAACGTATAGTTCTGAAATACCGGGATTCCCAAAAGGAAAATCAGAAACGCCAGCGATCCGCCGATCAGCATGATCTTCGGTCCCGCTTTTTCAATCAGCCGGGCCGTAAAGTTGACACTTAACACCCGTCCGGCCGCAAAAAAGCTGCCCAGTAAGACCACCTTGGAGATCGGCATTTGGTAAAGTTCCACAAGCTGGGTCAAACTGGAGCCGATCAAAAGACAGCAGCTGCCTGCCAGAAAGTAAAACAGATAGGTAATGATGAGGGTTTTTCTCTCTTCCATGTTACTGAAATTATACCATGGCTTTTCTTCTTTTTTCAGGAAAGAAACGGAGACCCTGTCCAAGGAAAAAGGAATTTATCCATACAAAAACAGCAGTCCCGTATGGGACTGCCGTCTTTTGTTATGTATCAGCTGAGCATGCCGCTGTTTTCTTCCGGGTCGTATTCCTCCGCTTCCTGCGGGAAGAACAGCACGGCTTCCAGTTCCTCTTTCAGCGCTTCGTATTCCGGATCGTCTTCGCTCATGTTGCGGAAACGGTTCAGCTTGTCGCAGATCTGATAGCAGTTTTCCACGATCAGATCGCTCATCTGCTTCACAGACTGATATTTCAGCAGTTTCCGGAATTCCAGCTTGCCCTGCAGCTCGTCGTCCATCTCGTCCAGATAGTCCTCGAGCTCTTCGGTAAACTGTCTCAGATTTCTTTCATATTCCAGTAAATCATCCGGAGACATCATAATTGTTTCTTCCTTTCGCTGTATTATTTGCGGCTGGCCAGGTAGGCTTCAATGGCATCCGGATCTTTGATGATCTCTTCGGAGAGACATTCATGTCCGTCTTCCGTGACCAGAATATCGTCTTCGATTCTGACACCGATGCCCCACTCGGCAATGTATAAGCCCGGCTCATCGGTGATGACCATGCCCGGACGGAGCGGCTCGTCTCTGCCCAGACCGACGTCATGCGTATCCAGTCCCAGGGAGTGGCCGATGGAATGCCAGTAGTAGTTGGCAACTTCTTCGTATGTGCCTTTTTCAATTAAACCGATTTCCTTTAATCCCTTCGCGTAGCAGTCCAGCGTCAGGTTATTGAGCTGACGGATCGTTACGCCCGGCTTGACGGCATCCATGACTTTCTTCTGTGTCCGTAAGACGATGTCATAGACAAGTCTCTGCTTTTCGGAATACTTTCCGTTGATCGGGAAAGTACGGGAGATATCGGAGCAGTAGCGGTTTTTCGCGACACCCAGGTCAAACAGAATCATGTCATTGTCCTGCATGACGCTGTTATTGGTGGAATAGTGCAGTACCGTGGCATTGATGCCGCTGGCCGCAATCGTCGTGAAGGAGACCGGTACCTGATGGGAGTTCAACACAAAGGTATAGTACGCCTGCAGCTCGTATTCCTTCATGCCCGGTTTCATATGGTCCAGCATGTTCATGATGCCTTCATTGGTGATATGAATCGCCTTACGCATCTCTTCAATCTCTTCCGGTTCCTTGACGGCACGCAGTTTGGCAACGATCTCATAGACGTTGTAGACATCCATTTCGTCAAACGCCGGCATACTGTCAAGCAGATCGAGACCATGATGGATGATCGGGTCTTCCTCATCGTCCACATAGACATTCACGATGCCTTCTTCGGCAATGACTTTTTCCATATCCGCTTTTAAGTCATCGAGATAGCGGACATCCTGCACACCGCTCCTGGCGATGGCTTCTTCTCTGGAAATCGTCTTTGCATACCATTTTTCCTTGAGCGGATCGCTCTTTTTGATATAGAGACGCTCTTCTTCCTTCCTGCCCTTAATTAAAACCAGGATGACATCCGCTTCGTCAATTCCCGTTAAGTAGTAGAAATTCCGGTTGACGGAAAACGGATAGAACTCATCCGCCGTTTCCTTGATTTCGGCACCGGCGCATAAGAAGGCAATGCTGCTGTTATTTAACTGTTTTAAGACTTCCTGTCTTTTCTTTGCATGAAATTTCATATTTCATTCTCCTCTTTATCGTTACTTAAGAGCACCACGGCCTGTGCCAGAACGCCTTCACTGCGTCCGACATAGCCCAGTTTCTCTCCGCGGGTCGCCTTCACGCTGATCCTGTCGAGATCCACGTGCAGTGCTTCCGCAATATTCTGACGCATCTGTTCGATATGCGGTGCCATCTTGGGCTTTTCAATGAGAATCAAACTGTCCACATTGACCACATGGTACCCTTTCTCCGCAATCTTCTTCTCCACTTCCTTTAAGATCAGTAAGCTGGAAACACCTTTCCACTTCTCATCCGTATCCGGGAAATGATGACCGAGATCTCCCAGAGCCAATGCGCCCAGCATGGCTTCGGCGATCGCATGCAGTAAAGCGTCGGCATCGGAATGACCCAAAAGACCGAGTTCACTCTCAATTTCCACGCCGCCTAAAATTAATTTTCTTCCCTTCACCAGCTGGTGAATGTCCGAAGACTGACCGATTCTGAACATATGCTATTTCTCCTGCATCTATTATACAACGGGA
>CADCPY010000004.1 GCA_902803495.1 uncultured Erysipelotrichaceae bacterium
ATTCGATAAGGAAGACGTCGACCGCATCGCCTCAAAAGCCAAAGAAACAGGTAAGGGCGTTGTTGACTATGTCAAAGGCGAAGACGGCAAATTCGATAAAGAAGACGTCACAAGAATCGCTGATGACGCTGTTGAAGCCGGCAAGAAAGTCATCGACAAAGTCAAAGACTTATTCGACAAGAAATAAGAGAAACCGGATTCGGACTGCTTCGGCAGTCCTTTTTCTTTTTCGCAAAAGGGAGATAAGGTATAATGACTTATAGATGTGAGGAAGCGCCTATGACAACGGATTTAAACAGAGCAGATGCAGTCATCAAGAATGTCCGGGTATTCAATTCGTATTTCAAACGTTTTGACGATGCGGATGTTTACATCAAAGACGGGAAGTTTTTGTATATCGATAAGCGCCGCAACAATGAAATCAAGGCAGAGAAGGAAATCGACGGGAAACAGCACTACATGATTCCGGGACTGATCGATATTCATATGCATATCGAGAGCTCTCTGGTAACTCCGGAGGCGTTTGCCCGCGATACGGTAAAGAACGGTCTTACCACGATCGTTTCCGAGCCCCATGAGATCGCAAATGTGGCAGGGGTAGAAGGAATCCTCGCCATGATTGAAGATGGGAAGAAGAGCCCATATGACTGCTATTATGCAATCCCGAGCAATGTACCGATCATGCCTCGTGACTTTGAAACAAGCGGCGGAACAATCACGGCTCAAGACATGAAGCGCTTAAAGGATACGGAAGGGATTCTGTGTCTTGGAGAAGTTATGAACTTCCGGGAGATCATCCGGGAAAACGACTCGGAAGTCGGGAAGTTTATTGAAGAGATTCATCCGGAGGAGCCGAACTATCCGCTCGAAGGGCACTGCCCGGCGCTGGTGGACTCCGATCTGGCAAAATTTGTCTATCTGGGCATTCAAAGCGACCATTGCGACCATGATATCGAAGAGCTGAAACAGCGCTTTGAAAACGGCGTCTTTATTCAGTTGCAGGACCTGATGGTGACACCGGAAGTGATCCGCTATGTCTGTGACAATCAGCTCTATGAATACTTCAGCTTTGTGACGGACGATACCTTTCCGGATATCCTCTATCATAAAGGACATGTGGATGCCGTCATGCGCAAGGCCATCTCTTACGGCATGCGTCCGGAAGATGCCATCTACTGCACGACCTATACCCCAAGCCGCAGAATGAACCTTTTGGATAGAGGTGTGATCGCACCGGGGAGACTGGCGGACTTTGTGCTGTTGGATGATCTGAACTCCCTGCATATTATCAATACCTATAAGCGCGGAGAGTGCATTTACGATATCAATGACCCGTCCGATGAAAGGGAAGACTACGCGCTGAAAGAGGAACTGGAACATACGGTGCACAGCCACATGCTGAAGAAGGAAGATCTTATCGTGAAGGTTGAGGGAGAGGACCGCTTTGTGAACGTGCGCGTCATGGAGGTCAATCCGGACAATAACCGTACGGCGGAACTCTTTGTACGCATGGAAGTAAAGAATCATGTACTGCAGTGGAAAGAGAGCGGATGCGCGCTTACGGCGGTTGTAGAGCGCCATGGCAGAGACAATCACATTGCCTATGGGTTTACCTGCGGCAGCATGATCTCTCACGGTGCCATTGCCAGCAGCTATTCGCACGACTCTCATAACCTGATCGTGATGGGATATGACGAAGAGGAGATGTGTCTGGCCATCAACCGCGTGATCGGCTTACAGGGCGGAATTACGGCCGTCAGCGAAGGAAAACTGATCGGTGAGATTGCATTGCCAATTGCCGGTTTACTCAGCAGGAAGAGCGTAAAAAAGACGTCAGAGGATTTTGAGAAGATCCGTGCAGCATTTGACGCTTTAGGATACAGACACAGAAACAACATCATGAATTTCTGTCTGCTGTCTTTAACCTGCATCCCGAAGCTGAAACTGACGGACCGCGGATATATGGATACGGTGGAGCTGAAAATGGTTCCGCTGTATGAAGAAATCAAAGCAGAATAAAACAGTGTTTCCGGTTTTCCGGAAACACTTTTTTAGAGGTAACAGAGAAACGTGATAAGATGTTGGTATGAAACTGGAAGAAGAAGTACTGGGAAAATACGAACCGATCAAGGAACGGCTGATTGCCTACGGGTTCAATGAAACGGAAGACGGAAGTCTTACGATAGAAAAACCGCTCTTAAACGGCCTGTTTCAGGCGGAGATCACGGTAACGCCTCAGAAGAAGACGGAAGGCAGAATCATGGATCTGGATGCCGGGGAAGAATATATCAATTACCGCATTGAATCCAATGTGGGAAGTTTTGTGACGGAAGTCCGGGAAGCGTACCGGAGCTTATTGGAAGAAATACGCGAGTATGCCTATCGGGAGAAGATGTATCTCTCCGATCAGGCCAACCGTATCGACAGCTATATCAATAAGCGCTATCAGGTGAGTGCGGAATTCCCCTGGGAAGATAAAACGGGTGCGGTCTACCGGAACTCTGCCAATCAGAAATGGTTTGCGCTCTTTATGCAGATTCCGAAAAAGCGGATCGATGCAGGAGAGGAACCAATCAATATTGTCAATGTGAAGCTTCCGGAGCCGACGGTGAAACACCTTTTGAAAAAGAAGGGGTATTTGAACTAGTCAACTAAAAGTAGACAATTCATAAAAAGCCTAGAACCCCATTTCGGTTTTGAACTGAAGTGGGGTTTTATAATGGA
>CADCPY010000005.1 GCA_902803495.1 uncultured Erysipelotrichaceae bacterium
GCATAAGGTATCTTCCGCCATATTCTCTGCCGTATAGCCTTCCGGCTCTTTTTTAATATGGTCAAAAAGGAACATGTGGTATTCCTGTGCCAGCAGCTGATAGGCGTTCACAATGCCTTCGGCTGCGCCCATGACGCTTTTTAAGGATAAGCCCGGCAGAATGACAAAGACGTTACCGTCTTTCTTCCCGAACTCAATGTATTCCATTTCCTTCTGATCAAACTTTACTGTTTTTACAAGTGTGCTCATGCATGTCCCTCCTGTGTATGCTGCGGTGCGGACAGCCGGTCCAGCTCCGCCATGGTATGATGATGGCCGTGCGTTTCCTCCGTAATGAAATGGTCGTGGCCATGGGTATGCGTAATCGTATGGGTATGGGTGGTGCCGTCATGCGTATGGGTAAAGGTATGCGTATGCGCGTGGGCATGGTGACGGATCAGGGTGTCCAAAACGACAAGGATACTGCCGGCAATCATGACGATGAGTGCCGCAAAATACATACCGGAGAGTTTCTCTTTCCATAAGATAAAGGAGAAGAAGGCTCCCACAAACGGTGCAACCGCATAGTAGGCACTCGTCTTCGCAGCTCCCAAAACATTCTGTGCCCTCACATACAGAAAGATGCTTAAGCCGTAAGCCACAAAGCCCAACAGTAATACTTTCAGAATATCTCCGATTGCGGGAATGCTTTCCCCGGTTAACAATGCAATCACCAGACTCCCCAGTCCCGAAAAGATGCCTTTCAGAATGACGATCTCATAGGTGCTTTTGGAAGAGATATTCCTTGTACAGTTATTTTCTAACCCCCAGCACACCGTTGCGCCAAGTACCAGCAGTGACCCGTAGGAGAAGCGGAAGGAATCCGCCCCTTCAAAGGATAAGAGGATACTGGACAGAGTGATTAACCCGATGGCGATCCACAGCCGTAAGGAGACGGCTTCATGGAAGATAAATAAGGCAATGATGGTGGTGGCCACAATTTCAAAGTTGCTTAAAAGAGAGGCATTTGCTGAAGAGGCCAGACGCAGACCGAACATCAGTAAAATCGGTGCCGCAATATCCAGCGCGATCATACCCAACACATACGGCAGATCCGTCTTGGAGAGTTTCTCTCCCTTTTCCCTGTTCAGCAAGGAAAGCGCACCGATACCGATTCCGGCACCAAGATACAGTAAAGCTGCCATCATGGTCGGTCCTACCTGCTGTAAAAACAGTTTGGATAACGGCACATTCACGGCATAGAAGACCGCGGCCAGAAATGCATTAAAAATTGCCCGGACTTGTTTCATGCTGCTTCCCTCTCAGTTCTCTTATATTATACCTTCTGTTTCTTCCGCATAATAAAAAAGATTCCGCAATTCCGGAATCTTATCGTTTCTCTTTGAGTAAGGAAATAATCGTGTTAAAACGGCCAGTACGGACAGAACAGAAGTGCCAGCAGTAACCCTCCAGCAAGAGATATCAGTAACTGCTTCCAGTTTTGATAAATCAGCATCACGGCAAGCACAAATACCACGGTATACAGGATTCCCCTTAGGTCCAGATAGAAGCGTCCCACCGCAAAGCTGGATAAGAGAAAGACACCCATGATACCCGCCGAGAGAATCAGGGAAAGGACCCCCTCCTTTTTGGCGTAACAACAAAGTACTGCCAATATAGGTGAAACCAGCGTGATCAGATACCAGCGCATCATATAGGAGCGCGGATTGAATCCACCGAAAAGAATACTGAAAAGATGATAGGCAATACACATTCCCGCAAAAAAGAGAAAAACGTTTAAAGCCGCTTCCTTCTTAGACGGACTGTACAAAGCAATCGCCAGAGCGAATAAGAGCCACACAGCCAGATCGGAAAAGAAGTTTCCGAGATCGGTCACTTCCAGAATCCTGTGCCACCAGATCGTCCCGTCCAGCGCCAGCGTATCCAGCCATTTGGAAAAAATACCCAAAAGGATTCCCGCTACAAATATAATGAATGCCGTCCGTATCACCCGGCTGATTCCGTTCTCTTTCATACTGCTCTAACTGCCTTTACTTATACTCTATTGTAACAGAACCGCGTCAAAGTGCCCCCTTTCTTTGGCGTATGCAAAGAAAAAGAGGCGTTTTAGCCTCTGAGATGTTCTTATTTCCACTCCTTTAAGCAGGCTTTGATTTCACTGATTGGGATCATGTAGTCGGAAATGAAACTCGTTCCGTCCCGAGAGATCATGGCACCGGTGATGATACCTGTCAGTTTCATGTCTTCGTTAAAGACACCGCCGCTGCACTCTCCGTAACTGATGGAATCCGCACTGACCGTTTTGGTAAAGATACCGATATTGGCGGAAATCAGACCGGAGGTTTCAAAGGCTTTCTCCATGTCATCATAGATTACAGCTTCCTTCTCTTTTTTGCGTTTACAGCCGCAAAGGGTGAGCGGAAGAATCATCAGAACAAGAAGCAAAATCACTGCTTTTTTCATAACTTCCTTTTTTACTGCTTTTTATTTATTCTTCTTACTGCCGCATAAATCAGATATCCCAGAATGACACCCGCTGTATTCAGAATCCAGTCATCAATGTCCGTAGCCCTGTCGTAGAACGGGAGCTGCGAAAGCTCAATCAACAGCGAGATCAAAGATCCCACGAATACTGTTTTGTACCATTTTCTGAGTTTCGGGTACACGATCGGCAGCACAATGCCGGTCGGAACAAACAAAAGCACATTTCCTGCGACATTCCACAGGGTATCTTTCAGATTATTGTACACAAACAGATTCCGGTACGGAACCAGATTGATACGCAGCGGGAACATCCGGGAGGAATCAAAAATCAGCGGTGCCACATGACCGTTGACATGACCCCGCAGGAAATAGACAAAACGGAAGATCACTGCCAGATTGACAAACATCAAAAGCAGGATTGCTTCCCGCTTCCAGTCGATCTTTTTCCGTTTCATCCAGACAAGACAGCGGCACATCAGCCAGACAAGGGTAAATGCCGCTTCCAGTTTCAAAAACGTTACCGTAATAATAAGTGCTGCCCCGATTTCTTTCATTTACATTCTATTATACCCGAAATCAGGGCATTGAAAAGCCACAAACCTTACCACACAAAAAACGCCCGGTTCCCCGGACGTCTTACTTCACACCTGTTATTCCAGCGTCAGAATGTCGTCAAAGCCCGTGAGCCGGAACACATCCATCACGACTTCATTCACATTCTTCACGTGCAGTCCCTGCATGGCCGCATACTTGCGGTCTGTTTTTAATAAGATACGGAGACCGCTGGAAGAGATAAACTCCAGTTCCGCCAGATCCAGAACAACCTTCTCCACACCTTCCGTATTTTCATCCAGCAGGGTTTCCAACTCTTCTGCCGTAGAGCTGTCCAGTCTGCCCTTTAAGGCCAGATCCAGTTCATTTCCGTTTCTTGTCGCCGTAATTACCATAGCTTTCTCCCCCGTCACATCTGACTTTTCTTTTCTCTATTATACCACTGCTTTCTATTCAAAGCTGTTTTCATAAATATCCATAAATCTGCTGACAAATAAAGCCTGCTCTTTTTCCGCTTCGCTTCCCGTTGTCACCTGCCAGCCGTGCGTCTTGTACTCCTGATAGTTCTTCTGCGACAGCGGCTGCAGATTTTGCTCTTTCTGAATCAGCGCAATCCCGTCCGCATATTTTTCCTGCAATGCCGTAAATGCCGCAGCCGGATCTTTGAAGACGGCCATGCCTTCCGCAGTCGCCCCGATCTCAAAGCGCGGATCCCTTTTGTAATAGTCCTCCGTATTCACATTTCCCTGAATGTTTCCTTGCCCGGCCACATATTCCTGCGTATACGGATGCTTCACGGTATTCCCGCTGCAGGACGTCAGGGAAACACACAAAAGAGCACAAAGTAAAATACGGACTGCCTGTTTCATTGTAACTCACCTTCCACTTCTCCTTCATTATAACAGGTCTATGAACCAATTCAAAAAAACTCCGCATTCTTACATAAATAATGTAATGATGCCCCGTAAGATAAAGGTGTAAAGAGAGGTAACCAGTATGTACGAAGTCACTTGCTACAACAAAGAAAACCGTTCCGAATTTATCAGAGTATTCTACGACTACAGTGAGATGAAGAGATTCCTCAACAAATGCCGGTATTCCAAACGGGTTGCCGTTTCCGGGTGGCTGAAGTACTGCTGAGAACATACAAACAGGAGCTTTTTGCTCCTGCTTTTGTTTACTTTTCGAGCTGATCCAAAAACGCTTTGATATGCGTCAGATAATCCGGCGCTTCATCATAGACGCCGTGCCCGTATCCTTCATAGATAAAGCTGTCACACTGCAGTCCGGCCGCAAGCTCGATGGATCCCCACTTGCTGAGGATCTTATCTTCCGATGCCCCGATCACCAGTGCCGGACACTTGATATCCTTTAGCCTGTCATAGCAGTCAAAGGAAAGAATTCCCTTCAGCGAGATAATAAAGTTCATGTAATCCTGCTCCATGGCTCCGTCGCCTGAAGCAAGAATAATATCCTTATACTGCTCAAAGAAGGACGGCGAGTAAACATCTTCGCCAAAGGCCTGCATCAGCTCCGGCAGGTTTCTTTCTTCTGCCAGTGTCTTCCAGTTTTCGAGTACCGTTGGATCATAGACCCGTGCCGCAGTGCTGCACAGCATGATAGATTTCACGGTTTCCGGATCCAGAATTGCCATCTGCAGTGCTATCATTCCTCCCATGGATACTCCCATGACATTGATTTCCTTTAAACCGATGGCCTTTACAGCCCGTAAAGTGTCCTCTGCCATGTCAGTGATATCGTACTTCCCCGGAAGGATTCGGATCCTCTCAAAGAGATAGACATCATAGTCTTCCGCCAGATAGCTGTAGGCACTGATGATCGCATCCTTGGAGCCCATCACGCTTTTTAAGGAAACGCCCGGCAGAATTACAACCTTCGGTCCGTCTTCGTTACCGAAGCGGAACCATTCCATTTCCTTCTCTCCCATAACGACCGTATTGATGCCGTTCTCATTGATAATGACTTTATCTTTTTCTTTGGCACATCCCGACATCAGGATCAGCAGTGCCACCAGTAACACTTTCATATATTTCATAGATCACTCTCCTATTGTTTTTTCACAAACAGATAGAGGAAGAAGATCATAAATAATTCTCCGAACATGCTGATGAAAAAGATCAGATCGGCATTGCCCGTGGCCGGACCCAGGGCGGAAAAGACAAACATCAATAAACCGGAAAGGAAAAGATGCGGATTCTTCTGACGGATCCAGACTGCCACACCGATAATCATCATCGGAATGACCGTACCGAAGGATAACAGCTTACTGATGAGATCTGCCCATTTCGGTGTTGCCTCAGAAGACACAAAGCGGATGACACCGGCCATTTCCTTCATCTCCAGTACCGTGCAGAATCCTTCTGCCGCTCCGGCTGCCATCAGCACTCCCGTAACGATCCATAACACTTTCATTACAGGTTCCTTCAGCTTTAAGGCATATCCGCAGATCGGGAATAATAGCGGAATCAGGAAACCGTGCGCAATGAAACGCACCGGACTGATGGCCTTCAACACTTCAGCATTCAGCATTGACCCCATTCCGATAATCAGTGCATCCAGAATCAACCCCAGCGCCACGAAAAAGGTCAGTAAAGCGACCGGCTGTTTATTCTTTTTCCAATGAACAAATAACAAACAGGCCAGAACAGTTTCCAGTAAAACAATGCCCCAGATGGCACCGGAACAGATATTCATTAAAAAGCTGCGCATACTGCTACCTCCCCAAACTTATGATTCTCTGATTACTCTTAGAATATTATACTGCCTCTCAGCAGTTTCCTCTATCCTTCCGTAAACAGAAAAGGTTCTGTTACAAGCAGAACCTTTGATTTCGTTAAATATAGATATCCAGCGTTCCTTCCTTATGCCACTTTCTCAACTTCAAGACAGCGATAACGGTCAGGATGAACATCACGGCATTCATGCCCAGATTCAGGAAGATGAAATTGTCACTGCGCTTGATCAGATTGATGGAGAAATCATAAAGCGCATGGAACAGTGCCGGAGTAAGAACGGATAATACGGTATAAAACCTGTTTCCCTTCACTTTACCCAGGCCGTAGATGTAGCCCATGATCACCGCAAAGGTGAAATGGAACGGTGTTAAAGCGCGGAAAATCGCCACACCGATATTGCCGGAAGAGTACTGAACGTCTTCAATCAGCTGGAAGCTGATAGCCACGACCGCAAAGCACAGCAGGGCATCCATCCAGGTATGCGCGACCCCTTCTTTGCGCATCACGATCTTCGCAGCGATGAACTTTAAGAACTCTTCCACAAAGCCAACCAGAATAAATGTCCGGATAAATCCGAAGAGCAGAGCATCCGGTGTCACGGCTTTTGCGGCTTTACCGATTTCCTGAATGATCTTTACGGCACTCTCCGCGTCCTTCATCTGGACAATCTGTTCCGGACCGATCTGTGCCAAAAGAACAACAAGACCGCCGATCAGCGTAATAATTCCCGACAGCGTCAAAGCGACCGCACCGGCAATCAGGAGCTTCACAAAGGTAAATTTCGGAAACGGATTCCACCGTTTCATCCGCAGTATCCAGATTAATAACGCAACGGATACCGGGATTGCTAATAAAACATCTAACATAGTTGCACCCCTTAATGTTTTTTCTATTATAACAAATCTTCCGTTCGCTTTCCGCAGGAAAAAATATACCGTTTCCGTAAGGAAAGAATGCTATAATATCTGTGATATTTTATAAATAATATTATATAGAATTCATACATATAAGGAGGTCCTTATGGCAGATTCAAGGTTTGTAAGCTGTGCCTGGCAGATCATGGACGAACTGTCCAAATCCGATCAGCTGGAAAGCTCCCTGGAAACATGTATCAAAATACTGACAGACACTGTCGGCTGCGAAAGCGGATCCATCTGGATGCGCAACACGGTAGACCACCGTTTTTATATTGTCGCGAGCTCCGGGAATGCGGACGTCTCCGGTACATCCACCGGGGAAGACGAAAGCTTCATCGGTAAGATCGTCAAAAGCGAACAGTCGAAGATCGTGGATGACTGCGCAGCAGTTCCGGAGATTGCCGAAGATAAATTCTTCTCCACCCTCTTCGGGAAAAATGCCATTCTGGTCCCGTTAAGAACACCGCTGTCCGTCATCGGCTGTCTGCAGTTAAACAACAAGGAAGGCGGCTTCTCCGAAGCTGACCAGGGTCTTTTGGAAAACTGCGGGGCACTGATTGCGCTGGACGTCGAAGACAAGGGTCTTTCCTTCTCTCCGAACAAGGACAGAAAACCGTTACTGCAGTTAAAGAATGTCATCAAGGAATTCATGTCCGGGGAAGAAATGCGCCGCATCCTCAAAGGCATCGACCTCGATGTCTATGAAGGCGAACTGTTAGTCGTATTAGGTGAAAGCGGCTGCGGCAAGAGCACCATGCTGAATATCATCGGCGGTATGGACCAGCTCTCCGAAGGCCAGTTTCTGGTGGAAGGAAAGGACTTCTCCCACCCGAGCGAACAGGAATTAACCCAGTACCGCAGAGACTATATCGGCTTTATCTTCCAGTCCTATAACCTGATGCCAAACCTCAATGCATTGGAAAATGTGGAATTCATCGCCGAGATCTCCAATCATCCGAGAGATCCGATGGAATGTTTGGAACTCGTCGGGTTAAAGGAAAAATGGAACCGTTACCCGTCCGCCATGTCCGGCGGTCAGCAGCAGCGTGTCTGTATTGCCCGGGTAATAGCCAAAGAGCCGAAGATCATCCTGGCAGATGAACCGACAGCCGCACTGGACTATGAAACAGGCAAAGGCGTCTTAAAAGCCATTGAAAATATCGTCAAGAATGACAAGAAAACTGTCATTATGGTTACACATAACGTGGAAATCGCCAAGATGGCCAACCGGGTCATCCGTTTAAGAAACGGTCTGATTTCCAGCGTCCGCATTAACTTCAACCCGCTCACGGCGGAGGATCTGGTCTGGTAGTATGAAGAAGACACAGTTTACCGATGCAGTAAAAAATATCAAGAAACGGTGGGCCTCGTTCCTTTCCGTTGTTCTGATCGTAGCTCTGGGTACCGGAGGCTTTTTCGCGTCCCGCAACATGAAGCGCTCCTTCGTCGAAGCAACTGACCGCATCTATCAAGAAGGCAACTTCAAGAACTTTGACATGCTCTCCTCCGGCGGCGTTTCCGAGGAAGACCTCAGAACCATCGAGAGTACGGAAGGTGTCAAAGATGCGGAAGGCGTGATCCTTTTGGATGCGGAGCTCTCCGATGCGAGCAGCTTCTATAACGTCAAGGTCATCTCCATTACCGATACGGTCAGTACACCGGTTCTGATCGAAGGCAACATGCCGCAGAGGGACAATGAGATCCTCTTGAATGAAGACGTGGCCATTGAAAGCGGCATCAAAGTCGGTGATACGGTACACTTAAAGAGCACGGCCGTCCTTTCCAAGAACCCGTTAAAAAACAATACCTATACGGTTTCCGGTATCATGCGGCATCCGGAATATGTCCGCTATACCATGGTACGCTCCGTGGCCTTACCGGAATCGGCCTTCAATATGGAAGCATTAAATGACTCCTATACCAATGCCTTCGTGACGGCAGATGAGGAAGCACTGGATAAGTTATATGATCTACTGCCGACGCTGAATGCGCAGACCAAAAAGCGCATGGATCTGACAGCGGAAGAGCGGATTGCCGAAAAGACGGAAGAGATTCAGAAGAAATTCGCCGATGCGGAAGCAGAACTCAACCGTCAGGAACAGGAAGGTCTGGCGCAGCTGGAAGAAGCTGAACGCAAGATCCGGGAATTCGAGTCCGTATTAAGAGACGGCCGCAGCCAGATTGAAGCCGGCAGACGGGAGCTGGCCAGTGCCTATAACCAGCTGATCAGCGGCGAGAATGAATACAATGCGGCCAACGCTCAGCTGCAGCAGGCCAAAAACGCTTTGAATCAGGCCAACCAGATTCTGGCGCAGATCCGGCAGGAAACCGGCTTACAGCTGACACTGCAGGAACTTGCCGACCATGTGAATACCATGGATAATTACCTCACCAACCTCATCACTGACATTGAAGCGGGTACGGATACATCCGACAGCCTGAACATGTTACTGGGGTTCCTGATGCGGGATGAAGCGAAGGAAATCTCTGAGAAAGCCGGCATTGCCGACGATGTGCTCTCCGTGATCATCGATTTGGAAAAATCCAAGGAAACAGCGGAACGGCTGAAGAGCCAGCTGACGGAAATGGAAGAGAATTCCCGGTTGGAAGACGGTATCCGCTATATGGACTACTATACGCCGGAAGGTCTCGACCGCATTCTTCAGATTATTGAAACCCAGATCAATACCTTAAAAGACGCCATCACAAACGGGTCCGAGGAAGAAATCGCAGCGGCCCGCGAAGCCCTGACTGCCTTCTTTGAGAGCAATGAAATGAAGGCGTTGGACCATGTGATGATCGATAATATATACGAATCGCTGGAATACCATTCCTACGATATCATCAATGCCGAAAGCACCGTCGACTCCGCAGCGGAAGACCTCAAGGCCATCCTGGCACAGCTGGAGAGCGACGGTATTCCAAGCGTTGCCCCGATGAAGGAAGCACTCGCAAAACTGACGGATCTTACGACCGCTTATCTGAGTGCCGTACAGAGCGGAGAAGACGTGGAAGTTGCAGCACAGAATTTCTATGATTACTGTGAAACAGCGGAAGCGCAGATGATTCTGCCGATCGTCAACGACTATGCGATGGACATTGATGACTATATTGAATACCTGAAGAATTCGGAAGATCTGGAAACGGATCTGAACGGCTTACTGAATATTACCTCGGATATCGGAGGGTGGATCTTCAACATCGTTCCGGCGGAAGAGGAAGATGTGGAAGATAGGGAAGAGGTCAGCGACAGCGATGTTGCGGCCTATATTGAGAAGCTGAAAGACTTCAGCAATCTCAATGTGGAAACGGACGATATCGAAGAGATGATGTCCGAACTCTATTCCACCAAAGGAGAAGGTGCTGTTTACTGGATTCTGAAAAACAACTACGGTTACGATATGTACGAAGGCACTTCCGCCTTCAACAACAGCATCGAAGTACAGTTCGCAGCCATGCGGAAGCAGTTTGAAGATCTGAAAGCTTCGGAAGATCTGGCTGCCATGGCCGAAAAGCAGACGGAGTATCTGCAGAAGATTGACGAAGCGGCCACAAAGATGATCAGTGATGCCACGGAAGAAAACGCTGACGGGGTTGCGGAAGAGATCAGCAATCTGAACAAAGTCACCAGTGACTTTGATTTCATGACCATTGAACAGATTATCGAAAGCTACTTCGGCTTCAACTTCCAGACCAAGTCCTCTGACTTCGTCTCTGTGGAAGGTTTGAAACAGGTCTCGGAAAAAGTCCATCAGCTGAGTGAACAGGTCGCTCAGGTTCCTGCCCTGCCGTCGCAGATTGCCGACGGAGAAAGGGAACTCGCGGCCGCCCGGAACACACTGGATAACGGCTGGAGCGCCTACCGCTACGGACTTGCCCAGCTGCAGTCCAAGGAGAAGATCCTGAACAGTTCGGAAGAAGAGATTGCGGCGGCCAGAAGAGATCTGAACGCCAGCCGGGAGGAAGCCATGCGCAAGCTGGAAGATGCCCGGAAGCAGCTGGAAGATACCAGAAAAGAAGCGGAAGATGAAATCGCGAAAGCCAGAGAGGAAGTCCTCTCTCAGAAATATGTCTGGCTGTTACAGGACAGAACAACCAACCTGTCCAATCTGGACGTCAACGGTACCATTGCCGGAATCCAGGCGGCCAGCGTGACCTTCGGTGCCTTATTCCTGTTAGTTATCAGCTTAGTGTGCTTCTCGACGATTGCCATGATCGTGGAAGAGGAAAACAAGAGTGTCGGTACCACCAAAGCCTTCGGTTTCTACAACCGTGAGATTTTCGGAAAATACCTGCTGTTCGGCGTCAGTGCCGCCATCGTCGGCTGCATCTGCGGCGTGATCATCAGTCACTTCGTATCGAAGCTGATCTTACAGAACATGATGAATCAGCACATGTATATGGTCGGAGAACTCCGCACGGTACATGAACCGCTGACGATCGTGTTAACTTCCTTATTTATTATTGCGTTAAGTGCACTGGCAACGTTCATTGCCTGTACGGACCTTCTGAAGAGTCCGGCTGCCCTCTTAATGAAGGGTGACACGATCTCTTCGAGAGACCGCAAGATGAAACGGAAAGAGTCTTCCAAGCGTTCCGGCAAGTCTCTTTACTCCCGCCTGATTCTGCGCAATATCGTCAATGAAAAGGAACGGGTCCTGATCACGGTACTGATCGTAGCCTTAAGCTGCTTCGTTGTCGGTGTCGGCTTCCAGTTACGGGATTCCTTCTACGGCATGATGGTGAAGCAGAAACAGGATGTCATGATCTATGACTTCCGCATCGAATACAAAGAAGAAACCACGGAAGCGGAAATCAATGAGATTGAAAACATCCTGAACAGTAACAAGACAGATTACATGAATGCCTACTACGGTATGCATCTGTACGATACCGGCAAGACCACCAACGGTCTTTATGTCATCGCCGGGGATGAGAACCGTCTGAACGAGTTCATTTCCCTGGAAGATACCACAACCAAAAAGCAGATTGCCCTGCCGGATGACGGTATCGCCATTCAGATCCGTCTCTCGGAAGTCTACGGATATCAGCCGGGTGACACACTGACCATTTACACTTCGGATCTGATTCCGCATACCGTACCGATCAAAGGTGTCTTTACCAACTTCCAGGGTAGATATGTCATCGCTTCGGACGATGCCTATGAGTCCCTGTTTGGTGAAAAGCTGGAAAACAACTGTTACTATGTCAAACTGAACGGTGCAGACTATAACAGTATCGCCAAAGAGCTCTCTGCCGTTACGGACACGATTGCCATTGAGCGGGCAGACAGCTATATGGCCAGACTGAATTCCACGATCGGCCTGTATAACCTCATGGTTGTCATCATGACAGGTATGGCCATCTTAATGTCCTTCATGATTCTGACCAACCTGTCCAACATCTTCCTGACAAGGAAGAAGAAAGAACTGATCGTCATGCGGATCAACGGTTTCTCCATCTCCCAGACGATCAACTATCTGGCGAAGGAAACGGTATTAACCACACTGATCGGTGTCGCACTGGCAGTTATATTGGGAGGTTTCCTCGGAACCTTCTTCGTGCGGATGTTCGAACATACCGATACAATGTTCGCCCGGGGCTTTGACGTGAAGGGATGGGCGATTGCGGCAGTACTGGAATGCCTCTTCTCCTTCATCATCAACTTCTTCGTCTTCCGTAAGGTGAAGAAACTGAACTTCAGAGAACTGACATAAAAAACGAGTCAGCCGAATACCGGCTGACTTTCCTTATATCAATAACATCGTTTTTATCCACAGAGGAAGGCAATAGGATGCGTACAAGCCTCAAAGAAATACTCCAAAAAAAGCAGATCGTGGTCATCGGATGGGAAAGGAATAGAGTTCGGTTCCTATGCACTCAACTATATGATGGCCGGTGCGGATGCAATCAGGGGTTACTGCACAACCACATCCAGTCATATCCGGGAAATTGCCGCTGCCAGAGAAACATATCTTCAGGCAGGGAAACCAAAGAGAATTCCATATTAATAAGTTAGGTGTTTCTTTTCACGGATACAAATCCGTGAAGATTTGCTACAATGAAACTACGAGGTAAACAGAATGAGCATTCAAGTATACGGACACCGCGGTGCCTCTGCCTACGCACCGGAAAACACATTAATATCCTTTCAGAAAGCTATTGAGATGAAAGCGGACGGCGTTGAATTGGACATTCAGCTGTCGAAAGACGGAGAAATCGTTGTCATTCATGACGAAACCATCGACCGCACTTCCAACGGACACGGCTATGTTAAGGATCTCACATTAAAGGAACTGAAAAGCTATAATTACAACCGGACACATCCGGAATATGAATTCGCAGCGATTCCCACCATGCGGGAAGTGTTTGAGCTGATCAAGCCGACAGATCTCATCATTAACATTGAGTTGAAAACCGGCATCTTCTTCTATCCGTCCATTGAAGAAAAGATTCTGGCTCTGACAGCGGAATTCGGCATGGAAGACAGAGTCATCTATTCTTCCTTCAATCATTATTCCATGAAAAAGCTGCATGCCTTAAAGCCGGATGCCAAAGTTGCCTTCCTTTATGAGGACGGACCGATCGGCATTGCGGAATATGCCAAAAAACATGAAATGAACGCCATTCATCCGGCCCTTTACAACCTTCAGTTTGTCGAAGAGATGCGCAAGGCAAAGGAACTGGGGCTGGCCATCAACGTCTGGACGGTCAACGAACCGGAATACGTCCTGATGTGTCAGCAGATGCAGGTGGACGGTATCATCACCAACAAGCCGGATCTGGTCAGAGAACTGATCAGCCAATAAAACGCAAACAGAGAGTCAGATATTCCTGGCTCTCTGTTTTATCCTATGAAGGATCCGTCATCCCGGAAATGATTCCGCAGAAGGAAGGAAGCTATTTTACATTTCCCATGACCTGAAACTTTTTATCGCCGATTTCAAACTTCTTTTTACCGATTCTTTCCGGAAGTTTGCGTGCAACGATATGCTCATCCGTCACCAGGATAAAGTACTGGCTTTTTTCTTCATTAACAAGGTAATACTGCTGATCCAGGCTGTTTGCCAGTTTCCCCACTTCCTGTGTACCGAATAACGGAATCCCGCCCAGCAGCAGCGCGAACCAGCCGATTATCTGGTCAATAACCGTTTCCCGTTTTGTGTTCCGGATTCCGGTCAGCGTCAGTCTTATGATTTCCGCGTCCGGATAGGTATCTCTGACGATACGTTCCTTGATCTCCAGCTTTTTCATCCGGGAAAGCTTTTCACCATTCCCGTACTTATTCAGATCGATTGCTTTCTTTGTCACGGACAGATCCAGGGATTCTCCGTCATCCAGAAGATAGTCAATGCTCACATCCAGTAAACCGGCCACCGTCTTCAGATTTTCGATATCCGGTAATCCGTTATCTGTTTCCCACTTCGCAACTGCAGCTCTGGATATTCCGATGAGTTCAGCAAGCTCTTCCTGTGTCAGACCTGCTTTCTTTCTTGCTTCTTTCAGTTTTTCTCCAAATGTCATGATGATGACCTCCTTTTGACTTTAGAACCGCTGCGGTTCTCTTTTCGGTTCCATCATAGGATGAATTCCACATGGCAGTAAAGTGAAGCCGTGTAACATTCCTGTTACTTTCCGTAACACTGCGTTATATGCATGATTTCGGGTATTTAGTGAATTATCATCCGATCACTTGATACCGTAACCGAATGTATGAGTCCTGAAGAACAGAACAGTTTTCCAGTTTTAGTATTCCGAGTTTTGTCAATTCGTCATTTGAAGTCAAAGAAATACCGTCAATTAATGTTGGCGTGTCTTTCCCTCCGATCAAAACCGGTGCAACAACAATATCTACATAATCCAGCAGTTTCTCCCGGAGGAAGAGACTGTTCACTGTCCCGCCGGACTGTACCGTGAGACGGTCACATCCGCATTCTTTTTTTAAGCGGTTCAGCGCTTCGCTGAGAGAAGGCTGCTCCTGGAATATGATATGGAGATTCGATGCCTCTACATGAAACGCAGGATGTTCCGGGTTGGAGGTAATTACAACCGCCTGCTTTGACAGTTCACAGAAATATCTTACGCCGCGTTCCGTTAAATGATGATTATCCAGCAGGACAAACGATACCGGTGTTTTTGATGGCATCTCTTTATCGTTGACGCCCAACTTTGCCTGCACACGACCGGTATTAAAAGACCACAGATCTGTTGTCTGCTCGATTTCGTAGTATTGATGAAGACCTTCTCTGACGCCAGGAATCTTAGGGAAATCCCTATCCACGTCCAGCTCATCCGTGGCACCGGTGCTGATCTTGCCGTCTACTGACATAAGCATGAATAAAGTTGTGATTGGTCGCTCCATAAGATACCTCCACAATAGTATTATACTGCTTGGAAACAGCCTTCGTCTTCGTCCACCGAATGTACCATACAGAAAAAGCTCCCTGTTTGAACTAGTCAACTAAAAGTAGACAATTCATAAAAAGCCTAGAACCCCATTTCGGTTTTGAACTGAAGTGGGGTTTTATAATGGA
>CADCPY010000006.1 GCA_902803495.1 uncultured Erysipelotrichaceae bacterium
AACAGGGGATGAGGTGATCTTCGACTTTGGAAACCACTATGTCGGCTATCTCAGCATCGACTTTCTCTCTACCGGCCATCATCAGGATGCGCCGCTCTATTTCCAGATACAGTTTGCGGAAATCAGGGACGAATTAAATCAGGATCCGGACTGTTACAGCGGCTGGATCTCCAAAAGCTGGATCCAGGAAGAAAAAATCCATGTGGACATTCTTCCTGCCACCGTTGCTTTGCCGAGAAGATATGCCTTCCGTTATGTAAAGATACGGATTCTGGAAGTTTCCTCCAATTACTCGGTCCTGATTCCGCAGGTATCCGCGCGATGTGTCAGCAGTGCCAATGACTATGCCTTAACCGCAGTCAGGATGAAAGAGGAAGACGCACTGCTCGATAAGATCTCCATCCGCACGCTGCATAACTGCATGCAGGAAGTCTTTGAAGACGGACCGAAACGGGACCGGAGATTATGGCTTGGCGATCTGCGCTTGCAGGCATTGGCCAACTATCAGACATACCGCAATTACAGCTTGGTCAAGCGCTGTCTCTATCTCTTTGCGGGATCCACGCTGCCGGACGGGAAACTGGCCAGCAACATCTTTATCACTCCGGAAGTCGAATGCGATTTCCAGTCGATGTTTGACTATACGCTTTTCTTCCTTAATACCTTATGGGATTATTATGAAGAGACAAAAGACATTGAAACACTCTCAGAGCTGGAACCGGTCTGTGAGAAGCAGATCGAACTGCTGCGGCAGGCGTTTGACGAAAATCATCTTTTGAACCCGGAGAAAACCGACCGCATCTTTGTGGACTGGAATCTGAAGCTGGATCCGCAGGCAGCCGGACAGGCCATCTACATCTATGCCTTAAAGGCACTTCAAAAGATGCAGGATGTGCTTGGAAAAGACAACTCCGTTTTGAAACAGGAGATTTCCGAGAAGACGGAAGCGGCCAGAACGCTGTTCGATGATACGCTTGGTGTATTTATCAGCGGGAAAGAGAAGCAGGTTTCCTATGCCTCACAGATCTGGATGATCCTGGCAGGGGTGGTAACTCCTGCAGAAGGGAAAACCATTCTGGACAAGTTGGAAACAATCAGGGATGCCGAAGGCATGGTATCCCCGTATGCCTATCATCACTACATTGAAGCCTTGATCCAGACGGGTCAAAAAGAAAAGGCATACCGCTGCATGCATGACTACTGGGACGGCATGGTCCAAACAGGGACCGATACTTTCTGGGAACTTTACAACCCGAAGAATCCGGAAGAATCCCCGTACGGCGGAATAGTGGTTCACAGTTTCTGTCATGCCTGGAGCTGTACACCGACATATTTCCTAAGAAAATACTATTATTCGAAAGAAAGTAAATAAAACAGGATTTCCGTGAGGAAATCCTGTTTCCGTTTTCGACAGTTTATAGACCGACTTTCTGGATGTTCTTGAAGTTGAGCTTGGCGACGTTGCGCAGCTCTTCTTTTCCGTATTCCTTGACGAACTTGAGGATGGCCTCATCCACGGCGCTTCCGGCACCTTTCGGGAAGCTGAAGTGATAGGTTTCACTCATCTTCTCCATGCTCTTTAAAAAGGCGTAGCGGGAGATGATGGCTCCGCAGGCCACGGCCAGAAACTGGTTTTCGGCACGCGGGGTGAAATAGATGTTTCCCACCACATACGGCATATCCCTGAGATAGCGGTAGTAGGTTTTTTCCTCGCAGAACTGATCGATGACGATCTTCTTCGGCAATGCGGTCTTTTTGGACAGGTTGATGTAGCACTGGTTGTGCAGCTTGGCCTTCATCTCGTTCATGTTGTTGGTCGGATTTACCTCATTGTATTTGGCGTTATTGAGAATCAGAAGGGCATAGGGGACGCGCTCCATGATCTGCGGGGCAATCCGCAAGATCACTTCATCGGTGATCTGCTTGGAGTCCTTGACGCCTAACGATTCCAGAAAGGAAACGTCTTTTTTTGTGACCTTGGCGGCACAGACGCAGATCGGACCGAAGAAATCACCCGTTCCGACTTCATCGCTGCCGGCATGCTCCTCAAAGGAGGTCGTTTCCGTTATCTGGAAGGCGGACGCGTATTCCTCGGCGCTTTTTCCCTGGAAAACAGCCTTGCCGGAGGTATAAAGGGAAATGACGCAGTCCATCGGCCGGTACTGATGGGCGATGTAAGCGTTATTGTTTTCAACTTCATATTCGTGATACAGCGTGTGTAAAAGATCCTGCTGTGATTTGCTTAATGTTAAAGAGATGGTATTCATGGCTCTATTTTATCATATTCACTTGTTTTTCCATAATTATGTTAAAATAGTACCGAGGTGAATGAAGTATGACAATTCCTGTGGATTGGACATTATATATTAATATCGGACTCGGAGTCCTTTTAATTGTGTTTATGGTTTTCGGCTACATGAGAGGCTTTCTGGAACAGCTATTGGACCTGTTCGGTCTCGTTGCGGCTTTTCTAGTTTCCCGCCATTTCTACAAGGCGGTCGCAGCCCGCTTAGCCATCTGGCCGAAAGGCTCCAGCTCTCTGGAGGGAACGATTCTGGAGAACTTCTTCTATGAGCGTTTCAACCAGGGACTCTGGTTTGTGATTCTGTTTGTGGCATGCCTGATCGTGGTTCTCTTACTGAAACCGCTCTTTAAGGTGGTAGGTGAGATTCCGATCATCAAGGAAGTCAACAAATCGCTGGGTATGATCGTTTCCATCATCCTTTACGGGATCTGGGTCAGCATTCTGGTCTATATTCTTTCCACACCGTTATTTATCAACGGCAACCAGATCATTGAGAATACGGCCTTACGCCCGGTCCGGGAGATCAGCTCCCTGGCATTCCGGGAATTCTCGGATCTGATG
>CADCPY010000007.1 GCA_902803495.1 uncultured Erysipelotrichaceae bacterium
GATCACGGTTACATAAATCGACAGAAAGGAAAAGGTATATCCTGTTGATCATCAGTTTGATGAGTCAATTAGAATATACCAGGAGGATGCCGTAGGATGAAACGTATCCTGACTCTATTGATCACCGCACTCTTTCTTACCGGCTGTGTCAAGAGTGAAGGCAAGCAGGCCCAGGTGATTAACGCAAAAATTGAGATTGAAAACTACGGAAGCGTGGAGGTGGAACTCTATCCGGATATTGCACCGTTGACGGTCGAAAACTTTGTCAGGCTGGCAAAGGACGGCTTCTATAACGGAACGACCTTCCACCGCATCATTGACGGCTTCATGATTCAGGGCGGTGCCAATCCTTCCCGCAAGGCGGAAGCTATCTCCGGGGAATTTTCGTCCAACGGGTTTGAAAACAATTTGAAACACACCGAAGGGGTTTTATCCATGGCCCGTGCCAACGATCCGAACTCCGCCACTTCGCAGTTCTTCATCATGGTCGGCGATGCCCCGTGGCTGAATGGCGAATATGCTGCCTTCGGCAAGGTGACCAGCGGCCTCGAGATTGTCAAGCAGATTGCCAAGGACGCCAGACCAATTGATGATAACGGAACCATTCCGCAAAGCGAACAGCCGGTTATCACATCTATCACTATTCTGGACTAAACAAAAGAGAAGCTTCACGCTTCTCTTATTTTTAAATCTTATGGAAGGTCGGCACCATATGCTCAAAGGTGCAGACGGAATCGATTCCGATCTCGTTCTTTAAGATCTCTTTGGCGTCTTTGATATGGTCGGCCAGATATTTTGTCATATGGGCATCGGAACCGATCGTAAGGATTTTTCCGCCCAGATCTTTATACAGTTTGAGGATCTTCCTTGACGGCTGCGTATCCGTTAAGCCGTAATGCCAGGAAGAGGTATTGATCTCAATGCCCTTGCCGTCGGCAATCGCCAGCTTCAATATCTCCGCAATCATCTCTTCCACTTTCTCAAACGGATAGATTCCCGCTTTATCGTAGCGGTTGATGAGATCCAGATGGGCCAGCACACTGTAGTTATGATACTGCTGCATGGTTTCATAGATTTCTCTGTAGTAGCCTTCATTGTATTCCTTCTGGCTTTTCCCCTTCTGGTACTCCTGATTCCAGAGTTCCTGATTGTCCACCTGATGCATGGAGAATAAGACAAAGTCCAGCTCATCCGCATACATCCGATACAGTTTCTCATATCTTTCAACAGTACCGGTCTGAATGCCGAATTCCAGGCCTTTTTTAATCACGATCTTCCCGGAATACTTTTCCTTCATTTCTTTCAGCGCTTCAAAATAGCGCGGATAGTCCACGTTGGCCATCGGTTCCGCATCCGTGGAATCGGAAGAGATTCCATCCCCTCCGCGGTACTGAATATTTCCTTCCGACCAGTCCTTCTTGATTCCGTAATCAACATGGTCCGTAAAGCATATCTCTTCCAGCCCCAGTTCCAGTGCTTTTACAATCTGGTTTTCCATCGGTTCTCTGCTGTCATCGGAAAAAGCGGTATGAATATGATAATCGGCATGCATTTTGATCACCTCATATTTATCTTATCTGCCTTTTTCCTGCTTGGCAAACGAAAAAAAAGACTGCAGCGCAGTCTATTTGTTGCCATGGGTTTTATTGTAGCCGTAATCGTAAGCGTCCAGGATCTCAATAGCTGTCTTCTCTAACGAATTCAAGCGGAAGAAGCCGCTGCCTCTTAAGTAAATGATCTTGATTGTAAAGCGGTCCCCGAACTTATAGTCGGCATAGACGTCTCCCTGCCCCGCTCCGCTGAAGTGCTTAAAGGCCCTGCTGATCACATAGTCACCCTGCCCGACATAGTACATGTCTTTGGTCTTATTATGCAGGATGTAGATTCCCGCCTTGTTGTCTAACTGATGCATCTTCCGCTTGGACAAAAACGTGTCGATGCTCATGGCCCGCGTGGCAGTCATGATCCGCTTCAGGCGCGCTTTGCGGTTCAGCATCAGAGCCAATACCACCAGAAGATAAACGGCAAAGGGAATCAGAAAGAACACATAGGAATACGGATTCATCGCTTTTCTTCCTTTCGGGCAACAAGCAGATACATCTGCTCATTGGATATGGCTTCCGTTACTGTCAGTTCTGTGGAAACCAGAGCCGTCAATTCTTCCATCGGCATCAGCATACAGGAAACAATATTGTCCGGACAGTGGACCCGGTTCAGTTCTTCCCTGCTCATGGAGTGGGCAATGGCGAAGATGCCTCCGTCTTTTAAGTGCCTTGCGGCATTCTTTACCAATGCGAAAGGATCCGTAAAGTGCGGAAAGGCATTATAGACCATGATCAAATCGTACTGTTTTTCAAACGGATAGGTCTGCGCGTCCCCTAAGAGAAAACGTACGGGAAGAACTCCGTATTTTTCTTTGGCCCGCTGCAGCATTCCTTCGGAAAGATCAATGCAGTCCAAAGAACCGGCTTCCCTCTTCCAGTATTCCGGAATCAGCACGCCCGTTCCGCAGGCAACATCGAGAACATCTTTTCCCTTGATAGATCCAAGAGAATCAAAGATGAGGCCGATCGTTTCCGAATGGTCTCCGCTATGAAGATCCCATTCTGCGGCAAGCCGGTCAAAGTACGTTTTGATTTTCGAATTGTCCATGTAATGTCCTTTCTTTCATAAAAAAAATGACCATGACAGTCATAATTTTTCAAGATGGTGGGGATGGCGGGACTTGAACCCGCACGGTGTTGCCACCAACGGATTTTAAGTCCGTTGCGTCTGCCGATTCCGCCACATCCCCATAATGGAGGTTCCTGCCGGATTTGAACCGGCGCTCACTGAGTTGCAGTCAATTGCCTTACCTCTTGGCTAAGGAACCATCAACTTTCCTCGGCTTTATTATTTTAACATACTGTAAGAATTTTGCAATAACTTTTTTTCGGGAAAGAATGACGGTATTCTCCGGCTCAGCGCATGCGGTTTTCGCGTGTCCAGCTGCCGAAATTGTAATAGGCAAAAGCGCACAGGCCTGCCAGCGTGAAGCAGACCGCTCCGGAAAGATAGATCACTAAGATGCTGTCCGTAAAGCGGTAGGCAACCAGCACAAAGAGATAGCGGAAGATGCACTGCGTCACAACCGCAATAAATAACGGAACACGAATGTTTCCTGCTCCGCGCAGCGAGGCGTTATACAGATGGCTCCAGGCTAACGGAATATAGCTTAGTAACATATATCTTGTCATCTGGGCGCCGTAATAGATGACAGACGGATCCTGATCAAAGAGTCCGACCAGTTTTTCCGCCAGTACAAAGAGGATCACTACCATAAAAGCCGTGACCGCCGTACCGATGATGACGGTCTGTCTGACCCCGTCCTTCACCCGTTCAAAGCTCTCGGCACCGATATTCTGACCGACGAAGGTGGTGATGGAAGTCGAGAGTGCCTGCAACGGAATCTGGGCCCAGTTACTGACACGGTTTCCGACACCGATTCCGGCGATGGCTTCGACCGGATAGCGGTTGATATACTGCTGAATAAACATCAGACTTAAGGCAATCAGCATGTTCTGCACCGCGGCCGGAATGCCGATGGAAATGATCTGGCGGGCCACATGGGTATCAAACTTCAGGGTACGGAAGTCGATCTTGAACTCCTCCATGCGGAATAACAAACGCAGACAGAGAATATCGACCACCAATTCCGAAAGAATGGTTGCCAAGGCCACACCGGCAATCTCCATATGCAAACCCAGCGTAAAGAACATGCCCAGAGCAATATTCAGAAAACAGCTGACGATCAGATAGTACAGCGGATGGCGGCTGTCCCCAATCGCCCGTAATAAAAAGAACAGCATGCTGTACATCAGAACCGATACGCAGCCTAAGGAATAGACTCGAAGATACGTCTGACAGGAGGCATAGATATCACTTTGGATATGATTGATATTCAGCAGGAACGGCGTGAAGATCTCCATAACGAGCGTGAATAAAAGACCCGTCAGTAAAGAGAACACAATGATGGTCCCGACGGACTTGCGCAAATCTTCCTTATTATTGGCACCGTAAAGCCGGGCAACCACGATTCCCGTTCCCGTCGCAAAGCCGTGGAACATGTAGTTCAGGATATTGATGATCGGGCCGGTAGCACTGACCGCTCCCAGAGCAATCGTGCTGACATAGTTGCCGACAATCATGGAGTTGGTAATATTGTAGACCTCCTGAAAAAGGTTGGCCAGTAAAATCGGCCACGCCATATTCAGTATGCCCTGCAGAATATTCCCGCTGATGAGTGAAGTATTGCCCCTGCTTTTCATGCTTTTATTTTACCATATCCCATCCCCTCTTTTATCCTTCCCCGCCCGTTAAAAATACAGAATGAAGCACTTTTTTTTCAACCATTCAAAAAGGAATTCCCCGAAGGGAATTCCTGTCTGATTTTTGACTAATCGATATCTTCGCCGTTAGAGGCAATGACCTTCTTGTACCAGTAGAAGGAATCTTTTCTAAAGCGGTCCAGTGTGCCCTTTCCTTCATCGTCAACATCGACATAGATGAAGCCGTAGCGCTTGCGGATCTCACCCGTTCCGGCGGAAACCAGGTCCGTGCAGCCCCATGTCGTATAGGCAATCAGATCCACGCCGTCAGCGATGGCTTCCTTCATGGCCTTGACATGCTCTCTCAGATAGTCGATCCGGTAACCGTCATGAACGCTTCCGTCCGCTTCCAGCGTATCGTAAGCACCCAAACCGTTTTCCACGACCATCAGCGGTTTTTCATAGCGGGAATAGAGTTCGTTCAGGATGTAACGTAATCCGTCGGCATCCCAGCTCCAGCCCCAGTCGGAATACTGCAGATACGGATTCTTCGCACCCATGGAGAGATTTCCCATGACCTTTTCCGTTTCTTCCTTGTGTGTGGTCGTGCAGGAAGACTGATAGTAGGAGAAAGAGTAGAAATCCATGGCGCCGTATTGTAAGACCTCGGCATCCTTTTCAAAGAAGGCCGGATCGAGACCGTATTTCTCCCAGATCCGTCTGGCATAGGCCGGATAGTGTCCGCGCATCTGCACGTCGGAGTAGTAATAGAAGGCTTCCTGCATCAGATCCTGGGCATTCAGCACATCTTTCGGGTCGCATGTTAACGGATAGAAGACCATGCCGGCAATCATGCAGCCCATTTGGAACTGCGGATATTTCTCATGAGCCAGTTTCACGACTTTGGCGCTGGCAATAAACTGATGGTGCAGGTTCTTGAAGCCCGGTGCCACCAGTTCCTTCGGAGCATTGGACATAAAGACGCCGATCATGATCTGCGAGTTGATTTCATTGAAGGTCAGCCAGTATTTGACCAGATCCTTATATTCCTCAAAGATGACTTCACAGAAATGATAGTAAAGATCGATGACTTCCGGGTTGCCCCAGTCGCCCAGATCCTCCACGATATACAGCGGAGTGTCGTAGTGGGAAATCGTGACTAACGGTTCAATATTGTATTTACGTAATTCTCCAAAGACATCGCGGTAGAACTTCAGTCCTTCCGGATTCGGTGCCTTCTCATTTCCCTTCGGGAAAATACGGGACCAGGAAATGGACATACGGAACATCTTGAAGCCCATCTCCGCATACAGAGCGATATCTTCCTTATAGCGGTGATAGAAATCCGTGCCCAGATGGTTCGGATAGTAGTAGCCGTCCACTACCGCATAGCGGGCGCCTTCCGGCTTTCTGCCGCCAAACTGCGGATAGGCACCGGTTGTGCCGTCCGGCATCACATAGGTGACCATACGGGATGTGGTTGCCGTGGCTCCGGTCGTAACATCCGTTAATGCCGGTCCTCTGCCGCCTTCATTCCAGCCGCCTTCGTACTGGTTCGCTGCCGTGGCACCGCCCCAGAAGAAATTTTTCGGAAACTTTGTCATACATAACCTTCAATGATAACTGTGTTTTTCTATTTATAGTATACGGAATCTATGGCGTTTCCGCCATAAAAAAAGCGGATATTACATCCGCAGTTTTCTCTCTTACAGTAATGCTTCGATCTTCTGGGAAAGAGCAGCCTTGCTCTGGAAGCCCAGGCTGGTTTCTACCAGATTGCCGTCTTTGAAGAATAAGAGTGTCGGAATGGACATGACCTGGAAGCGTGCCGCGAGTTCCGGATTTTCATCGACATCGACTTTCACGATGTTGACCTTGCCGGCATACGTATCGGCCAGATCGTTCAGAACCGGTGCCAGCATTTTGCAAGGTCCGCACCAGGTTGCGAACATATCTACCAGGACAGATCCCTGAGCGATTGTTTCATTAAATTCTTTTTCCGTAGTAATGATTTCCATATGTTTAACCTCCTAACACATAAGTATCGATCGCCTCGGCAACCCCTTCCGCCTTCCGGTTGTCCGCGACTGCTTTCGCAGCACTCTGTACCGATAGCGGGGCATTGCTGAGGGCAACTCCCAAACCGGTTTCCTTCAGAATCCCGAGATCGTTTTCCGCATCCCCGATGGCCATCACTTCCGAAAGAGAAATGTTCCGCTTCTCAATGAGTTTTTTCACGCCGCTTAACTTATCGGACTTTTTCGAAACAATCTCAAGAGTGTGCGTTCCTACCGGGAGTACCTGCAGGCTTTCCCCGTAGAGGTCTTCCAGTTTCTTTTTCAGATGATTTGGCGCAAACGGACGGATCACGATCAACTTATTGATGTTCATTGGTATTGTAGCGGATTTCAGACATTTCGAAAAGTCTAATGCCCGAAACGGATTCTTTTTCATTTTGCGGTAGAGTGCAAGCATAGGTCGCAACAGGATAGGTGCTGACTCATAAGCCTCTCTGAGCCCTTCCACGCGTATCAGAAGCCCTTCGTGTTTGATAACTTCATAGACTTTTTTCACCAGAGAAAAATCCAGCTCGTTTTCCGTTTCCAGTTTCCCGGTCCTGCAGTCATAGAGCGCATTGCCGTTAGCCGCAATGAGATAGCCTCCGCGCTCCTTCAGCCTGAGTTCTTTTTCCAGTTCTTCCAGATCTCTTAAAGATCTCCCGGAGCAGAGCGCAAAGGAAACGCCGGACGCAAAAAGGCGATCGATCGCCTCTTTGTTTCTCTTGGAAATTCGGTTGCGGGAGTCCACCAGAGTCCTGTCAACATCACAGACCAAAAGCCGGATTGCCATTACAGCCTTCCCGCTGCCGCTCTGTCGATGATGGCGACCACATCCGGATGTCCCTGCAGGACACTGGCCGGACAGTTGATGTCCCTGTCGCCTTTGACCATGCCCCAGATGGCATCGGCCTTGTTGGCGCCCGTGGCAATCAGAACGATCTTCTTGGCTTTGTTCATAATGGTTCCGCTGCCCATCGTGATGGCGCTCTTCGGAACCTTGTTGACATCGTTGTCAAAGAAACGGGCATTATCGCGCACCGTACGGGAATCCAGAACCTGAATGTGCGTTAAGGCATCAAACGGTGTTCCCGGTTCGTTGAATCCGATATGTCCGTCCGACCCGATTCCCAAAAGCTGGATATCGATGTCATACGGTTCCAACAGTTTCTCGTAAGCTTTGCAGTTCTCCTCTGCATCGCCGATGGAAGACGGAATATGGGTGTTCTCCTTACGGATGTCAATTTTGGAAAACAGGTTGTTTTCCATAAACATATGGTAGCTTTGCGGATGGTCTTCCGGCAGCCCGATGTATTCGTCCAGATTGAATGTCACAACATCGCGGTAGGAAGTACCGTTCAGCCGGTGATCTTCAATCAGACGCTGATAGGTGCCCAGCGGACTGCTTCCTGTCGCCAGTCCCAGAACACTGTTCGGTTTCTTTTTCATCTGATCGCGGAAAAGCGCAAATGCCTTGTTAGACACTTCCTCATAATCCCGGCAGATAATAATCGTAAACATCTGTAATCCCCCTCAGTTCTCCTGCAAAATACAGAATGCCTCCAAATCTCGGAGGCATTGATTATATTTACAACTTTATTGTGCCATTTACGATGACACTTGTCAAAGTATTTGGAACAATTTCATGCTTTCCCGCCTATTCGTGCAGCGGAGAAGCTTTCGGAACGCGCAGGTTCAGCCCGCCTTTCACTAAGCGGTATTCAATCTTACTTTCGAGAATCGGCTCTCCGTCACAGCCGTATAAGACCGGTGTGTCGGAAACTAACGTGATCCGATCCGTCTGATAGAATTTCACTTCCGGAATGCCGACATGCGTTCCCTTCATGTACTTCGGCAAAAGATTGAAGATGCGGGCGATCTTCATGTCATCGGCGATGACGATATCAAACTTGCCGTCCTGAATATCCGCCATCGGTGCCGGATAGAAACCGCCGCCGTAATAGCCGCCGACCATGACTGCGACCAGCAGTGCTTTCTGCTTGAGTTCTTTCCCGTCAAAGGTCATCGTGTAGAAGTGCGGCTGCGGTTTTAAAACTTTCCGGATGGCCGCCACGATATAGACCAATGACTTCGGAATCGGATATTTCTTACCGAGGTGGTTGGCCAGCTCATTGATGTCGGCATCGATGCCCATACTGGATGCATTCAGATACTTCCGCTCATTGGCAATGCCGTAATCCGCCCTGACGTTTTTGCCTTCAATGGTGTCAATGAGAATCTTGGATACCGCGTCCTTCTGCGGCATGATCATGCGGTAGTAGTCGTTGCCGGTGCCGTTTGGGATCACGGCCATTCTGACGCCGTCATTTAAGCCGTTTAAGACTTCAAAGGCCGTTCCGTCGCCGCCGACCGCATACAGGCAGACATCGTCCGCTTCCGTATAACGTTTGGCAATCTCCGTCGCGTGTCCGGCATATTCCGTTTCCACGATCTCGTAGACTTCTTCCGGATGCGCTTCAAAATAAGAAACGATCATCGGCTTGAGTGTCAGAGAATCCTTACTGCCGGCAAAGGGATTCAGAATAAAGACATGTTTCATAACTTCCCTCCTATTTTGCCTGATAGCGTGAGACACCCATCACGTAGGTCTCCACGGCATCAAACGTATCGGTAAAGACCGCCAAATCGGCATCGTATCCGACCGCAATCCTTCCCTTATGCGTATCAAAATGCAGCAGGCGGCACGGATTGACGGTGACGCTGTTGATGATCGTCACCTCATCGATTCCCGCTTCCGCAATCTGATGGTAAACTAACTTATTTAACTTCAAGGCACTGCCGGTCAGCGTTCCGTCACTTAAGCGGACCGTTCCGTCTTCGCAGACGTAGACCTTGTTGCCTTCCTCATCTTCATATTCGCCTAACGGATATCCCTTTAATCCTTCGGAATCCGTCACCGTGATCAGACGGTCCTTGCCCTTGATGCGGACCAAAACATTGGCGACCACGGAATTCACATGCACGCCGTCACCGATCAGTTCGCAGAACATGTCGTCATAGTACATGGCCGCTCCGACCACGCCCGGCTCTCTGTGATGCAAGCCCCGCATCCCGTTAAAGGTATGGGTGAAGGCCGTTGCTCCGGCGGCGCGCGCTTTCGTCACGTCTTCAAACGTTGCGCCTGTATGGCCCAGCGTTACCACGATACCGCGCTTCACGCACTCTTCAATAAAGCTCATGTCGCCTTCAAACATCTCCGGCGCCACCATGACGTAGATCAGATGCCCCTTGCAGGCTTTCTGATAGGCGTCCAATGTATCAATATCCGGAACTGTCAGATAACGCAGATCCTGCGCTCCGTGATACTTCTCGCACATAAAAGGTCCTTCGGAATACAGGCCCAGCACCTGTGCCCCTTCCCCTTCCTTTTCCATATAATCCGCCACCACGGAAAGTCCGCGGAACATCTCGCTCTGCTCATGGGAGGAAGAGGCCGGAACGATGGCTGTCACGCCTTCCGAGACCAGATAGCGGCACCATTTGTCGATCCACTCCGGCGTAGCGGTATTGACCGTCTGTCCGCCATACCCGTGACAGTGGATATCGATGAAGCCCGGAGTAATCTTATAATCCCCGTAATCCTTATCCGCTTTCTTGGTGCCGTAGGGCAGAATGCGGATGATCTTGGAGCCCTCTACTTCGATCTGCAGCGGGCGGTAGTTTTCTTCATAATAGACACGCATGCTTTGAATGATCATGATCTAGTTCTCCGAAAGCTGCGCTTTTCCCAACACATAGGTTTCTTTCACCGTATAGTCGTCATTCAGAACCACGAAGTCCGCATCGTGATTGGCCGCGATGTAGCCTTTCTTATCGGCAATACCCAACAGTTCCGCCGCATTGGAGGAAGACATGGAAACTGCCATATCCAGAGGAAGCTGTACTTCCTCAATCAGATTCTTTAATCCTTCATTCAGTTTTAATGTGGAGCCCGCTAAGGTGTTGGTTCCCACCAGATAGCAGCTGCCATTGGCACGGATTTCCACGGACTGTCCGCCTAAGTCGTAAACGCCCTGGACCATGCCCTTGCAGCGGAGGGAGTCGGAGATCATGATGGCCTTGTAGCCCTTCTGAATGGCATAGTCATAAATGGCCGGGAACGTCACATGGTTGCCGTCCGTGATGATCTCACCGTATAAATCGTGATTGCGCATGACGCCGCCGACCACGCCCGGTTCTCTGTGATGCAGACCGGTCTGGCCGTTATAGACATGCGTGACGCTCTTGGCGCCGTTCGCTGCCGCCAGCATGACCTCGTCATAGGTGGCTCCGGAGTGACCGATGGAGATCACAACGCCGTTTTGAGCACAGTAGTGCGTCAGGGCGAAGTCCTCATCGAGTTCCGGGGCAATTGTCATCAATTTGATATTGCCTTTGGCGGCATCCTGGAATTCCCTGAATTCCTTCACATCCGGAATGCGGCAGAACTGCTCCGGCTGCGCGCCTTTATTCTTCTTGTTAATGAACGGGCCTTCAAAGTGCAGACCGTAGACCTGTGCCCCTTCATGTTTCTCTTCCATATATTTTGCGACATTGGCGGCGGCTTCGGAGAGTACCTCATGCGACTGGGTGACGGTTGTCGGAAGGAATGTTGTGACCCCTTCCTTCACCAGTTCCTTTGCCCACATTTGTAAACCTTCGCTTCCCGCGTCATTGGTATCGTAGCCATAGCCACCGTGCGTGTGGATATCGATCATTCCCGGAATAATGCGGAGATTTCCGTAATCCCGATCCACCGGTTTGAGACCGTAAGGCAGAATAGAAACAATTGTTTCCCCTTCCACTTCGATCTGGGCTTTGGTAAACATTTTATTGATCCATACTCTTGTCGACTGAATAATCATTTTCTTTTCCCCCTCTGGAACTTCAACTGATATTTATCTTTCGGAATGAGACATTCCGGTCCGTTTCCGATCAGATCTTCCCTATGCGCTTTGATCAACGCCTCCTTGACGAGATCGTAATTGAACGGATCCTTTACCTGTAATAAGGCCCGCTGCATGGCTTTTTCATGCGGATCTCTGGCCACATACACCTCTTTTAAGGTGAACGGATCCAGTCCCGTATGATACATGCAGGTGGCGGCGGTGGCCGGTGTCGGATAGAAGTCCTGCACCTGCTCCGGATTGATATGGTTCTTTTTTAAGTAGAGTGCCAGGTCGATGGCTGCCTTCAGATCGCTTCCCGGATGGGAGGAGATCAGATACGGCACCATGTACTGGTCCATATGAAACTCTTTGTTCTTTTCGGCATACTTGCGGGCGAACTCATTGAAGACTTCCATCTTCGGTTTGTGCATGTGGCTTAAGACCTGCGGATTGATATGTTCCGGCGCCACTTTCAGCTGCCCGCTGATATGGTATTTGATCAGCTCGTCAAAGAACTCTTCATCCTTGTCATAGATCAGATAGTCGTAGCGGATGCCGCTGCGGATAAAGACCTTCTTGACCTTGGGAATCTGACGGAGTTCCCGTAAGATCTCCAGATAGTTGGTATGGGAGACTTCCAGATTCCTGCACGGTCCCGGATAGAGGCACTCCTTCATCTTGCAGGTTCCGCGCTCTAACTGCTCCTCGCAGCTCGGGTTATAGAAGTTGGCCGTCGGGCCGCCCACATCGTGAATGTAGCCCTTAAAATCCTTATCTTCCGCCAAACGCTTCCCCTCTTTTACAATGGACTCTTTCGAGCGGTGCGAGATCGTCCTGCCCTGATGCGCCGTGATGGCACAGAAGGTGCAGCTGCCGAAGCAGCCCCGGTTGGAGACAATGGAGAACTGCACTTCATCGAAGGCCGGAATATGATGGTACTTCGGATGCGGTGCATACATATACGGCAGATCGTAGGTGTCATCCATCTCCTGGGTGGAGAGCGGCGGCTGCGGTGTGTTCTGCACCACATACCAGCCGTCATACGGCTCTATCAGAAGATCCGCATTGATGGCATCCCGGTTCTGATTCTGGATCCGGAAGGATTCACAGTATTTCCTTTTATCCGTTTTGACTTCCTGAATGGAAGGCAACATGACATAGTCGCTGAGGTAGTCGATATTCTTGGTTTTAAAGACCGTACCCTTGATAAAGGTGATGTCGTGAATATCGAGTCCGGCATTTAAGGCGTCGGCAATCTCCACAATGCACCGTTCCCCCATCCCGTAGGAAATCAGATCGGCCTGGGAGTCGATGATGATGGAATTGCGTACCTTGTCATCCCAATAGTCATAGTGGGCCAGCCGGCGTAAGGAAGCTTCAATGCCTCCGATGACGATCGGCGTATCGGGATAGAGCTGACGAATCTTCTGGGTGTAGACGATAATGGCCCGGTCCGGCCGCTTCCCCATCTCCCCGTTATCCGTATAGCTGTCCTTGCGGCGGTGATGCTTGGAAACGGAATAGTGATTCACCATGGAATCGATGTTTCCGCTCGTCACCAAAAACGCCAGCCGCGGTTTTCCGAAGCGCGTCCAGTCCTCATCCGTTTTCCAGTCCGGCTGATTGACGATGCAGACCTTGTAGCCAAAGGCTTCCAGCTGACGGGAGATGATGGCTCCGCAGAAGGAAGGATGGTCCACATAGGCATCGCCCCAGACCAATACAAAATCCGGCTGTTCCCAGCCGCGTTCCAGCATTTCTTCTCTTGTCGTCGGTAAAAACGGCATAAATGTTACCTCTTAATTTCTATCTCTATTTTACTACAGATTTCAGTGTTTTACTTCTCTGTCAGATGGTAAAATAGAAGTGTAAGAATTCATTATTATCATATCAGGAGACCAGCTATGAAGAAGTCAAGCATTTTTCTAAGGAAAATGCTTGAAGAAGAAAAAAGCATAACGAAAAAGCCTTAAATA
>CADCPY010000008.1 GCA_902803495.1 uncultured Erysipelotrichaceae bacterium
GAAGACTACTGTAACGAGAATCATATTACCTATGGGGAAGATGAGACCAATGCGGATACGACCTATGCCCGTAACCGCATCCGTCATGAAGTGCTTGCGTCAAAAAGCGACGAGGAAAAGAAGCATCTCCTGCATTTCATCGAAGCGGAGAACGAGCAGCTGAAACGCTTCCGGGAAACATGCCGGAAGGAAGTGGAAGCCTGCTTTACCCCGTTTGACAGAGAACGCTATTTCTCGCTGGGCACGAATCTGCGTCAGGAAGTGTTGCGCATGTACCTGATCCAAAGCGGCATGGACGCCAGACATTTCTCGCTTCTGCATTTGGGCGAGATCGATCAGAAACTGCACAAGGGCACAAACTTCCATTTCACCCGGAAAGAGAGCCTGTTCTCCTATGACTACGGAGAAGTCTGGTGCGGGAAGATTCCAAAGATGGAGGATGTGGTACTTCGTGAAGTTCAGGAAATGGAAACGGAATACTTTGCGGTGCGTAAGCGCGGGGAAGTGATTGAATCGATCACGCTGAACCAAGAGGATTTCCCGGTACGCATCCGCAGTGCAAAGGGAAGCGACGCGATCACCATGCGCTTCGGACGCAAAAGCCTCAACCGCTTCTTTATCGATAAGAAGATTCCCTACCCGAAACGGCTGGTCTGGCCGATCGCGGAAAACGCCAGAGGCGAGGTGATCTTTGTGGCGGGGCTGGGGTGTGACCGTTATCATTACTCTAACAATCCGGATATGTTTGTGATAAAATATTACTAACTGTGTGGAGGTATACTTATGCATCAGGATGTTGAAAAAATCTTAGTAACCGAAGAAGAAATCACAGAGCGCTGCAAGGAGCTCGGAAGACAGATTACACAGGATTATACCGGAAAGAAAGCACCGATTCTGGTATCCATTTTAAAGGGTGCGGCCCCGTTTATGACGGAGATCTCCAAGCGGATCGATCTGGATGTGGAGATGGAATTCATGTGTGTTTCCTCCTATGCCGGAACGGGCAGCACGGGGAACATTAAAATCATCATGGACCTGCAGAGAGACATTGCAGGGGAAAATATTCTTCTGATCGAAGACATTGTCGATACGGGGATCACGCTCAGCAAGGTCAAGAAAATGTTACTGGACCGCGGCGCAAACGAAGTGAAGATCGTCACAATGCTGGACAAGAAGGAACGCAGAGTAACGGAAATTCATGCGGATTATGTGGCTTTTAACGTACCGAACGAATTCGTCATCGGATTCGGTCTGGACTACAATCAGAAGTACAGAAATCTCCCGTTTATCGGTGTTCTGAAGGAAGAATGTTATAAATAAGGAGTGAGAACGATAAGTGAATAAAAGAAGATGGACAAATATCATTCCGTATCTGATCGTGCTGATGGCACTGTATTCCATCATGAGCATGTCGAGCGGAATTGCGACCACGCATTTGACATATAACGAATTCGAGAAACTGGTTGAGGAAGAACGGATCGAAACGGCCGGTCTGACCATCAGTTCCGTCGTCATCGATGTCAAAGGTACCTACAAAAACGATAAGGGAGAAACGGTAGGTTTTGTTGCCCGGATTCCGAATACCGAACAGGCCAATAACGAACTGTTGGATCAGCTCTCCAAGAGCGAGGCGGAAGTTTCCGTCGTCAGTGCCTATCAGACCAACCCGTTCATGGAGTTTCTGACCAATGTGCTGCCGCTGGTGCTGTTTGGCGGATTCACGTTGCTGATGATCTCCCGGATGGGAGGCGGAGCCAACAACAACGCCTTTGAATTCTCCAAGTCCCGTGCCCGCCTGGAAAAGGACATCCGCGTCCGCTTTGACGATGTGGAAGGCTGCACGGAAGAAAAAGAAGAAATGGCAGAGCTCATCGAGTATCTGAAGAACCCGAAGAAATTCTCCAAGATGGGAGCAAGAATCCCGAAGGGAATCCTGCTGGTCGGTCCTCCTGGAACCGGTAAGACATTACTGGCCAAGGCGGTCGCCGGAGAGGCGGATGTTCCGTTCTACTCCATCAGCGGTTCCGACTTCGTGGAAATGTTCGTCGGTGTCGGTGCATCCCGTGTCCGTGACATGTTCAAGAACGCGGTCAAGACAGCACCGTGCATGATCTTCATCGATGAGATCGATGCGGTCGGACGTCAGAGAGGCGCCGGTATCGGCGGCGGTCATGATGAAAGAGAACAGACATTGAACCAGTTACTAGTGGAAATGGACGGCATCAATGACAACGAAGGCGTTCTGGTCATTGCAGCAACCAACCGTCCGGATGTTCAGGACCCGGCTCTGCTGCGTCCGGGACGTTTTGACCGTCAGATCACGGTCTCCCTGCCGGACAGAAAGGGACGTGCCGCCATCCTGGGTGTTCACGCCCGCAACAAGCATTTATCCGATGAGATCGACCTCAACGCCTTAGCCAAGAGAACTCCGGGCTTCAGCGGTGCCGATCTGGAAAACGTGTTAAATGAAGCTGCGATTCTGGCAGTCAGAAACAACAAAGACGAAATCACGATGGATCTTCTCGATGAAGCCATCGACCGTGTCATGATGGGACCGGCCAAGAAATCCCGTACCTATACGGAAAAGGAAAAGAAGCTGGTGGCCTATCATGAAACCGGACATGCGATCGTCGGTTTGAAACTGGACGGTGCGCAGATGGTCCAGAAAGTCACCATCATTCCGCGCGGAACGGCAGGCGGCTACAACTTGATGACTCCGAAGGAAGAAACTTTACTGAATACGAAGAGTTCCTTAACGGCAATGATCACCGGCTATCTGGGCGGCAGAGTTGCGGAGGAAGTGGTCTTCAACGAAATCAGCACGGGTGCTTCCAACGATATCGAACAGGCAACCCAGATGGCCAGAGACATGGTCACGGTGTACGGCATGAGCGACCTCGGACCGATTAAGTACGATAACGGTACGGGCAGCGTCTTCTTAGGACGTGACTACTCCGCTCCGAGCAACGTCTCCGGCGGTGTGGCCTTCGAAATCGATACGGAAGTCCGCCGGATCATTGATTCCTGTTACAAGAAAGCGAAAGAGATCATTCTCGAAAACCGCGACTTAATGGATAAGATCGCGAATGCGCTGTTGGAACATGAAACACTGACCAGCGAACAGATCTACGCCTTAGCCGACGGCAAGAGCGCAGAAGAAGTCTTCAAAGAAGACGACGAACCTGCCGTGAAGGAAGAGAAACCGGTGGAAGTCAAGGAAGAAACACCGGCCGAAGTTACGGCAGAAGAAATTGACGAAACAGAAGATGCGGAATAAAACGCATCTTTTTTTCCCCAATGGGGAATGTGCTATAATCTAGTGGGAAGTGAGTAATTATGGATAAACTGATCAAAGGATTAATTGCGGACGGACACGCCCGTGTCTATCTGGCATATACAACAGACCTGGTCGAAGAGGCCAGAAAACATCATGACTTATGGCCTACAGCAACCGCTGCCTTGGGCCGCACGCTCTCCATTGCGACGGTTATGGGCGGCATGTTGAAGGGTGAAGACGAAAAGCTCACCATTCAGATCAACGGGGGCGGCGAAATCGGCACCATTATGGTCGACGCGTTCCCGAACGGTAAGGTGCGCGGCTTCGTGTCGGAACCGCATGTCATGCTGGTAAATGAAAAAACACACAAACTGGATGTCGGCAAGGCGGTCGGTACCAACGGCTACCTGCGCGTCATCCGTGACATTTCCCTGAAGGATGACTTCACGGGAACTACAGCACTACAGACCGGGGAGATCGGCGAGGACTTTGCCTACTACTTCACGGTCAGCGAACAGATTCCGACGGCCATCAGTGTCGGTGTATTGGTCAATGACGATATGACGACCAAGTCGGCAGGGGTCTTCATGATCCAGATGATGCCGCAGGCCACGGAAGCGGATATTACCTATTGCGAAAATATCATTCTGGGCTTAAAACCGATCAGCACATTGGTATCGGAAGTGGCCGATCCGAAGGAATTATTGAATGAGATCTTCGGAGACGAGATTGAGATTCTGGAAGAGCAGGATCTGAAATTTGAGTGCAACTGCTCCAAGCACCGCATGCTGGAAGCATTAACGACACTGAAGGAAGAAGATCTGGAAGAGATGATCAAGGAAGATCACGGCTGCGAGATCGTCTGCCGTTACTGCAATACCAAATACCATTTCAATGAGGATGACCTCAGCAAACTGTTAAGCGAAAAACGGAAGAAAGCATGAAGATCCGCGATATCGAATTAAAGAACGATGTCATTCTGGGTCCGATGGCGGGTGTGACCAACCAGGCGTTCCGCGAACTGGTGATCAAAGAAGGAATTGCCTTGGTCTACAGCGAGATGGTCAGCGATAAAGCCATCTGTTACCGGAATGAGAAAACCATGAAGATGCTGGAGGTATCCCCCAACGAGCATCCTTTCAGCATGCAGCTGTTTGGACACGATAAAGACAGCATGGTGCAGGCGGCGCAGTATCTGGATCAGCATGTGAACTGTGAAATCATTGACATCAACATGGGCTGCCCGATGCCGAAGATCACCAATAACGGTGCGGGCTCGGCCTTAATGAAAGACCCGCAGTATGCCTATGAGCTGGTCAGGGAAATCGTGGATCATGTCTCGAAACCGGTGACGGTCAAGATCCGCGCAGGCTGGGATGAAAACAGCATCAATGCGGTGGAAGTGGCGACTCTTTTGGAGAAGGCGGGCGTCAGTGCCATTGCGGTGCACGGAAGAACCCGCAAACAGCTCTACGAAGGAAAAGCGGACTGGGACATCATCCGTCAGGTAAAGGAAGCGGTCAATGTACCGGTCATCGGCAACGGGGATGTTGCCTCCTATGAAGACAAGATGCGCATGAAGGAACTCACGCACTGTGACGGTGTCATGGTGGCAAGAGCCATCTGCGGCAATCCGTGGCTGGTGAGGGAACTGATCACCGGAGAAAAGGCGGAAGTGAATGTGGAAGAGCGCCTGGAGATGTTAATAACGCATATGAACAAGCTCATTGACCTAAAAGGCGAGTATATCGGAGTCAGGGAGATGCGAGGTCAGTCCGGCTGGTATCTGAGCGGTCTGCCCTATAACAACCGCATGAAGGACCTCTTGAATCAGGTCCGTTCCAAAGAGGAGATCATGGATCTGGTGAACTCCTATCAGCAGATTCTCCTTCTGGACAAAGACGAGCAGAAGGAAGCGATTCACAAGTTAAGAAACAGGGGAGCTTAGGCTTCCTTTTTTCGTTGGAATCACATTGACGAAACAACCTTCTTTCGCTAAAATAGTCTTGTCATAAGGATGGGGACGAGTAGTCTGACCGTTGCGGCAAAGAGAATCTCTGGTAGGTGAAAAGAGAAGCGCAATCCGGACGAATAAAAACCCGGAGTGAATCGCATCCCTGCGTTACGGGGCTCAAGGGCATAGACCGTACGGTTTATGAACTAAGGTGGTACCGCGTGATAACGTCCTTAGACGGACGTTTTTTATTTTTTGAGAAAGGTTAGAAGGAAATGGAAGAAAGAGTATTAAACGATCAGCAGCTGGTCAGAAGAGAAAAGATGAACGCCTTAAGAGAAAAGGGCATTGACCCGTTTGGACAGGCCTACAAGAGAGATGCCAACAGCAAATCCCTGAAGGAAGCGTACGGAGAATGCACCAAGGAAGAACTGGCAGAGAAAGCGGTAATCGTTTCCGTTGCCGGCCGTATCATGAGCAAGCGCCGCATGGGCAAAATCGGTTTCATGCACCTGCAGGATAAGGACGGTCAGATTCAGATCGTTGTGAACAAGATGACGGTGGGCGAAGAAGTCTATGAGATCTTCAAAGCCAGCGACATCGGCGATATTATCGGCATCAAGGGGGAAGTTGTCAAAACAGACAGCGGCGAGCTGTCCGTCAAGGCGAATGAGTATACCCATTTATCCAAATCCTTAACACCGCTGCCGGAAAAATTCCACGGCTTACAGGATGTGGAAGAGAGATACAGAAGAAGATACGTTGACCTTATCATGAACGAAGAGAGCAAGCGTACAGCCTTCCTGCGTCCGGCCATCATCAAGTGCATCCGGAACTATATGGACAACCAGGGTTTCACGGAAGTGGAAACACCGGTCTTAACCACATTATTAACAGGGGCCAGCGCCAGACCGTTTGTGACCCACCACAACACCCAGGATATCGACATGTATCTGCGTATCGCCCTGGAGCTGCCGTTAAAGAGACTCTTAGTCGGCGGCATGGAAGCAGTCTATGAGATCGGCAGAGTCTTCCGTAACGAAGGCATGGACCCGAAGCACAACCCGGAATTCACCTTAATGGAAGCCTACCTTGCCTACAGCAACCTGGAAGGCATGATGGACTTAACGGAAAACATGTTCAAGACGATCGCCAACGACGTCTTCGGTAAGACTGTCTTTAACTGGGACGGACATGAGATCCATCTCGAAGGTGACTGGAAGCGTATCTCCATGACGGATGCCATTAAGGAAGCCTGCGGTGTGGACTTCAAGAAAGAATACACGCTCGAAGAAGCAACCGCTTTAGCCAAAGAACACGGAATTGAAGTGGAAGGACACTTCACGGTCGGTCACATCATTAACGCCTTCTTCGAAAAATATGTCGAAGAAACACTGATCCAGCCGACATTCCTCTACGGACATCCGCTGGAAATCAGCCCGCTGACAAAAAAGAATCCGGAAGATCCGCGCTTTGTGGACCGTTTCGAAATGTTCATTGCCGGTAAGGAAATGTGCAATGCCTATACGGAACTGAACGACCCAATCGATCAGCTGGAACGTTTTGAAGAACAGTTGAAAGAAAGAGATCTCGGAAACGATGAAGCAAACGATATCGATAGGGACTTCATTGAAGCTCTGGAATACGGTATGCCTCCGGCAGGCGGTATCGGATACGGTATTGACAGACTGTGCATGCTTTTCACGGAGTCGGATTCCATCCGCGATGTAATCTTGTTCCCGACAATGAAGCAGCGCGGAGAGTAATTCCCAGAAAAACCATTGAAAAATGGTCAAAATGAAGGGATTTGACGGGTTATGACGGGTTATATAAGCAGAATTTTGTACAATCCGCAAGGCGATTTACCCCCGCTTACCCCCAACTTACCCCCAAATCATGAAGATTTATTACGTTCACTGAAGA
>CADCPY010000009.1 GCA_902803495.1 uncultured Erysipelotrichaceae bacterium
CGGCCGGAAGAACCGTTTATCTGGGCCAGCGGCATTAAAAGCCCGATCTATTGCGACAACCGTCTGACACTGACGGCGGTGAATGTCCGGAACGATGTAGAAAACGGTTTAGCCAAATTAGTGAAAGAGAATTATCCGGAAGCGGAAGTCCTGATGGGTACTTCCACGGCCGGGATTGCCCATGCGGCCATCGTCGGACATCTGTTACAGATGCCGATGGGATATGTCCGCTCGGGCAGTAAGGATCACGGCAGACAGAACCAGATCGAAGGTGCGCTCTTACCGGGACAGAAAGTCGTTGTCGTGGAGGATCTGATCTCCACGGGCGGCAGTGTCATTGAAGTGGTCAACGTATTGCGCGAAGCCGGAGCGGAAGTGCTGGGCATTGTCTCCATCTTCACTTACGGCATGGCCAAGGGCTTAAAGCGTCTGGCCGAAGCAAACGTCAAAAACATCTCGCTGTGCGACCTGGATGCCTTAGTCAAGGTGGCCAGCGCGAACGGGTATATTACGGAAGAGGACGAAGCGCGGATCCTGAAGTTCCGCGATAACCCGAGTGATGAAAGCTGGATCAGTAAAGGAGAATAGAAATGCGGCATTTAATTAATATTCTGGATCTCTCCAAAGAAGAAATCGATGAAATGATTGCGGTTGCCAATGACATGATTGACAACCCGGAAAAGTATGCGGAAGTCTGCAAGCACAAGATCCTGGCGACGTTGTTCTTTGAACCGTCGACAAGAACAAGACTTTCCTTCGAAAGCGCCATGTTATCTCTGGGCGGTGAAGTTCTGGGATTCTCGGAAGCGGCCAGTTCTTCCGCAGCGAAGGGCGAAAGCGTAGCGGATACGGCAAGAACAGTCAGCTGCTACTCCGACATTATCGCCATGCGTCACCCGAAAGAGGGTGCCCCGTATGTGGCTTCGCTGGTTTCGGAAGTACCGGTCATTAATGCCGGGGACGGCGGACACAACCATCCGACCCAGACGTTAACGGACCTGTTAACGATTCAGAGAGAAAAGGGACACTTCGACAATCTGACGGTCGGCTTCTGCGGCGACCTCAAGTTCGGAAGAACGGTGCACTCTTTGATCAGTGCTCTTTCCCGTTATACCGGTATCAAGATCGTCCTGATCTCACCGGAAGAGCTGAAGCTGCCAAGCTACGTCAAAAACGGCGTCTTAAAAGCCAATAACATCCCGTATGTTCAGACGACGGACTTAGAGGAAGTCATCGGCGACCTGGACATTCTCTACATGACCCGTGTTCAGAGAGAGCGCTTCTTTAACGAAGAGGACTACCTCCGCTTAAAGGACAGCTACATCCTGACACCGAAAAAACTGGAAAATGCGAAACCGGACCTGGCCATTCTGCATCCGCTGCCGCGCGTCAATGAAATCAGCGTGGAAGTGGATAAGGATCCGCGTGCCTGTTATTTCAAACAGGTGAGAAACGGACGTTACATCCGGATGGCTCTCATTCTGAAGTTATTAAAGGAGGCAAATGCATGAACGTTGATTCCATCGTAAACGGTGTGGTCATTGACCATATCCAGGCCGGCAAGGCCATGAAGCTGTATGAACTCTTGAATTTGGAGGAGCTGGACTGCTCGGTTGCCATTATCAAGAATGTCACTTCCCATAAGATGGGTAAGAAGGATATCATCAAGATCGATGCGGATGTGGATGTGAATTTAGACCTGATCGGCTTTGTCGATCCGGATGCGACCATCAATATCATTAAGAATGAGAAACTGGTGGAAAAGAAGAACCTGTCTCTGCCGAAGGAACTCCGTAACGTTCTGAAGTGCAAGAACCCGCGCTGCATCAGCTCCGTGGAACAGGAACTTCCGCACATCTTCCGCTTAACCGATCCTGCCAAGAAAGAATACCGCTGCATCTACTGCGAAACGAAAGCGGAAATCTAATCAATACGAAAGCTTTCCCGAAAGGGGGAGCTTTTTTCACATACCGGCATAAAATACGCGTATTTTATACATATTAATACGCGTATTTTGATAACGGTACGCGAATTGACAGTTTCTGTGATAATGGCCAGCCTTTGAAAAAAATACAAAATGATATGTTTTAACCTTTGAAAAAATTACAAAATAGTACAATTTAACCTTTTAAAATTTTACAAAATATGTCTGTTTAACCCTTTAAAAAATTACATTATATTATATAATAAAGGTGCGGGAGGTAGTTTACATGCTGAAAAGACATATTGAAACAAAGCTGATGGAATGGAAAGAAAAAGAAACACACCATCCGCTGATTCTTTCAGGACTCAGGCAAACGGGCAAAACATTCAGTGTTAAAAAGTTTGGTGAGGATCACTATACAAGCGTTGTTTATATGGATTTACGGGCAAATAAAAGTCTTCATGATGTGTTTGAGGGAGACTTTGATGTAAACCGGATGGTTACCAGAATTTCCGCCTATCTCCCTCAAACGCTGTTTGTTCCCAAAAATACATTGATTATTATGGATGAGATTCAGGATTGTCCGAATGCCAGAAGTTCCCTGAAGTACTGGGATATTGACGGACGATATGATGTGATTGCGACCGGGAGTTTTTTGGGGGTGAAGGGATTCCGCAAACCTTACGAAAGAGGAATACCGGTAGGTTATGAAGAACATATGACAATGTATCCGCTGTCGTTTCAGGAATTTCTGGAAAACTATGGCATGCCACAGGAAATTCTCGAATATGTTCAAAAGTGCTTTGATGATTCTACAGCAGTCGACACACCGATTCATCAGAGAATGAGAGATCTGTACTATGAGTATCTGGTGGTAGGAGGTATGCCGGAAGCGGTAAATGAATTTCTAAAAAATCATGATTTGAATGCCGTGCGGAATATACACAAAAGAATTATCAGTTCTGTCAAAGATGATCTGGGAAGATACATTGACACCGGTGGAAATGCGAAAATAAATGAAGTGCTGAAATTAAGGGCAGAGGCATGCCTGGAATCTATTCCGTCTCAGCTGGCAAAGGAATATAAAAAAATCCAGTACAGTTTAATTGACGGGAAGGCACACGCAGAGGATAAGGCGGATGCGTTACAGTATTTAGCTGACCTTGGCCTGGTCATAAAAGCATATAATTTAAAGGAAATCTCTTCACCGTTGGAGGCTGCAAAAATAAGCAGGGAGTACAAGGCATATTATGCGGATACAGGCTTGCTGATATCCCAGCTTGGAAGTGAAACGGCCGCTAAGATCCTGAGTGGGGATATCGGTGCCTACAAGGGAGCAATCGCAGAAAACATGGTCGCCTGTTCTTTCTATGAAAAAGGACAGGAACTGTATTACTACAGGGGAGCCAGCGGGTCGCCGGAACTGGATTTTGTTGTGAATCTGAACGGGAAGGAAACAATTATTGAGTGCAAGTCTGCGAATGGGAAGATAACCAGTCTAAAGCATGTTCTCAGTCATCCGGAAAAATACGGGAAACATCCGGCAATAAAAATTGCAGATACAAATGTCGGAAAAGGAGATGGATTTCTGACCTTTCCTTTATATTACTGCGGTTTCTTACCGGATCAATATGCATTCAATCCGCTGCCAAAGCAGGATTTCAGTGATCTGAAAGTTCCGAAGAATAAAGAATAAAACAATACCGTGTCCGGAGGAAACATCCCGGACACTTTTTTTGCCGGAGAATCTGCGGAAAAATGGTGCATTCCCCGGGATTGTGATAGAATTGAATGAATCAAAACCGTTATCATTTCATATTCATCAAAGAAGGCAATAGCCTCATTTTTCATTTGATCAGTCGATCAGGAGCACCAGTGATGAAAAAGCCGGTTATCATTCTATAATGCATTTCTTTTCTGGCACTCTGTGCCTGCTCACGCGCGCCTGAAGTACCTCAGAAGGATTACAGTGAATCCTGGCGGGACTGCCCGCTGCCCGCTTCCTTTGACTTAAGAAGCGTGGATACGGACGGGGACAGGAAGGGTGACCGCTGCTATGTGACACCGGTACAGCTGGAGCGCGGCGGCAGTATCAACTTCACGGAGAAAAAGGAAGTCAAGGACAGTTTTTGATTGACGGGAATCTTTTGATCTGGTCCAGGGAGGAAGCCATCGGTGAATTTGAAAATGCGACCATCTTTACCAGGGTGCAGTAGGATATTTTCCGTGATTCAATGATTCAATTCAGGGGAGAGATAATCTCCCTTTTTCTGTGGGAAAACAGGTATTCGTTCATAAAAATATAATGTTCACACGAAAATTCCCCTAGAAAAGTGTAGGGCATGTGCAAAAGTTCGCCTAGAAAAGTGTAATGATTGTTGCAAAGTTCCCCTAGAAAAGTGTAATATAATGATGAAAGTTCCCCTAGAAAAGTGTGGTGATGTCTATGAAACGAACAATATATGATTCCCTTCTTGAATGGAAAAACAAAAAGAACAGAAAACCGCTGATCTTATATGGCGCCAGACAGACGGGGAAAACCTGGATATTGAAAGAGTTCGGGAAGAATGAATATCAGAATGTGGCATATATCAACTGTGACAATAATCCCATATTATCCGGTAGTTTTTTCGATTTTGACACGGAACGGCTGATTCGGACTTTTTCTGCCGTAACAAATGAAGTGATCCGGAAAGAGGAAACACTGATCATTCTGGATGAAATACAGGAGATTCCCCTTGCGTTGACATCACTGAAATACTTTCAGGAAAATGCACCGGAATACCATATCGTTGTCGCGGGAAGCTTGCTGGGAATCAGTGTTCATGCCGGCACAGGATTTCCGGTGGGAAAAGTGGATGAGATGACGTTGTATCCCATGTCTTTTACGGAGTTTCTTATGGCGAACGGAAAGGATATGTTAATCTCTTATATCAAAAGCCACGACTGGATGCGTGATTCGGGACTGAATTCTTTGTTTCAGGAACAGTTAAGACAGTATTACTATACCGGGGGAATGCCGGAAGTTGTTCAATACTATGTGGAAACGCAGAATCTGATTGAGACAAGAAATATCCAGAAGCGGATCCGCAGGGATTACGAACAGGATTTTTCCAAGCATATACCGGCAAGTCAGTTGGCGAAAGTGCGCATGGTATACCATTCGATTCCGGCACAGATTGCGAAGGAAAACAAGAAGTTTATTTTCAGCGCTCTGAAAAAAGGGGCCAGGGCAAAAGAGTTTGAGGACGCCATTCAGTGGCTGGTAAATGCGGGGTTGGTTTATAAGGTAAACCGGGTAAAGAAGATCGATTATCCGCTGAAACATTACGAAGACTTCGACGGTTTCAAACTGTTTGTCAGTGATCTGGGCCTGCTTGGTGCCATGAATGATACTCCTGCCAGTCAGGTTTTGATTGGTGACAGTATTTTTGCGGAATATAAAGGCTCCTTTACGGAACAGTATATCTGTCAGGAAATAATGTCTGCAGGATGCACTCCTTATTATTATTCGAATGATAACTCGACAATGGAAATCGATTTCGTGATTCAGAAAGAAAGAATCTACCCGATTGAAGTGAAAGCAGAGGAGAATTTGAGATCGAAAAGTCTTCGCACTGTCCTCGACAGCAACACAAACCTCTTCGGGTGGCGCTTCTCCATGTCCGGATACAGAGAACAGGATAGGATGGTTAATGTTCCGCTGTACTATGCGCAGGAATGGATGAAATCAAATCAATAGATCAGTTTTCCAATTTATAAACAGGCATGCCTGTTGTTCTTAAGAACAAAAGCTCATCCGGGATATAAGTAACGGATGGGCTTTTTACATGAAGTTAGTAACGGCAAAGATACAAATACCGCAAAAGTCTTCGCCAGGATCTATATAGTTACAATAATAAGCCTCTTAATCTTTCGGGGAATGCCTCAAGGATCTTTGCGACAAGGGAAGAAGCCTCTTCCGGATGCGGGGAAAAAAGCCATTCCCGGATAACACAGATCTGCGCCTGATTGGAATAGTGAATCATGAAACGAAGATTCTCATCCACTGCAACTTCCGGATGATTTTTGCGGATTCTTTCTTCAAACATGGTGTCTCCGTATTGGACAATATGCTTATATAAACCGCTGAGAGCATCATCGGGTAATACTTTACGATACAAGTCAGTATCTTTCTGAATGGCTATGAGACCGGCAATATAGTTTTCCCTGAAATCATAGGGACCATAGTTCGGATCCCAGACCGTATTCATGGTTTGGGTGTAGATCCAGGCCGCAAGCTGGTATTTATCGTCAAAATGGTAGTAAAAGGTTCTCCTCTGGCAACCGACGGCTTCACAGATTTCCGTGACCGTGATTTCCCGGAAATTTTGTTTTCTTAGCAGCTGTTTGAATGCTTCCGCAATCATTTCTTTTGTTTGATTCTTCATATTATTACTCACATTTTCTAATCTGTAACATTATTATACATTATTGGCTATATGTGAAAAAGACCATTTACCGGGAAATGGTAGAATTTGGGTTGAAATGAGGTATGATTTATGAACAGTTTTGAAAGTGTCAAAGGACTGGTAGCGGTTGTTACCGGAGCTACGGCGGGAATCGGCAAGGCGATTGCGGAAGTCTTTGCGGATAACGGCATGAAGGTTGTGTTAACGGCCAGAAGAGCTGAACTGGGTGAAAAGATTGCGGCAGAGATCCGCGCAAAAGGCGGCGAAGCACTCTTCTGCCAGGCAGATGTTTCTAACGAAGAAAATGTGAAGAAAGTCATGGACTTTGCGGTAGAGAAATACGGTCAGCTGAATGTCTTAATTAACAATGCCGGTGCGGGAACACTGCTGCATCCGATCCATGAATATGAAACAGCGGAATTCAAGAGAGTTACGGACATTGACTATATCGGTGTCTTTATGGGAATCAAATATGCGGTCAAGGCAATGCTGAAATCCAATTCCCGTAACTGCACCATTATTAATATTTCCTCTGCGGAAGGCATTTATCCGACCGCAAACTATTCCGTTTACTCCGGGGCAAAGCGCGCAGTGATCTCCTTAACGCAGAGTGCGGCACTGGATTATGCAAAGCACGACATCACAGTCAACTGCATCTGCCCGGGTGCTACGGATACGGATATCTATTCCACGATCAGTCCGGAGCAGAGAGAACTGACCCAGTCCATGATTCCGAACGGAAGATTTGCCAAACCGGAAGAAATGGCATATACAGCCCTCTTCTTAGTCACGGATATGGCCAGATATATTACGGGTGCCATCATCCCTGTCGCCGGCGGGATGGGAGTCGGAAACTATACGGAAGTTCCGTGGCAGGAAGCGGATCCAAGAGTCTAGGAAAGAAAACAGCGGAAAAGATGTGCGGAAAGTACATCTATTCTTTTCCGTCATTCCCTCTTTTTCCGTCAGATTATCTGGCATAATGACTGTTCCGGCTGGAATACCTGTCTTTAATACAGGGACTTCAACAGTTAAAGTGAAAAATACCGCTATACCTACACTTATTGTTGCAATCATCACCAGCAATAGTTTCATGATTTTATTCTGCATATAAAAAATACCTCCTGAGTTGACCCTGATGAATTCGTGTTATTATAGAAGGCACAGCCAAAAAAAAGCCATGTCTAATGGCTCAAAAGATATCCGTCAAACTTGTCTTTTTTCCCTCGTTTTCAACGAAAAAACGAGGCTATTTTCTTATTCAAGCACTTTTTTGAGTTCGCCCGAAAAAGATATCAAGTGACTTCTCTGCTTCTACTGATGTCACGCATATGACTCCCGGTCAGAACCGATTGTCCTCCATGAAAGTGAGCATTTGCCAAATGAATTCCGGTCATAAATCCGTAACAAGTCCAGTGTCTCTAAAAGTCAGGGATATCAATGCTTTTTTGCTCCCATCCGTTCAGGTGCATCTATGAAAACTATATTTTTATCTATGATTTTCAATAGCCCGAGATTAGGCAAAAGGAAACTGGTATCATGCGGGTGGTCAGTACGGCAGACCTCTTATTTCCCCAGGTTGGAGAACCAGTTTTTCAACTCTTCACTCTTCTTGGCAACGGTCTCTTTAAATGTTTCGGA
>CADCPY010000010.1 GCA_902803495.1 uncultured Erysipelotrichaceae bacterium
ACCGATGGCCGTCGGATAGAGCAGGATCTCTGCGCCGTTTAAGGCCAGACAGCGGGCCGTTTCCGGGAACCACTGATCCCAGCAGATGCCGACACCGATCTTGCCGTATGCCGTATCAAACACTTTGAAACCGGTATTGCCCGGAGTGAAGTAGAACTTCTCCTGATAAAAGTGGTCATCCGGAATATGCGTCTTGCGGTAAACACCGAGACACTCCCCGTCCGCGTTGATCATGGCCATGGAGTTGTAAGTCGTATTCCCGTCAAGCTCAAAGAAGCTGATGGGCAATACCACATGAAGTTCCTTCGCCAGACGCTTCCCCATGATTACGGACGGATGCTCGTTGAGCGGTCTGGCATACTGATAGTATTCATAGCGTTTTTCCTGACAGAAATACCAGCGGTCAAAGAGTTCCGGAAGCAGGATGATGTTGGCACCCTTGTTTGCCAAATCCCGCACCATCTTCTCCGCTTTGATGAGATTTTCTTCCTGATTTCTGCTGCAGCTCATCTGCACTAAGCCTACCGTTACATTACGCATATCTGTACCCTCCTCTTTGAAATATGACACCCGAAGGTGTCATATTTGTTCTGTTTGTTTCTGATTAGTTGAACATGACCTGGTTCCAGAGTTCGGCCAGTCTTGTCTTTAAGATGTTGTCGTCATGATACTCTTCATCGAGTTCATAACCGACTCTCGGTTTGTAGGCGTTGATGCCGGCGAATTCCGTTTCGGACAGTTCGTCGATCACGCTCTGAACATCGGATGTGTATCCGACATATAAGGAATTGGCTTTCGCGACTTCCGGTTCGAGGCAGAAGTTGATCCAGGCATGGGCCAGTTTCTGGCTGGTGGAAGTCTTCGGAATGCACATGGCATCGCTCCAGACGTTGGTGCCCTGTTTCGGTTCATAGTAACCCATGTCTTCGTTTTCGCTCATGATGTAAGTGGCTGCGCCGCTGTAAGCGACCGCCAGTGTCTTTTCACCGTTGATCATGATGTCGTTGACTTCGTCTGTGACGTAAGCCGGGTTCATGGTTTTCTTCTGCTGTAAGAGCCATTCATAGGCTTTCTGGATGTTTTCTTCGTTGTTGTCGTTGACGGAGAAGCCTAAGGCCTTGATGGCCGGCAGGAAGTTGTCTCTGTCTGCGTTGTACATGCAGATCTCTCCGGCATACTTGGTGTCAAGCAGGATGTTCCAGCCCTTTTCTTCCAGTTCCGCTTCCGTGACCTTTGTTGTATCGTAGACGATACCGATGGAGCCCTGGAAGTAAGGAACGGAATAGGCATGAGTCGGGTCATAGTCCGGGGATTTTAAGCCGTCTGCCAGGTTGCCCAGGTTTGTGATGAGGCTTAAGTCCAGCGGCTGGATCATGTCTTCCTTGATTAAGCGTTCGACCATGTAGTCGGACGGAACGATGATGTCATATTTATCACCGCCGACAATTGCCGTGTACATTTCTTCATTGGAGTCAAATGTCTTGTAGAAGACCTTGACGTTATATCTGTTTTCGAATTCGGCGATATTGGCTTCGTCGATGTATTCGCCCCAGTTAAAGACATATAATTCATTGGTTCCGAATTCCGCGATCGGATCGAAATCCTTGTTGCCCTCTTCTTTCTTGCCGCAGCCGGTGAAAGAGACGAGCAGTAAGACACTTAAGAGTAAAACCGTTAATTTTTTCATTGTGCAATCTCCTTTAATTTTTTCTTTTCTTTTACCATCGGTACCACATTGACAATGATGAGTACCAAAGTCACGATCACTACGATAATCGTAGAGAGCGCGTTGATCGTCGGATTGATCCGCTTGATCGAAGAATAAACGTAAATGGCGATGTTGCTCACCTTCGGTCCCGAAGTGAAGAAACTGATCACGAAATCGTCGAAACTCATGGTGAAGGCAATCAGAGCTCCGGAAACAATGCTTCCCTTGAGCTGTGGAATGATGACTTTCGTCAACGCCTGCAGCGGTGTGGCACCCAAATCCAGCGCCGCTTCCGCCAGGTTATCGTCCAATTGGCGTAAGCGCGGCATGACGCTTAGGATCACATACGGAATACAGAAGGAGATGTGAGCCAGAAGTATGGTTCCGAATCCCTTTTCGATATTCAGCGATGTGAACAGCAACATGAAGCCGATCGCCGTGACGATATCCGGGTTCATCATCGGAATGTCATTGATCTGCAGTACGATGGCCCGCAGGATCTTGTTGCTCTTGCTGAGGCCGATGGCAGTCAGTGTTCCGATCACGGTGGCGACCACCGTCGCAATCACCGCAATAATGACAGTGTAGTAGATGGCTTCGCGGATGGATCTCGATTCAAACATCTTCTGATACCACTGCAGCGAGAAGCCGGTGAACTTCGTCAGGCTTTTCGACTTGTTGAAGCTGAAGAGCATGACATAGAAGATCGGGATGTAGAAGAACAGCATGACGAGCCAGACATAGCTCTTGGAAAAGAATTTACCCAGTTTGTTCATTATTCTTCTCCTCCCGTCTTTTTATCAATCTTCTTGGTAATGTACATGGACGCAATGATCGTCAGTGCCATGATCAGGGAGATCGCACTGCCGTAGTTCCAGTTGCCTACCGAGATGAAGTAGTTTTCAATCAGGTTACCGATGAGCACGTATTCCCCTCCGCCCAAGAGCTTCGGAATAAAGAAGCTGGAGACGGCCGGCAAGAATACCAGGGTAATTCCCGAAATGACACCGCTCATGGAGAGCGGAAGCGTTACCCGCAGGAAGGTTTCCACTTCATTGGCTCCCAAATCCTTGGCCGCAGTCAATAGGTTGCGGTCCAGCTTGCTGAGAGAGGTATGGATCTGCAGGATCATAAACGGCAGGAAGTTGTATACCATGCCGATCATGACGTTGATCTGCGAATCGAAGCTGAAGTAGGACAGAATGCCCTTCCAGGAGTAGGTGCGGATCAGCATGTTGATCCACATCGGTAAGGTAATTAACAGAATGAAGAAGTCCTGTTTCTTCTCCGGCATCTCCGCAATCACGTACGCGGCCGGATAGCCGATCAGGATGCAGATGACTGTCGTAAAGAAGGCAATCTTCAAGCTTCTCCATAAGACCATCGGGAAGATGGCATCCGAGAAGAACTTGGCGAAGTTCTCCAGGGTGAAATGGAAGGTGATAATGCTGTTGCCCTCCACCGTGAAGGCATACAGCAGAATCAGCACCATCGGCAGTACGACGAAGGCACTGATCCAGGCGATGTACGGCCAGGTTAACTTGGAAAATGTTTTCATGTTCCTAGAACCCCATCTTGCTCATGACATGGATGCTTTCCGGTTCGATCAGTAAGTCCACCTTGCGGCCGACTTCCACGTTCTTGGTGGTGTGAACCTTGAATTCACGGCCCTGAACCGCATAGGTAATCTTGTAATCGCCTTCCTGAATATTTTCCTCATCGAAGTCGTAAATGACATCGTAGATCTCAATCGGTTTGCCGGTTTCCAGATCCCATGCCTCGGCTTTCGCCCAGATGCATAAGTCCGTATCCAGCGCGATGCTTTCCTTTAATTCATCGGCAGTGATGAAGAAGTCGAACGCCGCAACGCCAACCCCCTGCTTGTCGTCTTCCGTGAATTTCGGTTCCAGCACGAACGCCTTGATGGTGATCTCCGTGCCCTTGGCCGTTCCGAAGGTCACATCGTAAGTTCCCGGTTCTTCCGGAATGTTGTATTCCACTGTCTTTAAGGACAGGAATTCGTCTTCTTCGTCCCACGCCTGGGCATTGGCTCTCGCGATGACTTCCGTATCGCTCAGCTTGCTGACGTCCTCTAAGTCCATATAGAAGTCGTTGGCGGAGATCTTTTCATTGGCTTCGGCATTGAAGAGGTCGTGGTTATCGATGACATGCATCGTGACCGTCTTGGAAGTACCGGAGCTGGTCTGGACCGTCACTTCGTTGTGGATGCCCTTGAATAGGACAAACTTGACTTCGCCCGGGATCGTTCCCTTGCCTCTGGCCACGATTTCCAGGTCCTCCGGACGGATCATGACATCCACCGGTTCGTTGCGCTTGAAGCCGTAATCCACACACGGATAGTCCTTGTCGTCGAAATGCACGAGGTAGTCGTCTTTCATGATGCCGTCGAAGATGTTGCTTTCCCCGATGAAGTGGGCAACGTATTCATTGACCGGCTCATTGTAGATTTCCGTCGGTGTTCCGATCTGCTGGATAATGCCGTCTTTCATGACGACGATTTTGTCAGACATCGTTAAGGCTTCTTCCTGGTCATGGGTGACAAAGATGAATGTGATGCCGACTTCCTGCTGGATCCGCTTCAGCTCATACTGCATTTCCTTGCGCAGCGCTTTGTCCAGTGCACTCAGCGGTTCGTCCAGTAAGAGGACGTACGGTTCGTTGACCAGAGCTCTTGCGATGGCAACACGCTGCTGCTGTCCGCCGGACAGCAGATTGACGTCTCTGTCGCCGTACCCTTCCAGTCCGATCAGAGATAACATACGGTTGACCTTCTGCTCAATGACGTCCTTGGAAGTCTTTTTGAGCTTTAAGCCGAACGCGATATTGTCGTAAACATTGAGATGCGGGAATAAGGCATATTTCTGGAAGACCGTGTTGACCTCACGCTTGTAGGCCGGCACTTTGGAAATATCCTGTCCGTCGAAGATGACTTCTCCTTCATCTGCGTCAAGGAAGCCTCCCAGAATCCGTAACAGCGTTGTCTTGCCGCATCCGGAAGGTCCGAGCAGTGTGACGAATTCGTTTTCGTAGATGTCCAGATTGATTCCCTTCAAGACGACGTTTCCGTCGAAGGATTTCACAATGTTACGGAATTCAATTAATTTCTTCATAGTTCTACCCTCTTAAAAAATTGGTGGAGTCGAGATCCACAGGATTTTCGCCGCGCTCTTGCCGTTGTTGACTAAGCAGTGGCGGCTGTCGCCCTTGATGTAGAAGGTCTCCCCCTTCTTCACCGTATGGCTTGTTCTGGCAGTCAGATTCATCAGCGAGATTTTTCCCTGCAGAACATACCCCATCTCCTCGCCGGCATGCGGCAGGATGATCTGGCTTGTTCCATTAGGAGTCAGTTCCACCAAAAGCGGCTCCATCTGATTCTTCTGGGCACTCGGAACCACGTAGGTGATCGTCATCTCTTCCTTTTCATCAACGAAATAGTCCTGCTCCGTAAAGACCACTTTCTTTTCCACTGCTTCCGAGAAGAATTCCGCCATCGATACCCCCAGTACCTCAGCGATATCCTCTAACGTGGAAATGGACGGAGAAGCAATATTTCGTTCCAGCTGTGAGAGAAATCCCCGGCTCAGTTCCGTTCTTGAAGCAAGTTCCTCAAGCGTCAGTCCGTTCTTCATTCTCAGCTGTTTCAGTCGTTTTCCGAGATCCATCCGCGGCTCCTTTCTTGTTTGATATTACTTAACAAAAAGTTAAATTTTATCACTACGAAATTATTATATTCGTTTTTGCGCGCGTTTCAATATCTTTTTCAAAAAAAGAAAAGATTTCATCATAACATGCATATTTCCGGCGGTAACGTACCAAAAATAACAGACAAAAACTCCCTCTTTTTCCCTGTATTCTATATAATAGGAAAAAAGGAGAGAGTCCCTTATGAAGTTTATTGCCGACGACGCTTTCTGGAAGATCTTCCCGAAGGCCAGCCTTGCTGTCTTATGTATTGAAAATGTCCGCGGAAACAGTGCAGAAAATCCGGAACAGGCGGAGTTTCTCGCCGGGCTTTTAAGCGAGGCAAATCTTGCCGCAAAAAAGTATCTTGTATCCGATGTCATCTCGGAAAACCCCGTGGTTGCCTACTGGCGGAGCGCCTATTCCCGCTTCCCCACCAAAAAAGGAGCGCGCTGCTCCATAGAAGCACTCTTAAAGCGTGTGCTGCACAATAACCCGGTTTCCAATATCTCCCCTATTGTGGATATCACCAATTCCATTTCCCTGAAATATGCCTTCCCGATCGGAGCGGAAGACCTCGACACCTTTGCAGGGGACCTCCATCTGGGTATTGCCAAAGGAGACGAGTCCTTTTTGCCGTTAGGAAGCGAAAAGGAAGAGCCGCCGCTTCCGGGTGAAGTAATCTATTATGATGAAAAAGGTGCCGTCTGCCGCTGCTGGAACTGGCGTGACGGTGTCCGCACCTGCGTCACGGATACTACCGTCAGGGAATTCATCATCATGGAGATTCCGGACGATACCCGGAAAGAGGAACTCAAAGATGCACTGGCAGAGCTGCAGAAGCTTCTGGTTGACTGCCTGGGAGTCAATGTGCTGAGCTCAAACATCCTGAATAGCGACCGCAGAGAGATCTCACTGCTGTAAATGACAAAGAAGCCTTCATTCAGGCTTCTTTTTTCGATAATTCGTCCCGGTATCTTTTCCATATATGTTTTTATTTTATCTAGTCCTATTTTAATATTTGGACTAGATATTTTTAACAAAAATGTTATAATAGTTGTAGAAAGGAAAGATATCAACATGGTCACAGAGCACACTTCTCTAAATGCATTTGGGCAGTTTATTCCCAGAAAAAAACTTCTCGAAAACTATTCGCCTTATCAGATCAGCTTATTTGTCAGGGACGGATATATAACGAAGATCAACAACACATACTATCAGAACAACACATATGATGGTGAGGAATCTGATTTTACTTATGCAAAAGCCTATGTGCCAAATGGTGTAATCAGTTTTATGAGCGCTGCAGTGTATTATGATCTGTCCAACAATCGCCCTATGGCCGTTGATGTCACTGTACAGGCAAATTCCTACGTTCCTTCTTTCCCGGATTGGCCTCCCGTCAAACTTCACTATATGGAAAAAAAATACTTCAATTTTGCCGTTACAACATACAGTGCAAACGGGAGTGAATTCAGTATCTTTGAAATAGAAAAAGTAGTTGCCGATATTGTGAAATACCGGGAATCCATCGGTATCGAAGAAACAAAGGAAGTTCTGACAAATTATCTAAAAAGGTCTGACAGGGATCTGAACAAACTGATACGTTATTCAAAAGCGGACGGATGTGAAAAACAGATGAGAACATACCTGGAGGTTTTGGCATGAATAATGTTGCTTCCATCAAAGACAGATTGAGAAATCAGGCAAAAAAATCAGGTTTGCCATTGCAGGAACTTTATACGATATTTGGATTGGAAAGAACTCTGTACCGATTGTCTCTTTCCAAATATTCCGGCAAGTTTGTTCTTAAGGGTGGAATTCTGCTGTACGCTATATTTGGGAGCGACTTCCCTCGCGTAACCAGGGATATAGATCTTCTGGCACAGCATATCAGCAATGAAACATCCAATATAAAAGAGGTATTTATACAAATATTTTCGATAGATACCGGTGACTTCTTGAAATATGACCTAGACAATATAAAAGTGATTCCAATTACAGAATTCAAAGAATACCATGGTGTCAACGTTTCTACAGTAGCCTATCTGGATAAAACAAGAATTTCAATTTCCATAGATATCGGATTTGGTGATGTTGTGTTCCCCGAAAAAAGTAAAATGGTTTACCCCACCATTTTGAATATGGACTCTCCTGTTTTGTATGCCTATTCAAAAGAAAGTGTCATTGCCGAAAAATACGAAGCCATAGTCCAACTTGGTTACAGTAACGGAAGGCTAAAAGATTTCTATGATATTCAATTATTAGCCTCAAATTTTGATTTTCACTCATCTGAACTAAAGGAAGCAATCGAGGAAACATTCCGTCATCGAAAAACCAGAATTGACGATTCTTTCCTGTATGATAACAATTTTATAAACCACCCGCTGTTTTCGAACAGGTGGGAAGCATTCAAAAAACAGAAGCAGGCAACTGATTCTTTCTCATTCAGTGAAACTGTTCAGTTTCTCTCGGTTTTTTTGTCCCCAATTGTCAGATCCATCAGAGAAGAATCAGCATTTCACAAGCAGTGGAATCATCTCACAAAGAAATGGGAAGACAAATAAAAAGCAGGAATCCGGTCCGGATTCACATTGCGTGAATCTGCCGCATTCCTGCTTTTTTCTGTTTTCATAAATGCCTTCGGAATTACCGGACTGCACTGTTTCTCTGCTTCCGTAAGAGATCGTATACCTTTTTATCGATCATTCCCCTGACCTTTTCAAAGTCATCCAGATTCTCACGGATGTAGGTGGAACTGATCGGGATATTGTCCAGACGGATCAGACTGTAATTCTCTTTTCCGTATTCCTTCATATACTTCCGTACCGTCCTGGAATTGACCGGTTCGCGCGGCAGAATCAGAAAACGGTAGTTCAAAAGTTCCTGATATTCCTTCCACTCGTCAAACTTCACCAGATTGTCCCCGCCTAAGACCAGGCAGAACTCGTGTTCCGGATACTCTTTGACCAATTCACGGAAGAGTTCATAGGTATACGGAATGTCATTATGGGTGCTGTCCACTTTCAAAGTGTCACTCTCATACAGTTTCCATAACGCAATCCGCTCCTGCACCGGGCTTAAGTCCTGCTTGTGCCAGTAGTTTCCCGTCGGAATGACCCACACTTCGTCGCAGAGCTTCTGCCTCACGCATGCCCTTGCGATTTTGACGTGTCCCCGATGGACCGGATCAAAGGAACCGCAGTAAATGCCGATGCGCATTAATGGCTCTCCGGTTCATACATCGGGATGTTCAGCTTATGCAGCGAGCCGTTGTGCATGCGCATGATCTTCTCGTAAGCTTCCTGTTGTACTTCTTCGCCCTTGATGACCTTGGCGATGTCCTTGTAGCTTACGCCCATCTTCTGCTCATCGCTCATGCCGCTTAAGCCGTCATCCGGCGTCCGGTAGAGCACCTGTTCCGGGACGCCCAATACCGCGCCGACCGCGATGACTTCATCCACCATCAGATTTCCGATCGGAGAGATGTCACCGACATTGTCGCCGCCCTTGGTATAATAGCCGACAAAGCGCTCGCACAGGTTGCCGTTCATCGGAACAAGATACGTTCCGCCGCGTGTTGCCGACAGCAATGCCGCCATGTAGTAACAGGTCGCCATGCGCAGACGCGGTTTTAAGTTGATCTCGGAGTTTTTCTTCTCCTCCTTACTGTAATCGCCAAGCGCATCGATCTGCTTCTGGAAGGTGTCATAGGTGTCCGTGAGGTCGATATTGATCATCTCAAAGCCGAAGTGTTTCGCGACCAGATTGGCATCCCGGGCATCTTCCGGTTTGGAGTGGCACGGCAGCGTTAAGCCGACCACATTTTCCGGACCGAGTGCCGCGCAAAGAAGCGCCGAGACAACCCCGGAGTCCTTTCCGCCGGAGACACCCAGCACCGCACCCTTCAGATTGTGCTTCTGATAGTAGTCTTGAATAAACGCTATGATATTCTGAGTTTCCTTTTCCGCATTAAACATATTTCATTACCTCGTTTTCCATTCTCCACCGGATGCTCCGCTCCAGATAGTCCACATAATCCTGATTCTTGCACATGCCCTTGCCCGGTGTATCGGAGATCTTGGCGACGTCCTGACCGTTGCAGCGGGTCACTTTCATGACGATGTTCAGTGCCTTCACGTTCGTATCGTTGGAAATGTATGTTCCGATTCCGAAGGCCACCTTGCAGCGGTCCTTGAAATGGCGGTAGATCTGATCGGCCTTTTCAAAGTTCAGAGAATCGCTGAATAATAACGTCTTTGTTTTCGCATCGATGCCGAGTCCCGCATAGTGGGCAATCATCGCTTCGCCCCAGGCAATCGGGTCACCGGAGTCATGGCGTACCCCGGAGAAGAGCGTCGCATACGTGAGGTCAAAGTCGCGCAGGAAGCAGTCGGTCGTAATGGTATCCGTTAAGGCTGTTCCGTTCTGTACGCCGTATTCTCTGACCCAGGCGCTCAGGGAATAGTAATTGGAGTAGGCCGGGTTATGCTTATGGTTGCCCTGGCCGACACACATGATCCATTCATGGGCCATCGTACCGACCGGAATCAGATGGTATTTCTTCGCCAGGTAGATATTGGAAGTACCGACGCAGTTGGAGCCGCATTTGTCCCATGTGACTTCCGCCAGTTCCTTCACCGCTTCCTCCTGGGCTTCCGCGCTCAGCCGGCGGCGCAGACCGAATTCGGAGCAGTTGCCGATCTCATATTTTCCGCTTAAGAGCCATTCCTTCTTCTCTTTCAGCTTTTCCTTAAAGGAGGCATAGAGCTCATCGTAGTTATGGGCCATGCGGAAGTAGACTTCATTCACAATGGCCAGCGTCGGGATCTCATACATGGAGGTGTTCAGCCACGTACCCGTCGTCTCAATGGAAAGACCGCACGGATCGTCTTCCGAGAAATGGAAGTCCTTGTAGCGCGGCTGCCATAAGCGCAGAAAGTCAACATAACTGCCTTTGATCCACCTGATGTTGTTTAAGTACTGCAGTTCGTCTTCACTGAAGTGCAGATTGCAGTAAAGGGAGATCTGCCGCTTGATCTCTTCCACCATCTCATGGGTGAACTTCACATCCGTATTGCGGCACTTGAAGGTCCAGGTCGTCTTGTAGTCACTGAACTGATGGTAGATGGCCTGTCCCATGGAAATCTTGTATAAGTCGGTTTCCAGTAAACTTGTAATAATCTGTTTCATTACTTCTCTCCTATAATATATCGATCTGACACATCTTCATGGTGGTCAGAGCCGCTTCATGGCTTTCCGGTGTTACCCCGGCACAGAGATCTTTGATAACATTGATCTCCGTTTCATAGAATGCCGCTTTCAGTAACAGGGCATTGCTGATAACGCAGATATCCGTGCATAAGCCGATCAGGGTAATGCTCTCAATGGTTTCCTTTGCGGCATCTTCCCTGACGCACTTCACCAGCTCTTCGCTTCCGAAGGTCGGCTTGCGCAGATAAACAACATCCTCACGCTTGGCGAGCGCCTTGGCCACCTTCTCATTCAGCTGCCAGCCGTCCGTTTCTTCCACGCAATGCACCACCGGCAAATGCTTTCCTTCATTGGTATTCAGGTAGTTTGCCTGATGCGTGTCATAGGTGGCATAGACCTTGTCATACTTCTTTTTGGCAATTTCCTTTGCGACACCGTCCACAATGGCTTCCGCCTCCTTGGTGCCGAGACTTCCGTCCACGAAGTCTTTCTGCATGTCGACAACAATTAGCAGTTTCATTCTTTTTTCCTCCGTCATTTATATCAAACCGAATGTTTTCAATGCATATTCAATTCCGTCATCCACGTTCCGCTTTGTCACAAAGTCCGCTTTCGCTTTTAAGCGCTCTGTGGCATTGCCCATGGACGCTGGTCCATTCCTTCCGGAACATGACCTCATCGTTCTCATCGTCTCCGAAGACGATGACATCGCTTAAGTCTCCCTTATAGTACTCTACCATCTCAATAATTCCCTGATCCTTGGCATCGTACTGATAGGTCAGATACTCTTTTTCAAACCGGATATGTCCGACCAGGTCTCTCGTTTGAAAATCCTTCTCTTTATCCATCGGACAGGCCACGTAGATCTTATAGATATCCCTGAGCTGATGCGGGTCAAAGGAAGGGTCGATCACCATCTTTGTCGGTTCCTTTCTGCCTCCCGTCTGTTCAACAAAAAGGTTGTTACTGCTGTAGAGATTGATGCTGTCTTCCAGTAAGAATCCCGTGCCGTACCCCTTCTCACAGGCTTCGTCATAGATCTTCAGAACATTCTCCCGGTTCAGAGGCTTCATATAGAGCAGTTTGGAATCAATGACGATTCCGCCTCCGCCGTAACAAACCATCTCCGTGATTCCGAGATCTTCCATCAGCCCCTTGGCTTTATAGTAGGCTCTGCCGGTCGCAATGGCCACCAGATGCCCGTTCTTTTGCAGCTGTTTCAAAGCTGCCCTGGCCGAAGGAACCACTTCATTGTTCGAGCGGTCCGTCAGGGTCCCGTCGATATCAAAGAAAACAAATTTCCGCTTCATGGATCCTCCTAGATGTGAATGACATCGCCGTCAGTCGGGATGATCACATTGCTCAGGTTCCGCTTTCTGCCTTCCTCTCTGGCAGAAGTGCTCATATGCGTAGTCACAATCATTTTATTGGGATACTTCCTGGCCAGCTTTTGGATGCTGTCTACACCCATATGAGAGGCACCTTCCTTCACAAAGGACATCTCCATTACGGCCGCATCGCTTTTCTTCATGATTTTTTCCACTTCTTTGCAATACGTGCTGTCACCGGAATAGCCCAGTGTTTTCTTAGAGTCTGAGATTACAAAGCCGTAGCTTGGCTCAAAGTCCCCGTGATCCATTTCATAGGAAGTCAGCGTATAGCCGTTTACTGTTTCCTTCTTCAGGCTTTCATATTCTTCAATGACCGTATTGCCCATCTTTAACAGCTGATCCAGCGGTTCAATGTCGCTGTACATGAGACGCGTGATCTCGCTCATCGCATAGGTCAATCCTTCCGGCGCAATGATCTTCAGCGGCTTTTCACAGGGAGTAAAGCTTCTCACAATGATCAGAAACGGCACATCCAGAAAGTGGTCTCCATGAATGTGGCTGACTAAAAGCGTCTCAATCTTCAGCGGGTCGATTCCCTGTTCCAATAGAGTCTTATAGATTCCGTTACCGCAGTCAATCAGAAAGGTATCATCGATCAGTGCTGCTGCACTGCGTTCCTTCGCCGCAATTGCTCCGGTTCCAACCATCTGTATTCTCATAAGCATCACTCCTCTTTTCTATTGTACCTTTTTCCCAAATAGAAAACTATCGGAATGCGGAAAAGAACACGCTGGATTCTTCCGCCACATAAACTGATATAATGAATACGGAAAGAGAAGGAAACAACGCTTATGAGACTCAGAAGAAAAAAAACTATTTTTACCTTATTACTTACAGGATTATTATCCTTCCTAATGCTTCTGCATTACTCAAATCATCTTCATGCCGATGTACAAGAAGAACCGGGAATCATCCAATATGCCAGTTCGCCAACAGTATATTTTGCACTGAACCGTAATGGAACTTCTTCCACTTGCCAGCTTTACATACATTATGATGGTCCATACAGCTTAAGTTATTTTAAGTTTGCTAAGGTATCTATCTATTCATCGAACCAGATTACAAACGAATTATATGGCTCTTTTGGTACTGCAGGAACAAATGTCACGTATCATGTAAACAATGCCGGAACACACGCGTCCAAATATTTAACTGACATTATTATTCCAGCAAATGTGAACAGTGCCCGCGTCGTTTTAAGCTCCTCTGTTAAAGTTGGCTATATTAATGGAGAAGAATACGGTGCTCCTCTTTATACGACATACATAGGTATTAATTAAATGAATAATAACAATAACAGATTCCTGCTTCTCAGGAATACTTATTCTGACAAAATCATCACTCCGAAAAAGGATTACGATGCCTTTCTTTACTTTGTGAAAGATTATTATCAGCCGGAAGAAATCACGGAAGAAGAATCCGTCTATAACGCTACGTACAAAAAAGGAATGTTCCTCTCGCTTCAGGAAACCGCAAAAAAGAGCGGGATTGAAATTGACACGGTTGAAGAGATCAATCAGAAGCTCCGGTTCGACTATTTCGTATTGCCTTCCTATGACTTCCGCTCCACAAAAGCCTTTCTTCCTTTAAAGCCCGGAAACCGGAAGACCTACCTGATTTGTGAAAGGAAAACCGGCTTTCTTGACACCAATTCCGACTATCTTGCGATGGAACTGTGCATCATACGGGGAACTGATGAGGATATTCTAAGTGCAGATGACTTCACGGAAGAAGAGATGAGATACCTGATTGCTCTGGATTATCTTTACCGGGAAGGGCTACTAATCCACAGTGAAGCCGTACTTGCTGAAAACGAGCGCCTGATACAGGCACTGAAAGATAAACTCCCACACGAAGACTGACAGCCAACACAAAAAGCCGATTTCCATGGAAACCGGCTTTTCTTTTCTCTTATAATTCTCTGCCGTTTGTCGCAATGACGTGTTTGTACCAGTCAAAAGATTTTTTCTTATAGCGCTTCATCGTGCCGTTTCCTTCGTCGTCCAGATTCACATAAATGAATCCGTAACGCTTGGAGATCTGTCCCGTGGAACAGCTGATCAGATCAATGCATCCCCATGGAAGATAGCCCATGAGTTCCACGCCGTCATTCATGGCAGCCTGGAAGGCACGCACGTGATCCCGCAGATAATCAATGCGGTAATCGTCTTCCACCGTTCCGTTGACCAGAACATCTTTTGCGCCCAGACCGTTTTCCGCAATGAGGAGAGGTTTGCGGTAGCGGCTGTAGAGTTCATTCATAAAGATGCGCAGACCCGTCGGATCCATCTGCCAACCCCATTCCGAACTTTTCAGATACGGATTGGCGGCAGAGGAAGACATGTTGCCCGGTGCCAGTTTTTTCGTGTCATCGGAAGAGACCGTCATGGACTGATAGTAACTGAAGGATAGATAGTCGCATGGATTCTCTTTTAAGAGCTTCAGATCCTCTTCCGTGATGTCCAGCTTCAGATCATACGTTTCCCAGATGCGTCTGGCATAATACGGATAGCCGCCCTGCATCATGGTGTCAATGAAATAATACTGCTTTTCATTTTCCAGCATGGCCAACAGCTGATCTTCCGGATTGCAGGAATAGGCATAGATTTTATGTCCGCCCAGCATGGCACCGATTTTGCCGCCAGGTACAATCTCATGGCAGAGCTTTGTCGCGATCGCTCCTGCTGTTAACATGTAATGTCCTGCCTGGTAAATGACCTGTTGGAAATCCGGGTCGTTTCTGCCGATCTTGATCGCCGGACCGAGACAGCCGACAAACATCATGGAGTTGATCTCATTGAAGTTGATCCATGTTTTTACCTTGTCTTTGTAGCGTGTGAAGATGACGCGGCAGTATTTTTCGAATAAGCCGATCATCTCCCGGCTCTTCCATCCGCCGTATTTCTCATAGAGTGCCAGCGGTGTTTCATAGTGGTTGATAGTAACAACCGGTTCAATGCCGTTTCTTAAGAGTTCATCAAAGAGATCATCGTAGAACTTCAAACCTTCTTCATTGGGCTCTTCATTATCAAGCCCGCCGTTGGGGAAAATGCGGCTCCAGGCAATGCTTAAGCGCAAGGCGTTGAATCCCATTTCATGAAAGAGCGCAATATCCTCTTTATAGCGGTGATAGAAATCAATGGCTTTATGCGTCGGGTAGTAGAGGGAAGGATCGATCGGGTTGCCGAACGATGCCCAGTGTTCTCTCAAGCTGCCGCCCAGCATCGTATCCGCCGTTGCCGGTTTCTTTCCGCCTTCGTTATAGGCACCTTCACACTGATGGGCACTGATGGCGCCGCCCCACAGGAATTTCTTTTCTTCCATTGTTCTTTCCTCCTCTATTCATTCCCGATCTCACGGTAGGAGATCAGTTCGACCTTCTGCTCTTTGAGCCACTGCAATACATTTGGATCGCACAGCATCTCCGCATCCTTTGTCCGGTTCAGTGTCAGGGAGCTGTGCTTCATAAGATAGGCATCCACGTAGCCGGGATGGCAGACGTAGATTCCCGGATAATCCCTTTCTGTTGTTCTTACGGTTTCCTTTAAGCAGGCAACCGCATCGTAGTCTTCCGCAAGATTGTTGATCCCGTAGCGGCGGGTGATCTGCTGATTCACAAGTGCCGTATCATAGCCGCGGGTGTACATTTCCGAATGTTTCAGTCCGTACTTTGCGGCAACATCCCGGATCGCCTTACGGTAGTTGTCGGAGCGTACGGCATGTCCTTCGAAGTATTCGGGATCTCTGCCCATGAGTTCACGGAAACGGAAGAGCTGCGCCTCCACTTCACGGATTGCTTCTTCATAGACCACAAAGTCTTCCTTTGCCGTATGGAACTTCCTGCTGGAATAGAATTCTCCGTTCTCATCCACCAGAGACGGAATCTCTTTGGGATCGGATACCGGTCTTCCCACGCAGATATTGGTATGCTGGCCGACACAGACGTTTAAATACTTCACAAGATCCGCTCCGTGTTTCGCACTTTCCATATTGGGCATAAGTCCGCACGAGAGGCTGATGCCGCTCTGCATGACTTTTAAAATACCGTAGTTGACCGCTTCCGAATAACCGAGGTCATCCGAGCGGATCAGAAGTTTCCACGCTTCCATGCTGTACCTCCTTTTAGGAAAAAGGGAATCCGCCTTCTCAGACGAATTCCCTGAGTTGGAATTCTTAAGCTTCCTCTCCTGCTTCTTCCTTGCAGGCCATGCGGTCCGCGATCTTGAAGAACGGGAAGAAGAGGACCATGTTGATCAGAATCAGGACCACACCCCAGATGAAGCCGGAGATGGAGCTGTTGGCGAATGCCATGTAGATCGGTGTCGGCAGAGTTGTCGAGATCTGTGCACCCGTGATTGTCTTGATTAAGCCCAGTCTCATGACTGCGGAAGTTGCCAGCAGGTCAATAACCGGAGAGAGGATGAACGGAACTGCCATGATCGGGTTCATGATGATCGGGAAACCGAAGACTAACGGTTCCGTGATGCAGAACAGAGCTGCCGGTAAGGAAACCTTTGCCAGACCCTTATGCTGTTCGGATTTTGCGAAGACAAGCATCAGGATCGCCAGTGCGAGTGCCCAGACGTTTGTCATGCCTGTGACCATACCCCATTCGAGATAAGGAACAGCTTCACCGGCTGCGAATGCGGAAGCATTGGCTGCGCCTGTGGCTTTCATGATCGTACCGAAGGCTGCGTAAGTGACTAAGCCGCCATGGATACCGAATAACCATAAGACTTTGGAAGCAATGCTGTAGAGGAGCGCACCGCCCAGGTTGCTGGAAGCGTTCATCAGCGGAGTCTGGATGATCGTATAGATCAGATTCTGCATTGTGCCGAAGGATGTCAGGGAGACAAGCCAGCGGAGTAAGAGGAAGGCAATGAATGTCACGCCGCCCGGAACCATTGTTTCAAACATCTGTCCGACCGTTGGAGGAACGGATGCCGGCATCTTGATCGTGATGCCTTTCTGAACCAGGTAAATGTATAATCTTGTCGCAACGATACCGACTAACATGGCAAGGAAGATACCTCTGGCACCTAAGGAGCCGATCGGAATCACGTTTAATGCCGTGCCGATGATCGTTTCGCCTTCATTGGTGACAACCTGAGCCATGCCGCTGAACGGTGTCAGGATCATGAAGGAAGATAAGGCGATCAGTGCCGGTGCGAACGGTTTTTCATTGAAGGACTTCGCAACTTCGGACGCGATGGCCAGTACAACGAAGATGGCTGTTAAATCGGAAGTGACGGAAATCGGGATGGACAGGATGCTGCCTAAGCCGCTACTTGTTAAGAATGCCTGCCATGCCGGAACCGGGAAGGACTTCACAAGCGAGAAGACGGATCCTGCAATGGACAGGGCCGCAATGCTCATGAAGGCGTTGGTAATGACTTTGACATAACGCAGTCTGGTGAACTTGGTAAGTTTCATCGAAATCTGGTCAATTGAGGAATTGAATTTTTCTTTCGTGGATTCTTTCATTGTTTTTCTCCTTTTCTAAATCCCCTGTAAGCGGAACTTCCGCTGTTTTTTCTTTACACTTACATGATAAGAAAAAAGGAAAAAGAACTGAAACCATCCTTTTTCCAAATTGAAACGGCAAAAAATGAGCATTGAAATCAATGCTCATTGATATGTGATAATAACTGAACTAGCAGGGAAAGCGAGGGTGTTTCACTCAGCTGCCGGATGATATCTTCTCTCCCAAGCAGCCGGGCCAGTGTGTCCAATAACCTCCGGGAATCCTCTCCCTTTTCCATAAGCGGATACAGAACAATCTGCACATCGCTGTTCCCCCAGTTGAGCGGCTCTTTTAATACCATAACGGCTACCGTGCTTTTCTTTACCAGTAATTCCCCCGGATGCAGAACGGCAATCTTATTCGAGAAAGCCGTCATCCCGTATTTCTCGCCCTCCAATACCCTCTTCTGAAAATCCGCAGGGACATCCAGGTTCTTTTGAATCTGCGATGTGAACTGACGCAAGGCTTCTTCCTTGCTGTCGGCAGAAACGTCAGACACAAACAGTGTTTCCTCAAAGTATCGGGACAGTTCCTTTTCATCCATGGATTGTAAAACGGTACGGTAGTGCCGGATCTCCTCTTCACTCGGGAAGATATTGATCCAGTAATTCGGAACCGGCAGTTTGATCTTCCGGACCATGGACGTGAAGCAACAGTCGATCTGTTTGCCGGCGAAGTCAAAGGAAGGAAGGTCTCTGTCGGAGCACTCATAGAGATTCTCGAGAAGATCTCCGAACGCTTCCCGGAATTTCTGTGCGAAGAAGCGGGAAGTGGTATTGCCGCTGATGGTGACGATCACCACATTCTTCTTCCTCTCCCTCTTCGGCAAACGCTCCAGAGCCATCTGGAAGTTGATGGCGAAATAGCTGACTTCATCCTCACTGAGGCTTCTCTGATAATAATCGCTGAGCGGAAAAGCCGCATATCGGGCAATCACGTATGCCAGCGGGTAATTCTTTTTGATTCGCGGCATGATCCGGCTTTCCACCGGAACCAGATAGCGCATGCGCAGATCCAGTGCCGTCAGATGATGCCGCATGGCGCTGATCAGTTCCCGGTCTTCGCTGAAATCAAGATTCAAAGACGAACGGACCTCCGCCAGCATCCTTTCCAGTAACGTATCGATATACTCCGGAATCTCTTCCGCCTTCTCTTCCCCGATGTAGCCCCTTCCTCTGAGCTGCATGGCCAGATAGAGCTTTTCATCCTCTTTGGAAAGAGACGGGAAATCTTCCGCTAAACCGGCGGTGATCTCTTCTGCCAGATTCAGAATCGGAGATGGCAGCTCCTGCAGCAGGCTTTCTCTCTCCTCTTTCGAAAAGGAGATCTCAAATCCGTTTTGGGCCCGGCGGGAAGAAATGTATCCCGTATACTTGGTAATCTCGTAATTCGGCACCGAGCAGCTGTAACCGGCTTTGTGGAACAGGCGTGCCAGTACATCAGACAGTTTGGCAACGTCCCTTTCCCCTTTCATCTGATCGATCAGGTAGCGGTTATTCCGGGTGATCTGTTCCACGATGCAGGTTCTCTTGTCTGCTTCCTTGCCGACAATGCGCATCCCGTAGTTCGGCCGGCGCTCAATTTTCAGATGATAGCGGAAAAAGATCTGTTTCGCTTTCTTCAGATCCGTACTGAGCGTGTTGCGGGCAACACTGAGCCTGTCGCACAGATCGTCCATATAGACGTAATCCTTTTCATACAGAAGATCGTCAATCAGATAACTGACCCGGTCCTCAGAGGAATTCGGCAGAACTTTCTTTTCTGCATAGAGTGTATCCATCCATGCCGCAAACGCGTCTTTGTTCAGAATGTTCAGATGATACCCTTTTCCCCGGAGCGTGACAATCTGAGCACCGTGCGAAAAAAGCTCTTCTTCCATCTCCCGGATACGGCTGCGCACCGTACGCTCCGAAACGGAAAGCAGAGCTGCGATTTCATTTGAACTGCAGGCTTCCCTGCCCTGCAGCACCTGTAAAATTGCCAAACTCAACGAATCCATTATTCCCTGATTTCTGTGAGCAGAAAACGTTTCTTTCTGTCTTATATTTTAGCATAATGAGAGCGGGATAACCGTAAAAGAAAAAAGGCTTTCGCCTTTCCTATATTATTATGGTCAGTACATTCAAACCCAGCAGATTGCGGTAAGTCACGCTTTTTGCGCTCTGATACACCAGACGGATGCCGAGGTTTTTCACCGGGTCTTCCGGATCAATCAGAGAGAGACGCTCGGACGGATCAAACGGAATGCAGTCATCCTTGATTCTCAGAATCACTTCTTCCCCCTTGATTGCTACGCGGATATCCACGGAGTGCGCTTTGTTATCTTTGGTACCGCCGTGCGCCACCACATCCCCGGCCATCTCCTCCAGAAAGAGTCCGGCTAAGGAAGACTGACGCTTTGTGAGTCCGTGTGCCAGACAGAAGGCGTCCACCTCCTGCGATACGCGCAATACTCCCTCCATATCCTTCACGCTGAGATCCATCCTGTCTTCCTTTTTCACTCCGAAGGATGAAGGGACCACCATCAGATCTTCCACGCTTTTCGGGAAACGGCGCCTCTTACAGAAAGAGTAAATGACAATAAAGAGCGTGGTCACAAGCCCGTTCAGTAAATTTGCCCAGTAGACCGCATCCATGCCCATGGCAGGGACCAAAAGACAGGTAAAGAGAACGGTTGCCGCAATCCCGTCAATCGCGCCAAGAATATGTACCGGAAGCTGCCGGTCGGCATTCTGCCAGTAACAGACAAAGAACATGCAGATCAGACTGAACGGCATGCAAAGCGGCAGGTAACGGAACCCCGACACCGTTAAAGGATAGACCAAAGACGCAGGATCCTGATAGTACAGATTGGTAAACGGAACAGCCAGCGCAACCAGAATCAGTGAAATCACGACCTGCAGCGGTAAAAAGCGGTAAAGTGAGATCCTCATGGTATCCAGAACCGTCTGTTTATCCTCTTCCCCGATGCTCACCGAGAATAACATCCGGCTGACCGCCTGCATCCCGGTCGGAATGGCCCAGAAGAGATTCAGAAAGGAATTCACGGCAGAAAACGCTGCCAGACCCGGATTTCCCACGTATTTTAAGATCATGTCATTGATCACAATGCCGCGCACGGCAAAATAGAGAAAACTGATGCCGCCCGGAATGCCGATCTTTAAGATATCCAGACTTTCTTTCCACTTTAATTCCCTGATATTGAAACGGGCCGCACTGTTCCGGTCAAAGCCCCCTGCCTCCACCAGCAAAAAGACCCAGAGGCCCAGCGAAGACGCCAAGGAGAGACCGAACGCTTCGAGGCGGAAGATCACCAGAAAGAGATAGTTGAAACAGAGATTGGCAATGATAAAGATAATAGACGCCATCGTGGTGCGCTTCGTCTTATTCTCCAAAGAAAGAAAGGCAGCAAGCTGCTTCCCGAGCAGATCCGGCAGGATTCCGATGGCCTGACCCAGCAGATAGCCGCGGAAGATTTCCCATAAGGCCGGATCGTCCGTCAGAAAACCGTTGGATAAGAGGGCTTCTCCCAAAAGGAAGAGAATGATCAGAACGGAAATTACGGCAGATAAAAGAATATCCAGCGTAAAAACATTCTGCAGTTTTTCCTTTAAGTCTTTGCCGAGATACTGTCCGCATAAGATGGAAGCTCCGCCCACCAGGATGGCACCGAGTGCTCCGCTGAAGTTCCCGATCGGACCGTAAAGCCCCACCGCACTCATGGCATCCGCTCCGACATAGTTTGCCGCAAAGAGGCCCGTAACAATGCCGTTAATAGCCGAAATTGCACTTAAAAGGATCTGCACCGGCAACAGCCGGAACATCAGATTTTCCGTGATTCTTATCTCTGATCGGTTCAAAGTCAGCCTCATACTTTCTTTTTTCTTTATTATATAACAGAAAAAATGCCGGAATCTCCGGCATTTGATTTCTTTTTCTCTATTACATTTCTTCCGGTGCTTCCACACCTAAGAGATATAAGGCGTTCTTCATGGTGATCTGCGCTGCTTTTAATAAGGCAACACGCTGTACTTTCAGCTCTTCGCTCTCTGCGGATAAGATACGGCAGGAAGCATAGAACGCATGAATGTACTGTGCCAGCTTCTGTACGTAGTTACAGATCTTGTTCGGGCTGCGGTTGAAAGCTGCATCCGCGACCGTATCCGTAAAGGCTGCGATCTGTTTTAAGAGATCGACTTCCGCATCGGCTGTTAATAAGTCATATTCCTTTAACGGTTTGACTTCTTCCGCATTGCGGAGGACCTTGCAGCTTCTGGCATGGGCATACTGTGCATAGAAGACCGGGTTTTCGTTCGTTCTCTTTCTGGCGACACCGAGGTCAAAGTCCAGATGCGTATCCAGCGCCTTGGCTAAGAAGAAGTAGCGGGCACTGTCGACTCCGATATCATCGCACAGTTCGCGGATGGTCACGGCATTGCCGGTCCGCTTGCTCATCTTGACTTCCACGCCGTTTTCCACTAAACGCACCATCTGGATGATATCCACTTCCAGTGTTCCGTCCGGTAAGCCCAGCGCCTTTAAGGCCGCTTTCATTCGGGCGATATAGCCGTGGTGGTCGGCACCCCAGAGGTTCACGAGCTTATTGTAGCCTCTCTGTACCTTATTTAAATGGTTGGCGATGTCCGGTGTGAAGTACGTATAGGAGCCGTCGCTCTTGCGCAAGACACGGTCCTTATCGTCACCGTACTCCGTGGTCTTCATCCATAAGGCATCTTCCTTTTCATAGAGAAGACCCATCTCCTGCATCTTCTGTAAGGATTCTTCAATCAGTCCGGAATCGCGCAGTTCCTGCTCCGAGATCCAGGAATCAAAAGAGCAGCGGTAGTAATTCAGGTCTTTCCTGATGCGCTCCAGCTCTCTGCGTTTTCCGTCATTGCGGAAGAACGTATAGGCTTCCTTCTCATCGACGTGCATCCACTTGTCGCCGTATTCCTTCTGAATCTCCTTGGCAATCTCGATGACATCCGGTCCGTGATAGCCGTCTTCCGGCAGATTCGGCTCTTCGCCGTACAGTTCTCTGTAACGGCCCATTAAGCTGTATCCCAGCATGTCGATCTGATGACCGGCATCGTTGATGTAGTATTCTCTTAGGCAGTTGTAGCCGGAAGCATTCAGAAGTCTTGTCAGTGCGTCGCCCCAGACCGCTCCTCTAGCGTGTCCCAGATGCAGCGGGCCCGTCGGGTTGGCAGAGACATATTCCACTAAGATGTTGACGCCTTTTCCGGAATCGTTCTTTCCGTAGTCATCGCCTTTTTCAATAACCGTGTTGATGATATCCGCCAATACGGACTTTTTGATCATGAAGTTGATAAAGCCCGGTCCGGCCACTTCGCATGCTTCGATCTCCGGCATCTTTTCCATGATGGCAGCGCGGACTTCTTCCCCGATCTCCCGCGGATTGCGGTGCAGGATCTTCGTTAAACGCATGGCAACATTGGTCGCATAGTTTCCCTTGGAGGAATCCTTCGGGACCTCGATCATGACAAAGCCTTCTTCCGGCTCAATCTGATATTTTTCCCGGACGACATCCGATAAATTGGTTACCAGTTTTTCCTCAATATTCATATCCAACGCTTCCTTTCCATCATTTCCTATCCAAAGATAATAAAAATGGCGCGCCATGTAGGAATCGAACCCGCAACCTTTTGATCCGTAGTCAAACGCTCTATCCAGTTGAGCTAATGGCGCACTAGCATTATGATAATAGCAAATTCCCCGCGTTTTCTCAACCTTTTTCCTCAGACGAATTGATTTCATGGGGAAATTCCTGCCATTTTGGCGGTTTTTGTTGTACTCTATTAATAGAGAGATTCTGTGTGAACAGAAGTTACAGCCACAGAAAGGAACCTTATCATGAAAGGCATCCATGTAAAAAGCGAAATACAACCATTGAAAAAGGTGCTTCTGCACCGCCCGGGCAAGGAACTATTGAACCTGGCGCCGGACCGTCTGCAGGAACTCCTTTTTGATGATATTCCCTACTTAAGAGTCGCCCAGGCGGAACACGACGCCTTTGCAGAGGCGCTTCGAGACAACGGCGTCGAAGTCGTCTATCTGGAAGATCTGATGACGGAAGTGTTACAGCTGCACCCGGAAGTCAAGCGGCAGTTTATTTACCAGTGGCTCTCGGAAGGCAATATCAAAACCCGCAGGTGGCAGGATAAGCTGTATGACTATCTGACCTCCAACTACGACGGCAAGGAACTGGTGTTAAAGACCATGGAAGGCATCACCTTGAAAGAGATGGGCCAGGGCATCAAGAAGTATTCCCTGCAGGACCGCATTGCGCCAAACGATGACCTCATCGTGGACCCGATGCCAAACCTCTACTTCCAGCGAGACCCCTTTGCCAGCGTGGGGGACGGCGTCATCCTTAACCGCATGCACTATCCGACCCGTCAGAGGGAAACGATCTATGCGGACTATATCCTGAACTATCACCCGGACTTTGCAGGCTGTGTCAAGCGCTACTACGACCGCTACTCCCATGCCTCCATTGAAGGCGGGGATATCCTCATCTTAAATGAGAACACCCTGGCCATCGGCATTTCCGAGCGGACTTCGCCGGATGCCATTGAAAGCGTGGCCACCAATCTCTTCCACGATGAGAGCTGCTCGATCCGCACGATCCTGGCCTTCAAGATTCCGAAGACCCGGGCCTTTATGCATCTCGATACGGTCTTTACCCGCATCGATGTCGATAAGTACACCGTCCATCCGGCCATCATGGATACATTGGAAGTCTACAAGATCACACCTTCCTTCGAATCCAATGCTCTGTGGCAGGACCTCAATATCGTTAAACTGGACCTCTCCTTAAAAGAGATCCTCGAAGAATATACCGGTGTGAAGGATGTCAAGCTCATCCATTGCGGCGGAGACGATCTGATTGCCTCTGCCAGGGAGCAGTGGAATGACGGCTCCAACACCCTGTGCATCGCCCCGGGCAAAATCATCTGTTACGAGCGCAACGAGATCACAAACAATCTTTTAAAAGAAAACGGACTGGAAGTCATCACGATTCCAAGCGCCGAATTATCCCGCGGCCGCGGCGGCCCGCGCTGCATGAGCATGCCGCTCTGGCGCGAAGACTGAATAAAAACAATACCAGGCAAGGAGGAAGTAATTATGCCTAGAAATTTATCCGGAAGAAGTTTTCTGAAACTGCTTGATTTCTCCACGGAGGAGATCCAGTATCTCTTAGATTTATCCAAACAGTTCAAAAATCTCAAACTGAGCGGCACCCCTCACCGTTACTTGGAGGGAAAAAACATCGTCCTCTTATTCGAGAAGACATCCACCAGAACAAGATGTTCCTTCGAAGTGGCGGGACACGATCTGGGCATGGGAGTCACCTACCTCGATCCGGGATCTTCCCAGATGGGACACAAGGAAAGCATTGCCGATACGGCACGGGTCTTAGGCAGAATGTATGACGGTATTGAGTACCGCGGCTTCGACCAGAAGATCGTGGAAGAACTCGCCGCCTACGCCGGCGTTCCAGTCTGGAACGGCTTAACGACCGAATTCCATCCGACACAGATGCTGGCGGACGTCTTAACGGCCTATGAGTACTTCGGCTACTACAAGGGACTCAAATGGGTCTTTATGGGTGACGCCAGAAACAACGTGGCCAACTCCTTAATGGTCGTCTGTGCGAAATTGGGCATCAACTTTGTGGCCTGCGGACCGAAAGACCGCATGCCGGATGACGAGCTGGTCAAGACCTGCCGCAAGCTGGCGGAAGAAAACCACTGCACCATTACCTTAACGGATGACGTCAAAAAAGGCACCAAGGATGCCAACGTCATCTATACCGATATCTGGGTCTCCATGGGAGAACCGAAAGAACTGTGGGCCGAGCGCATTCAGCTGCTCTCCCCGTACCAGGTCAACAAGGATGTCATGGCAAATGCCGACAAGGATGCCATCTTCCTGCACTGCCTGCCGTCCTTCCACGACTTAAAAACAACGGTCGGCAAGCAGATCTATGACGAATTCGGCCTTCCGGAAATGGAAGTCACGGATGAAGTATTTGAATCCCGCCAGTCCAAGGTCTTTGACGAAGCGGAAAACCGGATGCATACCATTAAAGCCGTCATGTATGCCACGCTCAAGTAGTATGACACGTCGTCTGGTGATCGCTTTGGGAGGAAATGCCTTGGGCAGTACTCCAAAAGAGCAGTTGGAACTGGTAAAAAAAACCGCGAGCACCATCGTAGATCTCAGGGAAGAGGGTTATGATGTGATCATCGGGCACGGGAACGGACCGCAGGTTGGCATGATCAACCTGGCGTTCGAATTTGCCCACAAGCATCAGGCCGATACTCCGGCCATGCCGTTTGCGGAATGCGGCGCCATGACCCAGGGCTATATCGGCTACCATCTCCAGCAGGCCATCCAGGCTGAGCTGGAACAGCGCAACAGAAACATTCCGGTCGCTTCCGTCGTTACCCAGGTGGAAGTCAACCCCAACGATCCGGCCTTCAAGAGTCCGGTCAAGCCGATCGGCATGTTTTATACCAAAGAAGAAGCGGACTCTTTCCGCAGGGAAAACGGCTATACCTTTATGGAAGATGCCAAACGCGGTTACCGCCGCGTGGTCGCTTCCCCGCTGCCGGTTTCCATTGTGGAATTACCCATCATTGAACAGCTGGTAGAAAGTCACAACATCGTCATCACGGTGGGCGGAGGCGGCATTCCGGTTGTAAAGGATACCTATGGCTATCACGGGGTTCCTGCCGTCATCGATAAGGATCGAGCCTGCGCAAAGCTGGCACTGGACCTCAAGGCGGATATGCTGGTGATTTTGACCACGGTGGAGAAAGTCTCCATCAACTACCGCAAGGAGAATCAGGAAGATCTGTCGGAACTGACGGTCAAAGAAGCGGAAGAATATATGGCTCAGGGACAGTTCGCTCCCGGCAGCATGCTTCCGAAAGTGGAATCCTGCCTTTCCTTCCTGAAAGGCAATCCGAACGGATGCGCCCTAATCACTTCTTTGGAAAAAGCCAAAGAAGCGCTGGAGGGCAAAACGGGAACCCGCATTACCCTGTAAGAGGAAACAAAAAGAACGGTGATCTGAACTGCTAACGTAAAAGTAGACAAAACCCGAAAAGGCACATTGTCTACTTTTTTCATACAATGAAGTCAGAAAGGAAGTGATGTA
>CADCPY010000011.1 GCA_902803495.1 uncultured Erysipelotrichaceae bacterium
GCGTCAGAAAAGACCCGGCTTCCATTTCGATTTCAATGTTTGCTTTCAGGGAATCCCTGATGTTCAGAATGAGGACCGAATTGCTGTTTTCCTCGGCAACAATTCTGAGGTCGCCATCCAGTGTCAGGTTCTCCCTGTTCTCCTTCTGCAGCCGTAATGTCTTATTTTCCATTTTTATTTGCCCTTAAACTAGCGGCACATGTGCCCAAGCTGTAAACAAGTTTGACTTCCGGCTTGCGGATCTCCACTCCGTACTGTTCGCTGATCCAGTCATAGCCGTCTTTGTCGATCTTTTCGATCAGTGTCGCGTCGCCGTCCATCACGATCTTTCCGTCGATCAGAACATGTGCTCTGGTCGGTTTCAGCTGTTCATAGAAACGCTGATAGTGGGAAATGATCAGCATGGAGACGTCGGATTTATTGTAGTAATCCAAAAGTGCGTCGGAAACGATCTGAATGGCATCGACATCCAGTCCGGAGTCAATTTCATCCAGTAATGCCAGAGTCGGCTTTAACAGTAACATCTGGACGATCTCATTCCTCTTCTTTTCGCCGCCGGAGAAGCCTTCATTTAAGTAACGGTGGGCAAGGTCCGGTTTCATCTGCAGCTGCTTGATGGTCTTTTCCATGTCACGGATAAAACCGAATAACGGCTGCGGAGATTCCAGGCGGGAATTGATGGCAGCACGTAAAAAGTCGCTGTTGTTGACGCCCGGGACTTCCGCCGGATTCTGCATTCCGAGGAAGATGCCGGCTCTGCTGCGTTCGTCCACACTCATGCTTAAAACATCCTTGCCGTCCAGATAGATCTCACCTTCCGTGATCACGTATTTCGGATGGCCCATGATGGCTGCCAAAAGCGTGGATTTCCCGTTGCCGTTTGGGCCCATTAGAGCGCAGATCTCATGATCTTTGACTTCCAGGTCCAGCCCTTTTAATATTTCCTGTCCTTCCACACTGACGTGGAGGTTTCTTATTTCCAATCTATTCATATTAACTACCTTCTAACCATGGCTATTATAACACAATGCCTTTTTCTTTAGGGATTTAACTATTCACTTTCCCGCTGTTCACTCAAAATTCAGAATGCCCTTATAGAATAACATATATTATAAGGATGTTTCTTGCAAAGCAATGGGAAATATCTTATAATATTTAGGCTTATCGTTAGGAGGTTAACGACAATGGAGTATGTAAAGAAATACTGGTTTGTCATCCTGGTAGCGGTATTATTCACAGTCGCAATCGGTTACTTCGCAATTGAAAACGGCAAGGATACCTCTTTCCACGGCAAACAGGTAAACGGACAGGACGTTGTATTCGAATACAACGGAACAGATGTCACAGCAGACGAACTGTACGAAGAACAGTTCGATAACTATGCACCGGCTTTAGCTCTGCAGTTTATTCAGTCCGGTGTCTACCGTTCCGCATTTGATCCAAGCGAGGATCTGCTGAACGAGGCCAATACGTATTATGACAATACAATTGCCAACTACAAAGCTTATTATGGCGAAAGCTATGAAAAGACATTATTACAGGATCTGTATTCTTTAGGATATACCAAGATTGAAGATCTGAAAGAATACTATATCACTTCCTTAATGGCCGAACAGCTTCGTAAAGAGTATATGGAAGCCCATAAGGATGAACTCTACAACGCATATGAAGAAGCCAAGAGCCCGCGGATTCTGAGCCACATCTTAGTCAAGATGGAAGACGTTACAAACCCGACGGAGGAAGAGCTCGCCAAAGTGAAGGCAGTTGAAGATGCACTGGCAGAAGGAAGATCCTTCGAAGATGTCGCGAAGGAATTCTCCGATGATACGGGTTCTGCCGCAAACGGCGGAAGCCTTGGATTCTCCGATGCCGACACAAGTTATGTCACGGAATTCCTCGAAGCAGCATTAAAGCTCAATCAGGGTGAAATCAGTGAATGGGTCATCCATGACGGTTCCGCAAGTGGCGGATACAGCGGCTATCATCTGATCCGCTGCGATTCCACTTCCTATGAAGACTTCAAGGATGACGAAACATTCCTGAAAAACTGGGAAACTTATTCCAACATTGACCGTGAAGTCTTTATCGAAGCTTACAACAAAGCTTCTATCGACTACCACGGAAATGAATCCATTCAGAAATTTGTGGAAGACGCATTAAAAGAAGAGGAAGGAGAATAAGCAGATGAAAAAGATTATTACAGTCATTTTAGTCAGCCTTCTCTTCGTCTTAAGCGGATGCAGCAAGGTTGACGGAAAAGCCGAAGTATCCAACAAGGATGAAGTCGTTCTGACAGTTGCCGGAAAAGACTACACCAAGGACAGTTTCTTCCGGTCCTTGATTGCCAACAGCGGCAGCGGTGTTGTCATTCAGAAACTGGTCACTCTGGTTTATGCCAATGAGATCAATGCGGATGATTCCGATTTAGTGGCCGATGCTCAGAAACAGGCTGACGACCTAGTTGCCAACGCCGGGGAATATCTGGACTTCTATCTCTACTATGCCGGTGTTTCCACCATTGAACAGTACAAGGAAGTCATGGTCTACTACAGCAAGATCGAAGCCATCGTCAACA
>CADCPY010000012.1 GCA_902803495.1 uncultured Erysipelotrichaceae bacterium
CAATTCGCTGATCTCTTCCGCTACCGCTTCTTCGCTCTCGTTTAACAGTTCCGCCAGATCCTTTGCGGAATAACGGGCATTGTTTTCCAGCAGCTGTAACAGTTCGTTTAACATGTGCTCTTCCCCTCTTTCTTTTCTCTTCCGTAATATTTGTCAATTTCATCCTTCATGTTCTGAGGGATCTCTTTTTTTACCATAATCACATAGGCATTGGCCATCCGTTCGGTATACTGACGGACAAAGTCGATGTCCTCCAGTAGGAGCCGCTCATCCAGATGCTCAATAACATCGAAGCGGTTGTGGATCTCCCCGGTGCCCGGCGATGTGATGCGGGCAAAGGAGATGGCCGGAATGCCGTGATCCGCAAACGGGGTGGAGTCACTGGAGTAGACTCCCTGTCTGGCCTCTAACGGGAAGCCGATCTCTTTCGCAAAGTAGTCGGTATAGTGCACGAGCGCCTCCTCGGCGGTCGCCACCGCGATGCGCTTGCCCATGATCGAGCCCACCATGTCCAGATTGATATTCAGCTTGATTTCTTCCAGAGCGTCCTCATGCATGGCGCAGTAGGCTTTGGAGCCTAAGAGTCCCCGTTCTTCGCTGCCGCAGAAGACAAAGCGCAGGTGATGACGCGGCTGGTGTTCCTTAAAGTAACGGATCAAATCGTAGAGTGCCACGCATCCCGTCGCATTGTCGTAAATGCCGCGGGAATTCGGGACGCTGTCGTAGTGGGCACTTAAGACGATGACATCCTTATTCTCATAGCCGTCGATCTCCGCCAAGACATTCTGCGAGACTTTCTTCCCTTCCGTCTGTTTCACCGTGATCCGCACGCGTTCGGCCTGTTTCTGCACCAGCTCCATGGCGTCTTCCACCTTGATGTTGATGCCGACCATGCTGCCGAGGGCTTTTAACGGCTCGCGGAATTCCCGCTGATCGAGATCGTAGTCTTCACAGTGGTCGATCTTACCGTTATAGGAGATGAAGGCTTTGGCCTTGGTATCGGCGAACTTCTTATAGCCGGCAATGCCGACATATCCGTTGACCAATAAGACTTTACCTTCCGCCTGCTTCTTTAGGACGTCGCTTTCCTGCTCGTAGTACAGCAGATCCGCTTCCAGATCTTCCACGCTGCCGCTGTTGTAGTAGGCGGTTGCTTCATACTGTTTATAATACGGAGTCAGAACTTCGAAACTGACCTTTTCAATGACGGCCCCCTGCGTTTCAAAGCTTTCCTGATAGACTTCCACTCCGGCTTCTTTGATGGCCTGTTCAATGATATCGGCCCCGCGCTTTTCCCCTTCGGTGCCGCTGACACGTTCGAAATACAACTGCTCCAATAATTCCCAGGCTGTTTTCATAGACGTTCCCCTCACATTTTATAATTACTTTATCACAACTTCTCCCATAGAAAAAGGGGAGATTATTCTCCCCGGAGTTCGATAATGATATCACGAAGTTCCGCTGCCCGCTCGAAGTCCAGCACTCTGGCAGCTTCCTTCATTTCTTTCTCCAGTGACGCCAAGAGCTGCTCTTTCGCCACTTTGTCGTTTTTGGTTTTCTTCTTCATGTAACGGGACGTCATTTCCCTGGTTTCCTTGCCGTGGATCGCCTCCCGGATCTCTTTCTTGATGGTTGTCGGCGTGATGTTATGGACACGGTTGTATTCTTCCTGGACCGCCCGTCTCCGGTTGGTCTCTTCAATGGCCGCCGCCATGGAGTCCGTCATCGTGTCGGCATAGAGGAATACCTCGCCGTTAGCGTTACGCGCCGCTCGGCCAATCGTCTGAATCAGGGAGCGCGTGCTTCTTAGGAATCCTTCCTTATCGGCATCCAGAATCGCCACTAAGGAGACTTCCGGAATATCCAGACCTTCCCGTAACAGGTTGATACCGACCAGAACGTCGTATTTCCCCTTCCGTAAGTCACGGATGATATCCGTCCGCTCCAGCGTCTTGGTCTCATGATGCAGATAGACGACCTTCAGATTCATCTTCTTCAGATAGGCTGTCAGCTCTTCCGCCATCTTTACCGTTAAAGTGGTGATTAAGACACGCTCATTGCGCTTGGAGCGCAGCTGAATCTGGTCGATGAGGTCATCGATCTGTCCGGCGGACGGTTTGACGGTGATCTTCGGATCCAAGAGTCCCGTCGGACGGATGATCTGTTCCACCGTCTTATGGTTCACTTTCTCCAGTTCGTAGTCGCCCGGCGTCGCCGAGACGAAGATGGCCTGATTGACCATGCCTTCCCACTCCTCAAAGCGCATCGGACGGTTGTCCAAAGCACTCGGAAGACGGAAGCCGTAATCCACCAGCACCTGCTTGCGGGCCCGATCTCCGTTATACATCCCTCGGATCTGCGGAATGGAGACATGGCTTTCATCCACCACCAGCAGGAAATCCTTCGGGAAATAGTCGTAGAGGTTCCACGGGCGCACGCCCGGTTTTCTGCCGTCAATATGCATGGAGTAGTTCTCAATGCCGCTGCAGTAACCGAATTCCCGTAAGGCCTCGAGGTCATAGCGGGTCCTCTGTTCCAGCCGCTCATACTCCAGCGGCTTGTTGGCTTCCTTGAAATATTTCAGCCGGTCCTCCAGCTCTTCCTCAATGTGGTCGCAGGCCACCCGGATTGATTCAATGTTCCGGGCATATTCCGTAGCCGGGAAGATATTGTAGACCGTAAAGCTGTTTAATACCTTATTGGTGACCGGGTGCACCTCGCTGATGCGCTCGATCTCATCGTCAAACATCTCAATGCGTAAGCGGTACTCATCCACATACCCGAGACAGATCTCAATGGAATCGCCCCGGACCCGGAAGGTGCCGCGCACCTGGTCCATGTCGTTGCGCTTGTACTGCCGCTCCACCAGCATGCGTAAGAGTTCGTTGCGGTCCCACTTCTCGCCGACATGCACCGTGAAGAACATGTCCTTATATAAGTTCGGGTCCGAGCTGGCATAAATGCTGGCGACGGAGGCCACGATGATGGTATCTCTTCTGCCCAGTACGGCATTTAAGGCCGCCATGCGCAACATGTCCAGTTCGTCGTTGATCATGGCCGTCTTTTCAATGTAGGTGTCCGTCTTCGGCACGTAGGCTTCCGGCTGGTAGTAGTCGAAGTTGGAAACGAAGTATTCCACCCGGTTGTGCGGGAAGAGCTCCTTGAACTCCGAATAGAGCTGACCGGCCAGCGTTTTGTTGTGCACGAAAACGAGCGTCGGTTTCTGGACGTTCTGAATCACGTTGGCAATGGTAAAGGTTTTCCCGGTTCCGGTCGCACCTAACAGGACCTGGTATTTCTCATTGTTGATAACACCTTCCGTTAACTGCCGGATCGCTTCCGGCTGGTCACCGGTCGGGGAAAACGGGGAAACTAACTCAAATTTATTCATTCAGATATTCTTCTGCCTTTAACAGCTGTAAATCGTATTTATAGGTATCCAGGTTGTAAAGCCGTGTGACTTCCGAGCACATGAGATTGGCCGTCTCCGCATCGATCTCACCGGTCACATTCAAACCGAGATCATTCTGGAAGGAGCGGACGCACTCTTCGGTCGCTTTGGAGAAGTAGCCGTCAAAGCGGTCCACCGGATAGCCTAAGAAGTCCATCGCATACTGCAGGGTGCTTAAGCGTCCGTCCACCTGGTCGTATTTCAGAAGCTCCTCTTCGCCCAGCGTCACATAGTTCATATTTAAGATCGGATGGAGGTCCACCGCGATGTCCGGCGTGATGCCCACCAGGTTGATGATGGAGCCGTTCGGTGTCTTCCAGATGCCGTGGGTATATTTCAAGGTCGAGCCGTCTGAATAGTAGTAAGGAACCTGGATCGTGCTCTTGCCGTACGTGGTTGTTCCGATAAAGACGGCCTTGCCGTTCTGCGTTAAGGCGCCGATGAGCGCTTCGGAGGCCGAAGCGGAATTCTCGTTGCCCAGAATGACCATCTTGTCATAGACGTACTGGTTCTTGCCGCTTGCCGTACTCTGGATGATCTCCCCGTCGGAATATTCCTGGGTCAAAATCACCTGTCCCTTATCCAAAAACAGATCCGCCACCCCGATGAGGCTGCTGAGGTAGCCGCCGCCGTCGTCCCGGACGTCGATGACCAGCTTGGTCACGTTGTTCTGCTTGAAGTATTCCAGATATTTCTGCACTTCCGTCGGAGCGGCCGTGGAGAACTGATACAGTTCCAGGTAGCCGTAGCCGTCGCGGATCTCGCCGTAGATGGAGTTCTCCACCACACCGCGGGTGATATCCACGCTGAACTCTTCGTTCTGACGGATGTAGGTGATGTTAACGATGGTACCTTCTTCGCCCTGCACCGCATTCTTGATCTCTTCGGTCGTCCAGCCGGCCACACTCTGATGGTCGACTTCGCTGATAAGATCGCCCGGCTGCAGTCCGGCACGGTAGGCCGGCGAGTCGTAGAAGACTTTCAGGATGAGGATCTTATCCTCTAAAGAAGTATAGGAAACACCGATCCCGACAAAGCCCAGATCGATGCCCTGCTGGAACGCCAGCGCTTCCTCTGCCGTCATGTATTCCGTATGCGGGTCGACATCCTTGCCGATCATGCCGCGGATGGCCCGGTCAATCAGAGCTTCTTCCGGATTTTCCAGGTCGTTCACAAACCACCAGTCGCTTAACAGTTTATTGTAGATGGATTCCATGCGCGTAAACGGAGACGATTCATGGCTGGACGGAGCCACGGAGCTGCCGTTGGAATTCCGGCTGCCCAGCACCATGCCCAGACCGAACGAAGCACATAAAAGACAGAAGACCGCCGCAAACAGCAGAACCTGCCCCTTTTTCCTGGCTTTTTCTTCTTCCAGTGCCTGTTTCTCATCCGGCCAGAGATGCCGTTCCAGCTTGATCTCCACCCGTTTTTCTTCGTTATTTTCGCTCATAGTATCACCTTACCTGTCTGTGTTTAAGTTTACTCTTTTTTAAGGAAAATGAAAAGGAAGACGATGTCTTCCTTTCGCATCATTATCTGATTATTTCTAATTATTTAATGACTTTCTGGTCACGAAGAACCTGTTCGATTGTTGCGATTGCTTCTTCTTCGTTTTCGCCGTCGACAGTGATTGTGATTTCAGACTGTGTCGGAATTCCCAGGGACATAACGCCCATGATGGATTTCATATTAACGGAACGGCCTTTGAATGCCACGTTAACATTGCAGCCTTTGAATTTGCTGGCAGCGTTGACCGCAACTGTTGCCGGCCGTGCATGTAAGCCTACCGGGTCAATTACGAATACGTTAATTTCTTTCATTATAAATTACCTCCATTGCTAAAAATATTCTATATTATTTGAATTCAATTTACAAGAATGGAATATTACTTACCAATAATTTGCAGTATCTTACCGGCATTGACCGCTTTGAGGATAATCGTATCGGCTGTATAGAGCGGTTTGTCGCTTTTGTGCTTTCTTAATTTGGCCGGATTGGTCTCTTCTTTCGGATTCAGAACCAGGTCGCTGAAGCTTCCCGTAACCTTTTCCTCAACGACTTTGTTGATGCCGTTGATGTTGATTTCCTTCTTCACGTTGTCCTCATTGTCACAGACTAAAACGCGGACATTCGTGACATAGTACTTTTCTTCCGGCTTGCCGTTAAAGGCCTTGACGTAGTTGTAGCCGACATAGGCAACACCGGCCAATGTGATCAGTCCGACTAAGATCAAGAGCGGATAGAAGTTCGGAATGGACTTCATGACATAACGGAAGAAAAAGCATAAAGCTAATAAGATGACCGTTCCGATCAAATATGGGCGCATCGCCTTTCTCGCCTGGGCAACCTGATTCGGTGTTGCTTCCAGTTTTAACTCTTCTTTTGGATTTAATTCATACTTTTTCATTACATTCACCCCTATAGAAATAAATCGTAATACCTTTTCTATTATATCATTTCTCTTGAATTCCTCAACCTAACATCTTTCCAAAGCCCCGCATAGAACATGAAAATTTGATGAACGAATTGCGTCCGCCCGTAAGAAAAAGCCGCATGTCACCATGCGGCTGCTTTCCTGTTTCCTACTGCTCCGGCTTGTCTGCGTCGTGGGTATTGAAATATCTCGGCTTGTCATTGGCCATCATTTCCGCCATCGGCGGTACCGGTACGCCGAAGTCCGCAGCCAGACGGTAGGCAATGATCTGCACCACCGGCGCATATTCAAGGGCGATGAAGTTCTTCGATGCCGGCTCAAAGGCCAAATCCGTTTCATCCTGCGTGTTGCGTCCGACGATAAAGCCGTGGCCGTTGAATTCCTTCTTCATCATCGTAGAGACACCCTGAACGAGCTTGTCATCCTTGCCGCCGTCACTTAAGGTGATGACGATATGGTCCTTGGTGAAGCCCATGGTCGGTCCGTGCAGACCGTCGTCCATCTCATAACCGACGGAGATGAAGCGCTTCGCCGTTTCCAGAATCTTTAAAGCACCTTCCAGTGCCACACCGTATAAGGAATCCGGTCCGTACAGGATGATATCCGTCCCGCCGTTTAAGACATCTTTATACTTGTCAAACCAGACCATCGTCTTTTCCGAGATAGCCTTGTGGCTTGCCGGCACCTTGCAGGCGTCTTCAATATAGGCGTTGTAGCACTCTTCCGAGAGATAGCCTCTCGCTTTGCCGACTTCCATGCCCAGTAACATCTGCGTTAAGACGCTGGAGCAGTAGCCGATCGTACGCATGCCGTACTCTTCAAAGCCGCAGCCCATATCGACCCAGACATCCGCCTCGTCATCGAGCGGTGTATGTTCCTTGCCGGTGATTGCAACCGTGAGACAGCCCAGATTTTTCACTTTCTTTAAGGCTGCCTGCGTCAGAGTGGACGTTCCGCTCTGGGAAGTAAAGACATAAATCGCATTCGGGTTATAAGCCACTTTGGCTAAGAACGGATTTGGAATCATGGCTTCGCAACTGACCCCGCTGGCGACCTCCGCAAAGCGGACGGAAGTCTGCGCGCTGGTGTTGCTGGTGCCGCTGCCGATGAAATAGATGGCCGTAATATCTTTTCCCGCAATGGCGTTGCGGAAGGCAGAGAAGGTGGTATCCCGGTTGGCGATGATCTTTTCAACGATACTCGGGACACGGTTAATACAATCCAACATTGTTACCATAAATTATAAAATCCCCCTGTTTTCTTTATTGTACCACCGATTCCGCTGCTCTTTCCCTTTTCTGAATGGGAAAGCATAGATAATTCATTGCCGCAAAAAAACCGGGCTGGTAAGACCCGGTTTCATAGTCTATTTATGGTAAGGTTCGTGCTTCATGATCTTAAAGGCGCGGTAGATCTGCTCCAAGAGCAGCACCCGTACCAGCTGGTGCGGGAAGGTCAGCTTGGAAAGCTGCCAGCGGAAATCCGCACGGGCAATGACCTCTTCCGAGACGCCTAATGACCCGCCGATCACAAAGGTGAGATCCGGTTTTCCTTCCGCAAAAAGCTCTTCGACTTTACTGCTGAGCTCTTCCGAGGATAACATCTTCCCCTTCAGATCGAGAAGGATCACATATTCCTTGTCTTTCATGCGTCCGAGGATGCGCTCCCCTTCCTTTTTCTTCACCTGTTCGTTTAAGGCTTCGGAGTTATTCTGCAACGTGGCCTCATCCGCCACTTCCTCAATCTTTAAGGTGCAGTAGGCGCCTAAGCGCTTCGCGTACTCCTGAATGAGTTCCGCGGTGGCCTTTTCCTTGATCTTGCCGACACAGACGATCTTAATCATTGACCGTTTCCGCCACCGGCGGTTCCTCCACCGTCAGAATCAGTTTCAAGGTATCCAGTCCGCGGTGCACTTCCAGCGTCAGCTGTTTCTCCGCATTGTGATACATCCATTCGCGGTAGGTCTGATAGCTGTCCATGTCGATGTCGTTGATCTTGGTGATCACATCTCCGATGAGCAACCCCGCCTTGGCGGCCATGCTGTCAGCACTGACATCCGTCACGACCAGTCCGCTCTCCAGAGCGATATCCACCTGATAGGCGCTCTTTAAGTACAGCGGCAGGACCTTCAGATCCTTCGCAAAGAAGCCCGTCAGGGTGCGGTGGATCTCTTCGCCGGTCAGCAGCTGTTCCACCACCAGTTTCACTTCGTTGATCTCAATGGCCGAGGATTCCGAAGAGAAGACTGCGGCAGAGGAATTCACGATGCCGATCAGCTCACCGTTCATATTGACCAGCGCGCCGCCGGAGATGGCCGAATCGACACCCGCCGTCGTCTGGATCAGATTCATGTCATAGTCGTAGATGGCCGCTTCCGTGCTGTACTTGCGCGTGGTGCGGTTGACGGAAGAAACGATGCCTTCCGAGAAGAAGCCGTTATAGTCCAGCGAAGAACGGCAGCCGGAAGTCAGCACCCATTCCCCTTCCTTCACCAAACGGGAATTGCCCAGGGTAAAGGCTTCAATATTGAATTCCGGATAGATGATTAAAAGCGCAATGTCGCTGAGCGGATCTTTGCCCAGGACCGTCCCCTTGACCTCTTCGCGGTTGGCGAAGTAGACGGAGACGTCCGTGCCGCTGACAATGTGGGCATTGGTCACCACCAATGTACCGCCGTCATCCGCTTTGCCGTAGATGACGCCGCTGCCGAAAGTGTCGCTGTAGGCACCGTGCGAGACGATGCCGACCACTTTGGTGCGCACCACATCAATCAGTTCCGTATAGTCCGTCTGGAATTCCGTGGAGATCTCCCGGTAGTTGGTTTCCACCGGCTTGGAGGCGTCTTTTTTCATCTCGACCAGATTCATGGTCAGAGCCACGTTCCAGACGGCCAGTAAAGCCACTAACAGAATTATCAGTTTCCTCATTGCCTGCTTCCTCCTTCCACCGCTTCTCTCTGATTTCCGCAGAGGATGCGGATCCTCTCGTCGGGAATGCGGCTCTTCGTTGCGGCAAGAGCCAGCTCCGGCGTATTTGCTTCCTCGGAAAGATGCGCCAGGATGATCTCCTTCGTCTTCTCTCCGATGACTGTTTTCAAAATTTCCGCACAGGTGTCATTGCTTAAGTGTCCGCTGTCCGAGAGTATTCTCTGCTTCAGGGAATAGGGACGGTTGCTTTTCATTAACATCTGCACGTCATGGTTGCTTTCCATGATGTAATAGTCCGCATTGCGGATGATATCATAGTAAGTTTGCTTCAGATATCCCGTGTCCGTAATGTAGACCAGCTTTTCCGTTTTGTTTTCAATCACGTAGCCGACCGTGATCGGAGCGTCGTGACTTAAGACCAGTGGCAATATATGCAGATGGGCGATCTGAAACGGTTCGTTGGGAATGACTCTATGGACTTCCCTGTCCTCCACTTCAAAAGGACTGTACGTTTCCACACTCGCAAACATCTTCAGCTGGCTGATATGGTCCGTATGGCTGTGCGTTAATAAGAGCGCATCGCTTCTTTTATAGTCCAGCCCTTTCTTTAAAAAGGTTTCCAGAAGATACCGCTTGGTATTTCCGCAGTCGATGACCAGCTGCACGTCTTCGTCCAGTAAAACGAAGCAGTTTCCCTTGGATCCGCTGCATAAGAGATAATACTTCATACGCTAACAGCCCAGCCACCTGCAGGCGTCGTGTTTCTCCCTGCCCGTATAGATAACGAAGTGTACGTGCGGACCCGTGGCGGCACCGGTCATACCGATCTGTCCGATGACCTCGCCCTTTTCCACGTTGGTTCCGACCGGGAAGTAGCACATGCTGGCCATATGTCCGTAATACGTACGGTAGCCGTTGTTGTGGTTGATATAGACATAGTAGCCGTTGATGCTGTTGTAGCCGACTTCTTCGATCGTTCCTCTGTCTGCCGCGAGCACGCTGCCGTAACGGTTGCCGTTATTCTGAATGTCAACACCGCTGTGGAAGCCCCACGCGGCATTGTTGTAACAGCCCCAGTGGCAGGAGATATGCGGATTCGCCACCGGGTAACGGAAGGAACCCGTTCCCACGCCCGGAATGATCATCGTTCCGTATTCGACCACTTCCTGAACCGGTTCCAGCGTGATCTCTTCCTTGGTCACTTCCTGCTTGTCCAACAGTCCGTTGATATAGACTTCGGAATAGTAGACGTTCTTGGAGCCGTCCTTTTCCTCGACGACGATATTGTTGATGCCCTCCCGGACTTCCGGGTTGGCACGGTAGATCGTATTGCCCGCGTAGACCGCTTCCTTGGCAATCCGCTCCTTGGTGACGATGACATTGATCGGGGACTGGAAGAATGTGACATTCAGCTTGGTTCCTGTGGTTAACAGCTGCGTCGGACTCTTCAGGACATCCGCGTTTAATGTGATCAATTGCTGCGCCGTCAGGCCGTATTTGGAGGCTACCCATTCCACCGTATCGAATTCCTCGGTGGTATAGGTCTCAAGATTGGTACCGTAACCGTAGGAGAAGAAGTACAGGATCTCCTGAACCGTGTTACGGATATCTTCAATCGGAGCGTAAGCCCGCGTGACCGTATACTGCTCGGCCACCTGAATGCCGACGATCCGCTCTCCGTACGTCGTCAGTTCCGGCGGGAGCTGGTTCACCTGAATCAGATCCAGCGATTCCTTATCCACATAGTTGAGAAGGTACTGGTCCTTGGCCGTTTCAAAGTCTTCCATGTTTTTGACGTAGACGACCACGTTGTTGGAGAACTCCACCCGGTTTACCTCCAGGGCAAACAGCTTGTTCTTCCGCAGGTATTCAATGATCTCCTCGTCCTTGTTTTCATAGTAAAAGTAACTGCTCTCCTCCGTAAAGTAAACGCTTGGCGATAAGGCCAGAGAGCTGTTGGGATAATCTGTTTGATATTCGCTGACATAGATATTGTTTAAGGCATTTTTCAGGATGGAGCGGTCGTTAAAGACCCCGATCAGTTTCCCCTTGTCATACAGTTTCGCAACCTTATGACCGAAGAAGGTCTGGTCGGTGATTTCCTGCGGCACGATGCTTTCCTCCAGTTTCACATCCGAATTGACCGCCAGGTAGCGGTAGCGGATGGCGGAAAAGAGCAGGGTGCATGCGACTGCCAGCACTCCGCAGACAATAATGATCAAAGTATTATTGTTCTTGGACTTCACTCTTTCACTTCCTATTCTTCACTCTGATAGCCGTCGTAGTCATAGAACGCGTTGATGGAACGGTTGTAGGCCAGCTTGATGGTACCCGTGGCACCGTTTCTGTGCTTGGCGATAATGACTTCCATTTCTTCAATGCCGTCACTGTCTTCCGAACGTTCGTATTTCTCTTCCTGGCTGCTGTCTTTTTCCTTGGTATATTCGTAGTAGCTGTCACGGTAAAGGAACAGTACCATATCGGCGTCCTGCTCCAGAGCACCGGATTCTCTTAAGTCCGATAACATCGGCCGCTTGTTGGAGGAACGGGATTCCACCGAACGGGACAGCTGGCTTAAGGCGATGACCGGAACCTGCAGTTCCCTGGCAATCCCCTTTAAGGCACGGGAAATGTCGGAAACTTCCTGCTGACGGGAATCGCTGCCGCGGCTGTTGCCGCTGCTCATTAACTGAATGTAGTCGATGACGATGGCGCCAAGTCCCTTTTCTGACTGCAGTCTTCTACAGCTGGAAGCCACGGCTCCGACCGTAACGGCATCGGAGTTGTCGTTGAAGTACAGCGGAAGATTCCGCAGTTCCTCTTTCGCTTCCAGTAAACTGTTCATATCGTTGGATGTGATACCGAAGCCGCTTCTGAGCTTGTTGCCGTCAAGTCCGCTCTTGGAGGATAACATACGTTTGATCAAAGCGGAGGAATCCATTTCCAGAGAAAAGATGGCCACCGGCAGGTTGTTCTGCTCGGCCATATTCATAGCCAGATTCAGCGCAAAGGCTGTTTTCCCCATGGAAGGACGGGCTGCCAGAATGATCAGGTCGCCCTTCTGGAAACCGTTGGTAACGCGGTCCAGCTGCTTGAAGTCGGTCTTCATGCCCGTGACCGGGGTCCGGTTGGCGGACATCTTCTGAATCAGTTCCACCGTCTCGTCGACCACTTCCTTCGCACTGACGAAGGCCGTGCTCCTACGGGAACGGGTGACTTTTAACAGAGATTTCTCCGCGCGGTCCATGACGTCATCCATCTCGTACTGCGCGTCAAAACTGTCGGACTTGATCAGTTCGACCGTATCGATCAGTCGGCGGATCCTGGCTTTGTCCTGGATCAGCTCCACATAGTGCTTGGCATTGGAAGAGCTGCCGGCCATATCCACTAACTGAATCAGATAGTCTTCCCCCTCCATGGCGTTGGACAGATTCAGATCGCTGAGACGCGTCTTCAGCGTCTCCATTAAAACCGGCTTGTTCTCCTCGTAGAGCGACTGGATCGCCTGATAGATATTCCGGTTGGTGACGGAATAGAATTCTTCCGGCGTCAGCCCCTGTTCCACTGCGGTTTCAATCGCATCCGGATACAGCAGCATGCTGCCTAAAAGTGCCGCTTCCGCCTCCACTGCCTGCGGCATTTGACGATTGCTCATCGGAAATCACCTCTTATTTTTCTTTCAGTTTGACATTTAACTGGGCGATAACACCCTTGAATAATTCCACTTTCACTTTATGCATACCGACTTCACGGAACGGTCCGTTGTCGATAAATTTCTTCTTGTCGACCGTGATGTTGTGTTTCTTCTGCAGCTCTTCGGTGATCTCCTTGGTGGAGACGGAACCGAAGGTGCGTCCTTCCTTGCCGACCTTGACCGCAAATTCCAGCGTCAGCTGCTCGACGGCTTTCTTAAGTTCTTCCGCTTCCTTCTTTGCGGCATCGTAGGCTTTCTGATCTTCCTCTTTCTGCTTTTTCAGATCGCTTAAGCCTTTTTCATTGGCAATGACTGCCAGTCCGTTTTTGATCAGGAAATTCCGGGCGTAGCCGTCCGCGACTTCCTTCACTTCTCCCTTTTTTCCGACGTTCTTCACGTCATTCAGCAGGATTACTTTCATTTTGGGCCTCCTTTTCTTCGAAATAGAGTTTGATATTGTCCAAGAGTTCCTTCTTGATGCTATCTACCGTGGCATTGCTGCGCTGCAGACCGGCCTGGGAGAAATGTCCCCCGCCGTGCATCTTTTCCAGAATCAGCTGGACGTTGATATTGCCGATACTTCTTGCGCTCATGGCAACCGTATCATCATTTAAGTTGGAGATCACAAAGGACGCTTCGACATCCTGAATGCCCAGTAAGCTGTTGGCCACCTGGGAGATCAGGGCACGGGTCAGCTTCCTTTCCCCGTCGTAGGTTGCGATGACGATTCCGTTCGGATAACGTTCCGCATTCTTCAGAACGTTGGTCTTGATTTCAAATTCGTCGAAGTCCTCCTTCAGGAAATCAAACGATTCCTGCGGATCGGCTCCGAGTTTCTTCAGTTCGGCCGCCGCCTCAAAGGTACGGCTGCCTGTACGGGCCTTAAAGCCCGTGGTATCCACATAGATCCCGGTATACAGGATGGTAGCTTCCTCTTCGGAGATATCCACCCGGCTCAGCTGATACGGCAAGAGTTCCGTTACCAGTTCCGAGACGCTGGAAGCGCTTGCTTCGAGATAGACCATTAACGGGACGAACTCGAAGTCGCCTTTTCTGCGGTGGTGGTCAATGACGACCACGCGCTTGGCTTCGGCAACGATCTGCGCCGCATTGCACTGCTGCAAGTCGTGATGGTCCACCATGATGACCAATGTCTTCTTTTCCAGTAAGCGCAGCGCCTGCTCTTCCGTCACGAAGTCATGACGGTGCACCAGCTTATCGTTGTATTTGCGCATGGCCAGGGAAAGCTTATGTTCCAGATCGTCCGGATCGGTGACGATGCAGACCGGCTTGCGGTAGGTCGCTACGATACGGCTGACGGCCAAAGCGGAAGCCATGCAGTCGAAATCCGCTTCCTTGTGTCCGACGATGATGACATTTCTTGACTGCTGAATGAGCTCGCGCAATGTCTGCGAAATGACACGGACTCTGACCTTGGAGCGCTTCTCCTTCGCTTCGGAGTTACCGCCGATATAGCGGACGTCTTCTCCGAACTTCTTGACGGCGATCTGGTCGCCGCCGCGGCTCTGTGCCAGTTCCATTAAGTCGTTTAACATGGAATCCAGTCTCCGGTAATCCGCCGTTCCGCGGGCAAAAGCCATGGAAAGCGTGATCGGGATCGGATATTCCGCGGAAGCCCGGCGGACTTCCTGCATGATGGAGAAGTTCTCTTCCATCAGCTTGTTGAAGATCTCTTCATTTAAGGCTAAGAGGAAGCGGTCGTTTTTCACACGCTTGATCAGCATGTTGTGCTTCATGGCCCAGTCGATGATCGGCTGCTTGATCTCGGCATCGATGATGGAGATCCGCGTCTCTTCCTCATACTGCGTCGCTTCGTCGTAGTTGTCCAGGTGGATCAGACCCAGAACCACCTTTTCGTTTTCATAGCTCTCTTCCAGTTTGTGCTTTTCCGTCACGTCGAGGAAAAAGAGGATCTGGGAATCCGACTTGCGGATGACCTGATAGAACTGTCCCTTTTCCTTGTATTCCACCAAGATCTCATCTTCCGTCCCCTGGAAGATGCGGTTAACTTCCGGCAGCCACTTGGTGACTTTCTCGCCGATGAAGTTGATATTGCGGTCCAGGAAGAAATCGCTCATCCAGGTGATCTCAAAGTTGTCGTTATATGTCAGCATGCCGATGTTGCCGTGCTTGAAGGCTTCATTGGCATCCTTGCCCAGCACCTTGTTTAATTCGATCAGTTTTTCCTTTCTGGCAGCGGCATTCCGCGTGATCAGAAAGAGCAGCAGGATGCTGAACACAGAGTAAAAGCCGATGGCCGGCAGATTCCAGTAGCCGTTGACTCCCATCAGAATCAAAACAATCAGTCCCAGAATCAGAAAACTGATAATTACGGTATTAAATCTTCTTTCACTGCTTCTGTCCATTGGCATACCTCTCAGTCAGCCGTTCCCTGTAATCGGTCACGACATCCAGAATACCGAACACCATTAAGAGGGTCGGCATCAAAAATACCAGAATCACAGCCGCCAGCGACAGCTGCTTTCTTCCGGAGATCCGTGCGAGCATTAAGACTTCCATATAGCCGAAGGCAATAAATGCGAACTGGCAGATAATGGAAAGTAAGGTCAGATAGGTATCCAGTGCCGGTGCCCACTTGAAGCGCGTATTGGCCACGGCCAAAACGATGATCGCCAGCATGAGCCAGCCCAGCCACTTCGGAATGCGGATCATCTGCATATCCTTTAGAGGAGCTACCGGTACCTTGAGTCGTTTTAAAAGAACATGGGCGAGAATGTGGACGATGACGGCTTCCAGAATCGCTGCCAGCATGATGGAGGCAATCGTGAACTCCTTCACCATGTCGTACATCCTTGAGACATCCATCTGCGGGATGCTCTGCGCGATCGCATCGGCAATCATGCGGGTCTCTTCAAAGATGTCGATTCCGTACATGATCGGAATGATCACGGATGTCAGGGCGTAGTTGACGATGGTCGTTAACAGTGCGCTGCCGAACAGCCAGGCATTGCTGCGGCCTTCCTTCACGCCTCCCCCGTACACCATTCCGGTCAGATTGGTGATAGCGACAAGCACGACGCCGTAAAGGTCTCCTGTAATAATGAAGGACAGCAGTGTCACACTCACCCAGACGACGGCTCCTGCCCGGTATCCGTGCCTTGCGGCATATACCACATTGAAGAGCGGCAAGGCCCAGAACACGTAGGCCGAGATCAGCCCGCCCAGATATTTATCCAGTAACAGAAAGACCGCCTCAATCGCAATGATCATGGCTCCTTCCGTAATCTGTCTTGTTTTCGTATTCATGAATCATCTACCTTTCATACATACTGATTCAATTTATTGTATCATATTTCACTTCCGCATAGAAACCACGCCCTTTCCGCACCCCTTCTTTTTTCACAAAAGGTTCATCAAAACAGCCGTTTTTCCCTCACTGGTATATCTGCTAAACCATGAGACTTCTGCTATACTTTAGGTGAACCAAACAGGAGGTTAATTATGGAAAAAGAAGTATTATCAATGATTGGCCACGTAAAGGATACTCCGAGAGTATTACGTAAAACCTACGACATCCGCGATCAGTTCATGACGGACTTTGTCAACGCCTTTGTCTCTCACGATTTCAAGAAGGTCTTCTTTTTGGGATCCGGTACATCCAACCATGTATCCATTGTGATTAAGAACATTTTCTCGAAACTGTTACACCTGGAAGGTGTTGCCGTTCCGCCGACATATTTCAAAAACCATGTCGACCCGAACCCGTCCGGTGTCTTCAAAAAAGAAGAGATCTGCGTGATCTGCTTCTCCCAGCACGGAGATTCCATCTCCACCTGCGAAGCTGCCAAGAAAGCCAGAGAAGACGGTTACTACACGATCGGTGTGACCGAACAGCTCGATTCCGTTCTGGAAAAGCTGACAGACTGCTACTGCCATCTGGAATGTGAAGAAGAAGAAATCGGTCCGGAAACCCGCGGTTACACCCAGACCATCTTCCAGTTCTACATCATGGCAATTGAAATCGCCAAGCGCAAGGGACTGATCAGTGAAGCGGAATTCCGGCAGCTCGATCAGGATGCCAAGGATCTGGCAGACAATTTCGAATCCATCGTCGACGAATCCATCGCATGGTACAACCGCAACCGTGAGGAATTCTTAAAGATGGAACGCAGCTCCATTGCCGGCTACGGCTATAACTGGGCAACGGCTCTGGAAG
>CADCPY010000013.1 GCA_902803495.1 uncultured Erysipelotrichaceae bacterium
GAGAAGGCGAAGAAGTATCTGAACTATCAGCCGGAAGAGGATGAAAAAGAAAAAATGAAGGAATATATCCTTCAATTGAAAGAGAAAAAATAAGAGAGCAGAAATGCTCTCTTTATCGTTTTGAGAATACCCAGGCCGACAGATCGTAAAGCGGCTTGTTTAATATGCGGAAATAGCGGTGCTTCGCTCCCGGCAGATCTTTCAGATAATGGTTTTTCCGCCAGGCAGGGAAGGTGGTATTTAAGGTGCTCCAGAGAAGCTCCAGCGCTTCCTTGCGTTCCGCTTGGTCTTTGATCTTACTGGTGGAAACAAACGGATTGCCTAAGCAGAAGCGGATATAGACATATTCGATCTCATCCCGATAGGTGTCAAAGGCTCCTTTTTCATAGAAGTAGTTCTTCAGATGTTCCAGCATGTAAACGGCATCCAGCGTCATTTTGTTGTGGGTGTTGGTCATGGAGTTCGAGCGCTGCACGTAGTGGATGAGCGTTTCTTTCCGCCACGCCATTTTCGGCGCATGGTAAGCCATGTGCGTTAAGTAGAAGCTGTCCTCATAGCGGCGGTGATCCGGGAAGGAGAAGTCCAGCGAATCCAGGAAGGATTTCTTGTAGATCTTATTCCAAAGAATCCCGAAGAAGCGCGTCAGCATCTCCTTGGTTCCCTGATAGGGATATTCCTCACGGGGCTCTTCATGATCCTCGAAGGTCAGAAAGTAGTTGCAGCAGGCAACATCGCAGTCCGTTTCCTTTGCCAGCTCGTAAAGCTTCTCAAACATGTCCTTTTCCACGTAGTCGTCGCTGTCCACAAAACCGATGTATTCGCCGGTCGCCTTGGCCAAACCGTAATTGCGGACCGTGGCAATGCCGCCGTTTTCCTTTGTAAAGGCGCGGATGCGGGAATCTTTCGCAGCATACTCGTCAATGATGGCCTGGGAGTTGTCCGGAGAGCCGTCATTGATGACCAGGATCTCAATATCCTGCAATGTCTGCATGACTAAAGAATCCAGACATTTTCTGAGATAGTTTTCCACATTGTAAACCGGTACGATGATGCTGATTTTCGGCATAACTATTTCTTTCTGAAGACCCACTTTCCAAAGATATAATTCACAACGGTCACGATGACCTGTTTGGCAAACTGCACGATGACGTCATTGATATGGAACACCTTGACCCCTAAGAACATGACGATGTTGTCAATTAAAAGGGAGAAGAGTCTTCCGGAGACGAAGGAAACGAGTTCCTTAATGACCAGGGAGGTTTCCCAGCTCTTGCTTTCAAAGACAAAGAACTTGTTTGTCACAAAAGCGAAGGCGACGGCGAAGACCCAGGACAGGTTGTTGGCAATCATTTCATCCAGATGGAATAATCTGGTGAAAATAAAATAGGTTCCCATGCTGACAACCGTGGTCAAAACACCGAAGATAATATAGGTAATGATTTCTTTATATTTCGTCCAATATTCTTTAATCATAAATAACTTCCATTTCTAATTAATCTACCGGATATAATTTTACATAATATTCATAGATAACTTCAATACGGTACATCTGATCCTGCTTCAATTCTTCATCGGTAACCATTTCCCAGAAGCGGTCAAACGTGGAATCCACGTCGCAGATATAGATGTAGTTATAGTCATACATTAACTGCCAGAAGTCGTTTTCCCAATGCGGAACACCGATATCGTAGCCGCCTTCATCCAGCGGATAGGAGATATCCAGGTAGTAGATATCCTTCGCGGAATCGAGATAATAGCGCAAAGCACATTTTTTCAGGTTGTTGTTCTGGGAGATGACGACCAGCCGGTCTTCCTCCCCGAGCTTACCTGCCTGTTTGACATAGTTTTCAATGGCTTCATCGTAGGCATTTTCATAATGCCAGTGCGGGATGCTCTGCCGCAATGTTCCCGGACGGATGAAGAGGACCAGAAGTGCGATGCCGATCAGTTCCTTCTTGAAAGATAACTTCATGGACTTCGCATAGATCATGGCGATAAAGGCAATTCCGAATAAGAGATACATTAAGGCATAGCGGTCATACATCGTTAAGGACGGACCTTCGAGATAACCGAAGTCAAAGGTATAGCTTAATAAAAGCGCATAGGCGTAACCCATGGCACCGCCGAAATAGAAGAGGGCGGAAAGGAATGCTTCCTTTCTCTCTCCCTTATGCAGGATTCCATAGAGGGCAATGATCAGTGTCATAATAATAGATGCCCAGAGATAGGAAAGGGAGATCGGCTGTAAGAGCAGTCCGCGGTGCAGGAAAGCTTCCAGATAGTTACGGATGATCGTTGTTTCCAGTTCCGGTAAGGCGTTTTGGAAATACTTGAAGATCACCAGGAAGTCGTAGCGGTCAAAGCTGAATTTGGAAACCAGATCATACATCTTCACCACCAGATTCCATGACTGGTACGCCAGATACGGAAGAACGACAGGGAAGAGCATGCTCCAATGAAGCTTTTTGCTGAAGAGCGCCTTGGCAATCATCGCAACCGTAAAGAGCAGCCAGAAAGCCAGGGAGATCTGTTTGGTTAAAACCAAAGCGCAGAGCAGCAGTGTCAGCTGAAGCTGATCGCTGAGCTTTGCGGTATCCATGGTATAGATCAGATAGAAGATATATGCCATCAGGTAGGCAATCGGCCAGTCCAGATAGATGGAGTTATAAACAAAGGTATTGTAGACAAGCCCCGGGGTATAGCCGATGGTCAGTCCGGTAAAGACAAAGAAGATGCATAAGAGAAGCTGATGAGCGATGTTCTCCTTCTTTTTAAAATCCAATACTTCCACGATTGGAAGGAAGAGGGAGAGTTCAAAGAAGTTCAAAGCCAGATAGACATATTTCTCCTTGAAGCCCTGTGCCATATGGCAGAAGAGCACTTCGTAAAGCGTGAAGAACGGCGGGTACTCCTTGTTGTACCACATGTTGGAAGCCGGTACGCTGTAGAAGGTGTCCAGCCGCCAGGATTCCTTTACCATAAAGCCCAGATGGGCGAATTCGTCAATGTAATGGAACTGCCGGTTACAATGGAAGATCGCTAAAAGAATGTAAAGCACGATGCAGAAGAACATGCCGCTGTTATAGTAGCGGCTTTGAAATGCGTCGTCGTCTTTTTTGCGGTAAAGAAAAAAGAGGGCACTGAATGCGACTGCCAGAAGCAGGTAATACCCCCAGGAGAGATGATTCAGAAAACCCGCCAGATAAACAGTCAGGGTAGAGGCACACAGCGTGAGCGGAAAAGACTTACCGAAGGGTAAGCCGGTCAAAGCTACCATATAGCTGTTTAAAAGAACAAACAGAACGAGCGGGATCAGAATCATGATTATTTATTGATATCCTTCATGATGTCATTGACATGACATTCGAATAAGAACTTGGTCTGGTTTTTAATGGCATCCAGCACAATACCGATCACAAATGATAACAGGGAGATCAGGAAGAGGCTGCAGCCGAAGATGGCAACACGCAGATTCGCAAACGCGCCCGCTGCAAGATAGGCGTGGATCTGCGGAACGGTAATGCCAAGACCCAAAAGCAGACAGAGAATGGAGACCAGGCTGAAGAAGAGCAGAGGTCTCTGGTCTTTTAACAGATTGAAGATCGTTAAAAGGACACGGAAGCCGTCTTTGAAGGTGTTCAGCTTGGAGAAGCTGCCTTCCGGGCGGTCGCGGTAAATGATCGGAAGTTCCACGATCTTCATGCCGTAGTTGAGGGAGAAGATCGTCATTTCCGTTTCAATCTGGAAGCCGTCACTTAAGACCGGCATGCTTTTGACATATTTCTTGGAGAAGGCACGGTATCCAGTCATGATGTCGTTGATATGGGCATGGAACAGGGTATTGATCAGCCAGCGGACGAGGTTGTTTCCGAAGTTGTGGAAACCTCTCTTGTTTTCCTTGGCATAGGTGCCGTTGGATAAGCGGTCCCCGATGACCATGTCGGCTCTGCCGTCCAGTACCGGCTGGATCAGTTTGTCGACTTCTTCTGCCGGGTAGGTGTCATCGCCGTCCACCATGACATACACGTCCGCATCAATATCGCGGAACATGCTGCGGACCACGTTTCCCTTGCCCTGGGCATATTCGTCACGGACAATGGCGCCGGCACTGACGGCCAGCTCTCTGGTTTTATCCGTGGAATTGTTGTTATATACATAAATGTCAGCTTCCGGTAAAGCTTTCTGGAAATCCGTTACGACTTTGGTGACTGTCAGCTCCTCATTGTAACAGGGAACTAACACCGCAATTTTCTTCTCCATATGAAAACTCCTTATATATATCTATATTATATAGGAATCCGCGGATTATTGCAGAGAGAAATAACGAAATGCGTCCATGTTGCTTCATTGACGAATGGGAAAATAGACTATAAAATTCAGTTATGGAGTTTAACCGTCTTCTTTTCATTATGGTCTATCTGCCAATTGTGATTGGCCTTTTTGTCCTGTGCAAAAAGAATGCGGTAAGAAACGGAATCATGCTGCTGTCATCCTTGGTGTTTTATGCGCTGGGGGACTTCAGCCATCTCTGGGTATTGTTATTACTAATCGGAATCACTTATCTTTTCGGCAGAATGGTGGAGAACAACCGGAAACTCTATCCGCTCTATCTCTGCTGCGTGGTGGGGATTCTCTGCATCTTTAAATACGGCACCTATCTGACGGAGCATCTCTCTGCCTATTTTCATAGTCTGGATCCGTTTGCGATTCTCATGCCGCTTGGGATCAGCTTCTTTACGTTTACATCCATCTCTTACGTGAGTGATGTTTATTACGGGAAAATCAAGGCGGAAAAGAATCTTCTTCCGGTGGCAATGTATCTGTCCTTTTTCCCGACAGTCATCAGCGGACCGATTATGCGCTATGAGACGATCCGTGACTGGTACAAGAAGAAGGAAATCAATGCCGACAGCATTGCGAACGGTTTGCGCCGCTTTATTCTGGGGCTCTCTCAGAAAGTCATCTTTGCAAATCAATTGAATCAGGTCTCTACGGCAATCCTGATCGATCAGTCCAAGACATCGTTCCTTCTGGGAGCATACGGTGTGATTGCCTTTGCGATTCAGGAATTCTATGACTTTGCCGGTTACAGCAATATGGCCATCGGCATCGGGCAGATGATAGGTGTCAGCATTCCGGAAAACTTTGATGCACCGTACTTCTCCGAAAGTATCAGTGAGTACTGGAGAAGATGGCATATCACTTTAGGTGCTTTCTTTAAGGATTATGTCTATATTCCGCTTGGAGGAAACCGCAAGGGGAGCTTCCGGAAGTATATCAATAACATGATCGTCTTTGTGATCTCCGGCATCTGGCACGGGGCAACCTTTGCCTTTGTGCTCTGGGGAATCATTAACGGACTCTTTGTGGCAGTGCGCTCCGTAGCAGGCGGCTTCTATGCCTCCGTCAGGGAGAAACTGCATATCTCGGAAGATGCCAGATGGTTCAAGGCATTCCGCATCTTACGGACGGATGCCATTGAATTCCTATTGAGCGCTTTTGTCTTTAAATGCGTGACACGGGAGCAACGATCCGTATTATTCCGCGCCTTAACATTGCGCGGCAGCCGCTTCTCCATGTTCTATACCCGCCAGTTAGGCGTGTTGGGGTACTTACCGCTTTTACTGGTGGCTATAGTCTTCCTTTTCCCGCAGTGGCGGAAACTCTGGAAGAAACTTGAGAAGAACAGCGGCGTTCTTGGCGATATCATTCTGCTGGTATTACTGGCGGTTTGTATTATCCTGATCGTGAGCGGTTCGTTCTCGTCCTTTATCTATTTCAATTTCTGAGGTTCTATGCGTAATAAACTGTTTTCTCTTACATTGGTACTGTTATTCCTTCTCGCATCGGGAATTCTTTTCGGTGCGCAAAAGGAAGCATCCGTCATTGAAAAGAGGGAACTCTCCACGGTGGAGGACATTACGCTGGCGGATCTCTCCGATACCGCGGAAGAAACCCTGAAAGACCAGTTTGTCTTACGGGACTCTTTGAACCGCATGTATTACCGCACCCGTATCTTCTTCTCTTCTCTTTTCGGTAAGAGCAATGTCAACGGAGCTGAGGTGCAGGTGTTAACGGATGAGGTATCCCGCATCAATAACGGGTATCTATTAAACAGCGGACTGCAGTATACCAAAGAGGAACTGCAGAGTGCCGCAAGCCGCGGATATAACGTCAATGAATTTGCCCAGCGCTATCCGGAAGTAAAGACCTATGTCTATTTCCCGACCCGCTATGAAGAGCTCTTAAGCGCAGACTACGGCTTTGCGCCGGAATGCCAGAACAGCTTCAAGGCGCAGCTTTCCGAAGGAATTCAGATGGCTTCTTTGAATATTGACAGTCTGGAGACTTATCAGAATTATTACTATAAGAGTGATTCTCACTGGAATGCCTACGGGGCATATCAGGGATATGCTGATGTGATTGATCTGATCGGTAAGGACTTTGATCTGGGAGAAGTGCGGAAAATAAAAGAAGAAATCACATATCCGTATGACTTTTACGGCAATATCTCCGCCAAGATCTGCCGTTTATCGGAAGCGGATCACCTGATTGATCTGAAGCTGGAAGGCGAAAAGACGTATGACTACTATGTGAACGGGGAGAAAACGAATCTGAATTCTGCGAAAGAGGAATACGCGCAGAAGGGGAATGCGACCATCTTCTCGGACTATGACTTATATTTCGGAGACAATGCCTATGAGCGCATCTTTGACTTCCATCAGGAAGATAAACCGAACCTTCTGATCTTTGCGGACTCCTATATCAATACCAATATGGAATGGATCGCCTCGCACTTTAACCGCACGGTCATTCTGGACCTGCGCGCAAGAGGAGCGGAATTTGATCTGGATCGCATCCTGAAGGAAAACGGCATTGATGCGGCGCTTGTCCTTTATTACTATAACAATATGTACTTCAACGGAAACGAATACATTCCGCTGCCGTAGAAAGGATTTTCACGATGAAAAAGATACAACAGTGGCTGAGGGAAAACGGCAGATTTCTGCTTCTGATGAGCGGAATCACACTTCTCGTGTTATATCAGTTTATCTTTCTGGGGAAAGATCCTTTCTTTGCGAACGATTCCACCTTCCAGTACCATCTGTTCTATGAAGAGTGGATCCGTCTGTTGAAGGATTTCATCAAGCACAGGGAGTTCCCGTTCTATTCTCTCTACTCTTTTTTGGGAACGGATTTCTGGGCCTCCAAGAGTTATTACTGTGCCTTTGATATCTTCCTTCCATTCCTTTTACTTTTCCGCAACGTTCGGAGGGGACTGGTATTTGAATTATTCCTTGTGATCGTACTTTCCGGATTCAACTTCCGTTACTATCTGAAAAAGATGAAGGTCAAAGATCCGCTCTTGCTGGACGTGATGGGAATTGTTTACGGGCTCAGCGGTATTGCCAGCATGTATTTCGGCAATCCGATGTATCACCGTTTCTATGCTTTTTTACCGCTGCTCTTTGCGGGAGTGGAAGACTATCTGAGAGAGAAAAAGCATACCTTATTTATCCTGATGGTATTTGTTCTTTTCCTGCAGAATTACTACTTCATGTATCCGACATCTTTCTTTATGATCGGTTACTTTATCGCTTCGTCCTATGCGAAGAAGAAGGAATCCATCTGGAAGGTATTGGGCAATGCCTTACCGCTGATCGGGTATTATCTGATCGGTTTATGCATGAGCATGGTGGTGATTCTGCCGACAGGGCTGTATATGTTGAAAAACAGCCGGGTCGGTCAGGGCTTTACCGGCATCCTCTTTGAATTCAAGAGTTATGTGGGACTGTTATTCAGTTATCTTATTCCTCCGTTTAACATCTTTACGGAAATTCCGTTCCTCTTTTACGGCGGCAGCAATTCCCACTATCACTGGTATTCGCTCTATATCTCCTGTCTGGGTGCTTTGCCGCTTGTTACGGCACTCTTCCGCAAGAAGACGGAGGAAGAGAAACCGTTCCTGCTCTGTTATCTGATTTACTTTGTGATCTTATGCATCAAGCCGCTCAACTCGGTGGTGCATTTATTCAGCGGGGAATCCTTCCGCTGGGTCTTCGTACTGGACTTCCTGAATCTGTATCTTCTGGCATATCTTTTCGACCAAAAGGAATATGAAGGAAAGGGAGTCCTCAAATCTTACGGCGCTTATCTGCTTGTGGCCTTTGTGCTTTTAAGCGCTGCCCAGGCGATCGGGCAGGTCGATCTGGCCGGTAATAAACTCCACGTGATTGCCCTGATATGCGGTGCGGTTCTTTCCGTTCTTTATCTTTTCCTGCTTCAGAAGGGAAAAGAGAAGGCGGTACTGCTTGTGATGATTGCCGAGATGATCTTCAGCAGCATGCTGACAACTTATGTTACATCCGGTGCCTTCTTTAATTACTATGAGATATTGAATAAGGATCAGTTGGAATACAATATCCAGCAGGATGACAGCAATCTCTTCCGGATGTATTTCAATTCCGCAGACTTTGTTCCGACGTCCATTTTGAACCTCAATCAGTCGCTGCATTACCGCTATCTGCCGACTTCCACTTACGATTCGGCGTATGAGAGCAGTCTGAATCCGTTTTTGGAAGATCTCGGCATTGATACAACACTGCCGGTACTGGAGCTGAATCGCATCGATATCTTAAAGATGCTGGGCGTAAAATACTATGCCATCATCGACGGGGAAAGCTTACCGGAGTATGAGCCGGGATTCACCTATGCCTATGACATCAATCACTTCCATATTTACAGGCTGAACGATGCCTATGCCTTGGGTCATACCTACAGCAATTTCATCTCCCGCTCGGAATTTGAGAAAACAAAGACGGTGGACTATTTGAATCAGCTGATTCTGGAAGATGACGTCTACGAAGCGATGAAAGACATCACTCCGCAGGAAAAGGTCCAGCTGAATATCTGGGGCCACTCCAACAATGCCATCGATGCCAACATTACGGTGGATGCCCCGTGCGTCCTCTTTACGGCCGTTCCGTATTCCGAAGGCTGGAAGATCACGGATAACGGAAACGCATGTGAGACCTTTGAAGCGGACGGCGGATTCCTGGCAGTACGTCTGGAAGCAGGGGAGCATCAGTTGCACTATCAGTACACCACGGTCGGATTTAAAGCGGGGGCGCTGGTCTCCGTGGTGGGCGGAATCCTCTTTCTCGGCAGTATTTATCTTGAAAAGCGGAAAAAGAAGTTGGTAAAAGAGGGCTGAAATCCTTATAATGAATAATATGAAAGAAAGAGTCAAAACATGGTTCAAAGAAAACGGAGTGCTGTTACTTGGCGCTCTGTTCCTCACTGTTCTGGCTCTTTTTCCTTTGTTTCAAAGCGGTTTATACCGGGGACACGATCTGCAGTTTCACTTAAGCCGGCTGGACGGGATCATTACCGCCATGCAGGACCATCAGTTCCCGTTAGCCGTCTATCCGTATAAAAACTTCGGTTACGGCTATCCGTCGCCGATCTTTTACAGCGATACCTTTTTGATTCCGTTTGCGCTTTTTCGCTATGCGCTGAATCTGCCGCTCATTACGGTATATAAAGGCATGCTGTTTTTCTTTACGTGGCTTCTGGTCTTCGGACTATCCTATGAGTGCTGCCGCTTCCGTTTTCCGAAGTGGCTGAGTCTTGGAATCAGCGGCTTACTCATCTTTTCCAATTACTATCAGACCGACCTGCTCATACGGTCGGCATTAGGCGAGATCATTGCCTTATCGCTCTTACCGGTATTGATCCATGCCGCATATGACTATCTTTATACGGAGAAAGAAAACTGGATCTTACTGGGTGTGGCTTTTGCGCTATTGGCCTACAGTCATGTCATCACGCTCTTTTTATCCATCATTACCTTTGGCTTGTTATTACTGTTGAATCTGAAGACAGTCTTCGGGAAAAAGGGAAAACTGCTTGCTTTAATTAAGGCGACTGCGTTGGGTTTGATCCTTTCAATGGGTTTCTTATTCCCGATGCTCGACGGTTATACTTCCATGGACTTAATGGTCCATCATATTGAAAAGGACATCTTAAAGACCTATGCCGTTGCGCCGGCCAATCTTTTAAATGACTACTTCATGCAGTTCTCGCTGCGCTACGGGAATCTCGAAGGGCTCTTTCAGGCAGATCAAATGAAGACGCTGGGTCTGACACTGGCTCTGGCACCTGCCGGATATCTTTTCACAAAGAAGAAAAACAAAGCCTGCAACGACATCTTTGCGCTCTTTGTGCTTTATTTCCTCTGCTCCAGCAGTCTGATTCCGCTTTATCAAGTGCCGTTTATCAATTTTCTGCAGTTCCCCTCGCGCCTCTATCTCTTGGCGATGTTCTTTGCGGTACTGCTATTGGGATATGCACTCAAAGAAGTGAAGGGTGCGCAATTGATTCTTGCGGGACTGTTGGTTTTCAATCTCTGGAATATCTCCTATCTGCACCATATCGCAACCAAAGAGGACACGGTTGTGGTGATCCCGGAAGATGTGACGGCAGAGCAGCTTTTTGTGGAGCGAATCTATTCCTTTGACGGAATTGATTATGTCCTGTTCAATATGGAAGAAGTGGAAAACGGAGAATATCTGCCGTACTTAAACGGCGTGAATTTCCGGGAGCTGGGGGATACGATCAATACCATCTATGACGATCCGATCATCTTCCAATACGAAAGAGTCGGTACCAAAATTGATTTCTATACGAACCTGGAAGAGGATCAGTGGCTCTATCTGCCATTGACCTGGTACAAGGGCTATCAGGGCTATGAACTTGATGAGGCGGGAAACGTGATCCGCGAGATCGATGTGCTTGCTGCCCCGTATAACGGAAAAGTGGAGATCTTTACGGAGAGGGGACCGCACCATTATCTTGTCAAATACCGCGGAACCAAGATCCAGAAAGTA
>CADCPY010000014.1 GCA_902803495.1 uncultured Erysipelotrichaceae bacterium
ATCATGTACAGACGGTAGGAATCGCCGTTGTCCTCTTCGACATAGATACGGAACTCCACGTCGCTGTATAAAACGGAAAGATAGGTGATCACGCCCAGCGGAGTATCGTACTTTGTGGTAAAGGACATGGTGCTGTCCGTAGCGGTAAAGCTGCCCTTCTTGATTTCCTCTTCCGTTCCCCAGAGATCGTCTCTGGTGTCGTAGCGGGAGATATGGTGATATTTCTTAAAGTTGCGGATGCATTTTTCCGCTGTTTTTCTATCCTCTTCACTCGGCACTTCCCCTGCCAGTGCTTTCTGACGCATCTCTTCATTAAAGGCATAGAAAAGCTGCGGCAATTGGATCTGGACGATCGTGTCACGGATCAGTTTCTTCTTTTTGGCGTCTTCTTCCGCATGGTACATGAGTAAGAGCGCACGGATGGTATCATCGCTGATACGGAAATTCAGATCTTCCGGAATCGGAATGACCTTTTCAAATTTCAGAATACCGTTTTCGCCGAATTTCTGAAGTATTTCATCGACCACCGGTTCCGACAGCCGGATCGTTGTATGAATCCAGTAAGACATTATAATCACCTCATTACGAATTTCTTAACCTTTATTTTACATGATACGGACACCTTTTGAAACAGAAAAAAAGGAAATTCCCGCATTAAACTTTCTTATGGGAAATCTCCTTCCGTTTATCCCTGATACAGCAAGGAGCCCACGGTCAGCAAGAACTCTCCCAACAGGTACGCCAGCATGACGCTGAAGTGTCTGTGATAGATGAGATCCTTGTCCGGATAGTATCTTACAAGGAACAGTACGCAGTCCGAAACAAAGAACAGAAGCGCTCCGAGATAGGAAATGAACGTGGAGATATGCGTGTGCTGCAGAAAGACCCACAGCGCAAACAGATTCATAAAGGAATTCGCAATCAGATACAGCCACATGGGAACCACCATGCTTCCCGGTGTATTATTCCGGATCATCTGCATGACTTTCACAGAGATAAGAAAATATAGGATACCGATGAGTGGCAGAAGCAGAGAGAAATGCGATAAGAGGATTTGTTCCGTAAAATGAATGATGAAACAGAAATGGGCAATCAGAAAAAAGCACTCCTCCGGCGAGGAACATCCTGTTCCCCGGAAAGATCAGAAGCACATCCCCCAGCCAGCTGAAAGCCAAAGCCAGAATCAGATAGATATCTTTCACTTTGGAGGAAAGAAGGTAAAACAAAAGCAGCGTGATTAAAAGAAACGGCTTGGTTTTGGCGCGCTCCTTCCTTAAGTCATGGAAGCTTTGATACAGATGGATGATGGAAATCAAAAGAAACAGCACAAGAATAACCAGATTCATGAGATATCTCCTTACGATGTACAATGATTAATTTCATTATAACCCCATTTTACCCATATTCAAAAGCATGCAGAAAAAAACAGAATCCTGTAAATACGGGATTCTGTCATTTCTCAGTTATCAGCTCTGTTGTAGTTGTTCTTCATGTTCTTGCTGGCCTGTAAAAGCACCTGATTCAAACACTTGATGGTTTCCTTTTTGGCCATTTCGGCAAGCTTTTCGTTTGCTTCATAGAGGAGATGGTAATCCGGATTTTCCAGATACTTCTTATCGTACTCGTTGACGATCTGATGCGACTGGTTGGCGACGGCAGCCTGATACCGCTCGATCAGCTGAATCGTTGTGCCGTAATTCGGATCGGCCAAGGCACCGATCAGTCTGCTGCCCCAGTAGAAGTTGTCCGTGGAAACATCCAGCGTGACATCGCTCAGGTATTTCGGCATCCTGTCAACGTTCGCATATGTTGCCAGACAGGCATTGAAGGCGTTAGATCCGAAGCAGATCCATTCCAGCGCCTTGATCTCTTTCGGCATGTAGCCGCGGATCTGCAATACGGCCATTACACCGGTACGGGCGATACCGATCGTACGGTAAATGCCTTTTTCCAGATGGTTGACATTGCTGTAAGGATTGTACGGCGTTCCCTGGAAATAGGAGGAAAGAATGTATTTGACATCTTCCACCGTGATCTTTCTTTCCGGGACAAAGGACCATGGAATATTGTCGCTTTCCGGTGTAAAGTCGGCATTCGGGCCGTCCCACTTATAGGTGTTCGGGTTGAAATATCTGGCCATGAACCAGGCACGCGGTGTGTTGTAGACATGATCGGAATCGGAATGGGAACCGAAGATATTGCGCGGGTTGAAGATGCCCTTCTGATTCAGATTCAGATGGTTCTCTTCAATGAATTCACGCAGGTCTTTGGAACACATGTGCTCTTCCTGCTTGCCGAAAGCATCGTTTAAGTCAAAGGAATCGATACCGAACTGGTTCGGCATGATGACATATTCGTTGTCCTTGACGCGCTTGGCGATCCAATGATGTCCGCCAATGGTCTCAAACCACCAGATCTCATCCTCATCGCTGAAGGCAATGCCGTTTGGTTCATACGTTCCGTATAACTCCAAGAGGTAGCCCAGACGGATGACACCTTCTCTGGCCGAACGGATATACGGAAGAACCAGAACCACCAGGTCTTCTTCTCCGAGTCCGCCGAGTTTATCTTTGTCTTTTCTGCCCTTTTTCTTTTCGTATTTGACATATGGGTCGGCGCCCATAACTAACGGATTGGTTGTTAAGGTTTCCGTTGCTGTCATGGCAACATTGAATTCATTGATACCGTTGGCTGCCCAAATACCGTTCTTCTGATCGATGGACGGGTTGGCGGTATAGCGTAACGGATTGTTCGGAAGCGGAATCTCCAGATGGGAGATCTTGCTTTTATATTTGGTCGGCTGCTTATCCGGTGTGATGACCGTAAGCTTTTTCTCATCATAGAAACCGTCGTCATTGCGGGCAATCATCGTGCTGCCGTCATAACTGGCTTTTTTACCGACAAGAATTGTTGTACAAGGCATAGTTGTATCCTCCTGAATTTATCCCCTTTTATTTTAAATCATTTTATGTGAAATACGGACGGAAACAATACAAACAATGGAATTTGTACCATTTCAAAGCAGGATCCGTTATTAAATATATTTCACTTCATTCCCGGTCCGTTTCAGAGGCTCTCTCTCCGGCAGGCCGTCTATAGTATCGGCAAATCCCAGTGCCATGGCACCATAGATGCGCTCCTCGTCTTTCATGCCAAGACGCATGAAATAAGAAACAAGTGTCGGATCTTCATTGAGCCATTTCAGCTGGTTGATCCAGCAGGAGCCAAGATCCAGCTCATTGGCTGCAAGCATCATGTTTTCAATGACGCATCCCGTATCCGCCAGATTGTTGCCGTAATTCTTCTGATTTGCCACAACGATAAGACACGGCGCTTCATAGAAGAAGTCCTTCTTTCCGCTTTTGGCTTTCTGAATGGAACCAATCAGAGAGCGGTACATGCCTTCCTTGACTTCCATATTCAGAAAAGCGTTATATACCATATCCTTCAATTCACTCAGAACATCCGGATCGGTGATCACAAAGAAATGGGAAGACTGGGAGTTTCCGCCGCTTGGTGCATAGCGTCCCGCTTCCACCACCCAGTCGATCATCTGAGCATTGACCGGTTTCTTCTGATATTTTCTTGTGCTTCTTCTTGTACGAATGGCTTCCAGTGTGTTCATATTATTTCTCCTCTTTCCTAAGGTATTTACCGACTTCTTTTAACAGTGTCTGTCTTGCCGTTTCGGCATTCGGCAGAAAACTGACAAGGTCAAAGGCGTGGGTTTTCCCGTGGTAGATATCCGCCTTTGCCGGTACGTTGGCATTCTTCAGGTTTTCAACATACTGCAGTGTCTCGCTGTAAAACGGTTCTCCGTCTTCCACGTACGTGTAACATGGCGGAAGATTTTTAAAGTTGGTTTCGCGCATGACGGATGCGTACTTACTGACGGGATGATCTCTGTAGTCTTTGCCAAGATACTTCTCCCAGCCGTAATGATTCTTTCTGGTATTCCAGACGTGTCCGTGATTGTCTTTCGATGATTCCGTATCGAAGCAATCCAGCATCGGATAAAGTGGCAATTGCAGCATGATGGGATAATGAAGTACGTCACGGTTATATAAACATACGCTGGCTGCCAGTCCGCCTCCGGCGCTCTCACCTCCGACGATCACTTTGGATAAGTCGATGGGATTACTGTCCGCATTCTCAAAGATATAACTCAATGCATCGCAGCAGTCATCAAAGCCGGCCGGGAACGGATATTTCGGAGCAAGGCGGTATTCCGGGGAAAAGACAATCGCACCGTATTCTTCGGCAATGAGTTTAGCCATAGACATATATACCATGGCACTCATGCCGGTAATATACCCTCCGCCGTGGATCCATAAGATCGCCGGCAGTTTCTCATTCACGTTTTCCAGTTGCAGAACGATCATGTTCCGCTCTCCGTTTCTTGTTGGATATTTGATCGTTTTTGATGTCAGTTTCATAGTTATTTCCCTATCTACATTATAGTGATTTTCACCCTTTTCCTGACTGGTTATGCCCGTTCTCCTGTATTTCAGCGGTATATTTATGGGCTGTACATTTTTTTGTAATAGAAAAGCAAAGAAAAAGACCGGATTTCTCCGGCCTTAGGGGATGATTCAATCATCAAGGCTGCTTGCCGATGTAGGCAAGAATGCCGCCGTCGACATACAGAATCTGCCCGTTCACGAAGTTGGAGGCATCGGATGCCAGGAATACCGCAGGTCCGATCATGTCTTCCACTTCACCCCAGCGTTCTGCCGGAGTTTTCGCAATAATGAACTGATCAAACGGATGACGGGATCCGTCCGGCTGTCTCTCTCTTAACGGAGCGGTCTGTTTTGTGGCAATATAGCCCGGGCCTAATCCGTTACACTGGATATTGGCATGACCGTATTCCGCACAGATATTTCTTGTGAGCATTTTCAGTCCGCCCTTTGCTGCTGCATATGCGGAAACCGTTTCTCTTCCGAGTTCGCTCATCATGGAGCAGATATTAATAATCTTGCCGTGTCCCTTTTCAATCATTCCAGGAATGACTGCTTTGGCGCAGATGAACGGAGCAGTTAAGTCCGTGTCGATCACCAGACGGAAATCGGAAGCATCCATTTCCGTCATCGGGATACGTTTAATAATACCCGCATTGTTTACCAGAATATCGATGACTCCGAGTTCCTCATTGATCTGCTTGACCATGGCAACCACGGATTCTTCGTTGGTAACGTCACAGACAAAGCCTCTGGCGTCGACACCGTTTTCTTTATAGCGTTCCACTGCGGCATCGATCTTTGCCTGGCTTCTGCCGTTAAAGGCAATTTTTGCGCCTGCCTTGGCTAAGCCGCAGGCAATACCGAAACCGATACCATCGCTGGCACCGGTAACAAGAGCTACTTTATCCTTCAGGAAGAAGCTGTTCATATTGAATTCTTCCATGGGAATTCTCCTATCTCTGAACTCTTCCGGATGCGTCACCGCTGGCTAATGCTTTAACTTCTGCTTCGGATACGAGGTTGAAGTCTGTCGGGATCGTATGTTTCAGAGCACTTGCTGCAACTGCAAATTCCAGAGCTTCGCCCTGTGTCTTCATCGTCATTAAACCGTGAATGACACCGCCGGAGAAGGAGTCACCGCCACCGACTCTGTCGATGATTGGGAAGATATCGTAACGTTTGGATTCATAGAATTCTTCACCGTTGTAGATTAATGCTTTCCAGCCGTTGTGTGTAGCGGAGAAGGATTCTCTTAATGTGGAGATAACATATTTGAATCCGAATTCTTCAGCCATCTGTTTGAAGATTTCCTTGTAGCCTTCTGCATCCGTCTTACCGGCAGTAACGTCGGATTTCGGTTTGAAGCCTAAGCAGAGTTCTGCGTCTTCTTCGTTACCGATACAGACATCAACGTATTTCATTAAAGGTCTCATGATGGAGATAGCCTTTTCGGAAGACCATAATTTCTTACGGAAGTTTAAGTCACAGGAAACTGTAGCACCTGCTTTTTTCGCTGCAATCAGTGCCAGTTCCAGATTCTTCGCGGAAGCATCGGAAATTGCCGGTGTAATTCCGGACCAGTGGAACCAATCAGCGCCTTCAAAGATCTTATCGAAATCGAAATCTTCCGGAGTAGCTTCTGCGACGGAAGCATGAGCTCTGTCATAGATAACTTTGGAAGGACGCATGGAAGCACCGGTTTCCAGATAGTAGATGCCTAATCTGTCGCCGCCTCTGGCAACATATTCCGTATGGACACCGTATTTTCTTAAAGCGTTGATGGCGCACTGTCCGATTTCATGTGCAGGAACTTTGGAAACAAAGTATGCTTCATGGCCGTAGTTGGCTAAGGAGACCGCAACGTTTGCTTCACCGCCGCCGTAGCAGACATCAAAACTGTCGGACTGGACAAAGCGGGAGTTGCCCGGTGTGGATAATCTGAGCATGATTTCGCCCATTGTTACAACTTTCATCGTTCTAATTTCTCTCTTTCTTTATTTCTTGATTATTTGACGAGATGGATTGCGAATCCACCGATTTCATCCTTGAAGTAAATAAACTTCATGTTGCCTTTTTCATCGAATGTAGCGGATTCTCCATCGAATGCATAACCGCGGGATTCGAAGTATCTCTTGGCTCTGTCAACGTTGTTGACCTGAACTGCGATGTGGCCGTGTGTGCCTTTCTTCTTCGCTTCGCTCATGACTTCAATGAGTTCGGAACCGAACCAGCCCTTGCTTGTTTCACGGACTGCACCGCCGAAGAATGCTGCGAACTGTTTGGCTAATTCCAGGCCGTTACCGTTTTCTTCATTGACACCGATGTGTTTGATCTTGATGCCTAACATTGTGTTGACTGCGCCTCTGGTGAGTTCTTCGATCTTGTCGAAGTTCTTTTCTGCAAGAGCTTTCTTGTCAATCATCCATGTGCCGCCGCATGCTAAGATAACCGGGTCATTCAGATAGTCGTTAATGTTCTTTTCGTTAACGCCGCCTGTCGGCATGAATTTCATTTTGTTGTACGGAGCTGCTAAAGCCTTGATCATCTTTAAGCCGCCTAAAGGTTCTGCCGGGAAGAATTTAACAACATCAAGATTGTAAGCTAATGCCATTTCCAAGTCGGCAGCATTTGCTGTGCCCGGTAATACCGGAATACCTTTTTCCTGGCAGTATGCGACTGTATCAGGGTTGAAGCCCGGAGAAACAATAAATTCTGCTCCGGCATCAATTGCGGAGTCAACCTGTGCACGGTTGGTAACCGTACCTGCACCGATGATCATTTCCGGGCATGTTTTACGCATTTCGATCATGGCATCATGTGCTGCTGCAGTTCTGTAAGTGACTTCTGCGACCGGAAGTCCGCCATTGCATAATGCTTTTGCTAAAGGTGCAGCATCTTCAACATTCTCTAAGGCAATTACCGGAACAATTCCGATGTCGTGGATTTTTTTGCAAATATCGTTCATTTTTCCCTCCTGTTGTATGGAAGACAGGTATTTCATATCTTCCTCTGTTATTTCTTTTAACCAGCTGACCCGTTGCGACAGATCAATGCCGGTATGAAATTCCTTAAATTCCGTGGTATCTTCCGCATGGGGTTTGTCCCAGTTGTGATACCCTTCGCTTCTGATGTGCGAACCGATGTTACAGTTGGCAATCAGGCATTTGGCGTAATTCCGCCAAGGTCTTGCCAGATAGACGGAATTCTCCATTCCCTCTTCGCTGGTAAAATCACAGTTGATAAAGATAAACCCGTATTTCTCATTCTCAGGTGTGCTTGGTGCACAGACGTAGCCGTTGATCTTTTTTTCGATGTTTCTGGAGCGGATTTCGCATTCCGTGAAAATTCCCTCGCCTCCGCCGAAAATGAAGTCCACAGAGCCTGAAATCAGGCAACGCGTGAATCTGGCGTGGCGCATAACACGTTCCTTGAACTCCATCGGCCCGCGGAAGCCGCCGGCTTCATATTCTTCCAGGGGAAGCGGTCCGACATAGAGCGTATCCTGATAGGAAGTGATGTTGCAGTCTTCCGCACGGAAGTTGTCTCCGTCGATCATTAAGGCAATGGCCTGACCACAGTGATATCCGTTGGTATTCGCTACATCGACATGTTTCAGATTGACGTTGTCCGCATCGATATAGAGTGTATAGGAACGGAAGGTTCCCCTCTTCACTCCGTCCGAGAGGATCTCGTAGGCACCGAAGTCATTGGTAATGACACCGTTCTGAATGATCAGATTTCCTTTATTTATATTGATCTGTCCGGAAACCGTTTCCCCGTTCAAATCAATGACCCTCACCTGTGAGGATGTTGCATCGAGTGAATCCAATGCATCCGCTAAGGACGCAAAGGATCTCCCGTTACAGTTAATCATTAGAAGCCCAAGTAGTTAACGGCGTTGTTGTAAGAAATATCTTCAACGATTTCCTTTAACACCTTTTCATCGTTCGGATATTCACCGTTTTCTACCAGGTTTCCGATAAATTCACACAGAATTCTGCGGAAGTATTCATGTCTTGTGTAAGACAGGAAGCTTCTGGAGTCTGTCAACATACCGATAAAGTTTGCCAGCATACCGTCATTGGCCAGAGTCTGCATCTGTTCGATCATGCCGGATTTGTGGTCATTGAACCACCAGGCGGAACCGTGCTGGAGTTTGCCGCGGATACCGTCGCCCTGGAAGCAGTTCATCGTAGTGACGATTCCGGCGTTGTCTGCCGGGTTCAGAGAATAGATAACTGTCTTCGGCAGGTTGTCTTCCTTGTTCAGGCTGTCCAGGAAGTCGGCCATTTCGGATGTCGGAGCGTAGTTGTTGATCGTGTCATAACCCGTATCCGGTCCGAGTTTGTTGAACATTGCTGTGTTGTTGTCACGCTTGCAGCCATAGTGCAACTGCATGACCCAGCCCTTCTTGTGGTAAACGGAAGCTAAGTGACGCATGAATGCTGTCTTGAACTTCAGTTCTTCTTCTTTTGTGATACATTCTTTTGCGAGTCTCTTGGCGAAGATGCGTTCGATTTCCGCATCGTCTGCCGGTTTGTACATGACATATTCGAGGGCATGGTCGCTGGCTCTGCAGCCCATGGATTCGAAGAAGTCAATACGAGTGTCGATGGCATCGCATAAGTCTTTGTAAGTGTTGATCTTCTTGCCGGTGACATTGGACAGTCTTTCGACATAGTCGAGATAATCGACCTTTTCAATGTTGTTGGCTTTGTCCGGACGGAAGCAAGGAACAACGACCGTATGCAGAGTCTTGTCTTCCTTGATCAGTTTGTGGTAGTTCAGATCATCGCACGGATCGTCCGTAGTGCAGACGATGTTG
>CADCPY010000015.1 GCA_902803495.1 uncultured Erysipelotrichaceae bacterium
AGCTCATCGATATTCATCTCTCCGTCAATGCCGATCTCCTCTAAAAGCTCCTCAATCCGCTTTCTGTCCTTGGAGACGATCTCCAGGTTCTTGCGGACGTTAAACCACGGTAAGAGGCGGTCTTCCTGAAAGAGGATGGCCGGACGCTTAAAGGGGTTTTTGATTTCTCCCTTTTGCGGTGTCTTCAGATTTGCCAGCATGTGCAAGAGTGTCGTTTTTCCGATGCCGGAAGGGGACATGATGCAAATGACGGAATCATCGGTGTGGAAGGAGAAGTTTTCAAAGATGACTTTCTCTCCATACCGGAAGGTGATGTTGTTTAATTCCATAGTTCTCACCGCCTTTTTGCGCTGAGCGCAGCGAAGAGGGCACGGATGCCTTTTTCAATGCATAGGCTCAGCAGGATAACACACAGCGTCCAGGCAAACAGTTCCGCCGTCTCCAGGTAGACTTTCGCATTGTAAAGACGGGTCCCGATGGCCAAAGACGGCTGGGACAGGACTTCCGCGGCAATTCCGCTTTTCCAGGAGAGCCCCATGGCACTGAGGCAGCCTGAGAGGAAGGCGGGAGTGATGGCCGGAAGATAGATGTAGCGCAGCATATCCCGGTAGTTCAGATAGTAGGCCCTGCCCATTTCCAACAGGTTGGGATCAATGGCCTCATAGGCTTCATTCAGATTCTGCCAGACAATCGGGATGACCATCAGCATGCTGATGAGAACCGGTACGCGGGCCTTACCCATCCATAGTAAAGCCAGGATGATAAATGAAGCAACCGGAGTTGCCCGCATGACCTGAATCATCGGAGCGATGATGCTTTTGGCAAGCGGTGAAGAACAGGTCAGATAGGCTAAAAGACCGGAAGCGAGAATGCCCAGAAGGTATCCCGAAAGGATACGGACCAGGGTGATCAGCGTATTCTTCCAGAAGACAGGAGTAACAATCAGGCGCAAAAGCACCTGCAGCACGTCAAGCGGAGAGGGCAGAATGAGTGCCTTACCGATCAGCATGGCGGCGATTTGCCATATGGCAAGCCAGAAAAGAAGCGCTGCGGCTCCTTTTCTGAAATTGTTCATGATTTTATTTCTGTTACTCTGCCGGGTAGAAGTCATCCTGCGGTAACTTTCCTCCGATGGACTTCGGATTGGCTTCGAATAAAACGTTGTAGTAACCTTCAATGGCCGGACGGATATCCGCACCCTTGACGAAGATCAGATTGGCATCCGGAATCGCTTTGGTGGCGATGGCGGCAGCCGGAACGATCTCAAACTTTTCGCACAGTGCACCGGCATCGGCGGCATTGTTCTTGACGTAGTTGATGGATTCTTCATATTCGGCCAGGAAGTTGGAAACAGCTTCCGGATGTTCCTTTAAGAATTCCTTGCGGACCACAACGCAGCCCATGGTCAGCATGGAACCGTTGTTCAGCTTATCCCATTCCTCGGAGAGGTTGAGAGCAACGCGCATGTCGGCGTTTTTGACTAAGACTGTTGTGACAGCCGGAACCGGCAGCATGCAGACTTCCACTTCACCGCTGGCGGCCTTGGTTGTCAGCTCAGCGCTGTCCAGAAATTCCACCGTGACATCTTCTCCGACCGTTAAGCCGTTCTGGGCTAAGAGGTAGTTTAAGACATATTCCGGGTTGGCACCCTGACCTGTGGCATAGATGGTCTTGCCTTTTAAATCACCCCAGGAAGCAACCGTGTTGCCTTTTTCCAGGATGTATAAGACACCGGCTGTGTTTAATGCCAGGAGCTGGACCTGACCTTCGGTCTTGTTGTAAAGGGCGCTGGCGGCGTTGGTCGGAACCGCTGCGATATCCAGCTGGTTGGAAACGACGGCCGCAATGATATTCTGGGCGTCGGCTTCCAGTGTGACTTCATATTTATTCTTGGCAGCATCGTTGGCGTTCTGCTCTAAGAGATAGGAGGCACCGATGCCTGTCGGGCCCTTTAAGATACCGAAGCGGACAACTTCCTTTTCCTTCGGTGTCGTTTCTTCCTGCTCTTGTTTTTGCGGCGCGGCGCAGGCAGTTAAGAGGCATAAGAGCACTGCCATAACGAGGATAAATTTCTTTTTCATGAGTTTCTCCTTAATCCTGATATTCTTTCAGTCGCTGAGGGTCCAGCAAAGTGACCGTCTTGCCGTCCCGCTTGATAATCTTCTTCTCCTCGAGCTCGCTGAGCGTGCGGTAGAGGGAGGCGCGGGAGATGTTGAGGTTCCTGGCCAGAGTGGCATAGGAGAACGGCAGCTTGTAACCGGTGAGAAGCGGCTCTTCCAGGCGCAGCAGATACTGAATCAGGCTGTCTTTGGAAGAGGAAGAACCCAGCAGGGAGATCTTCCCGTTCAGAAAGTGAATGCGCTCGCCCAGAAAGCGGATGTAGTTCATCGCAAACTGCGGAATGGTGCGGATGCACTGCTCTACCAGACTCTCTTCAAAGTAGAGAAGGGAGACGTCGCTGAGTGCTGTGATGCGGCTGACGTAGTAGTGTTCGGAATTGAACAGTGCGGCAACACCGAAAAAGCTTCCGGAGGAAAGGGTACGCATCTGATAGCTGGTCGATGTGATGCAGGCCGTTCCCTGAATCAGAAAGACCAGACAGCGCTTGTACTTTTCCGGCTGGAAGATGACCTCATCCTTCTTGCAGGTCGCAAAGGAGACGCGCGGATCGCTCAGGATCGCTTCGATCTCGTCTGCACCGATGCCTTCAAACAGAGGCGTTTTCTGAATGCTTTTGATAATTCGGTTTTCGATCTTTTCCATAGAACCCTCAAAACTGTCTCAAATGATACAGTTTGACCGTATTCATTATGCGGTGTAACGTCAGGAATGTCAATTGAAATCCTCTGAAATCTTCGCTTTTGAAAATGAAATCATTATAATAGAGGTGAATTGTGAGGAATACGGTATGAAACAGGTGACATTCTATTACGTCCGTCACGGACAGACGCTCTTTAACCGGCTGGGCCGGATGCAGGGAAGATGCGATTCGCCATTAACGGAAAAGGGCATTCAGGATGCCTGCAAAGCCAAGGAAGCGTTAAAGGATGTTGACTTTGCGAACGCCTATACCTCTACCAGCGAGCGCTGCATCGATACGTCCAACATCATTCTGGAAGGAAAGAATGTTCCCTTGCATTATGAAAAGGATCTGAAGGAGTACAGCTTCGGGATTCTGGAAGGGATGAAGATCTCCGACCATCTGGATCTGATCGACCCGATCCGCTTCCATACCTTCGACTGGACGGCATACGAAGGGGAAAACTATGAAATGGTGCTGAAACGCATCAAGGGCATCTGGGGCAGAATCTATGAAGAAAATGAGGATGGGGCGAATGTGCTTCTGGTCTCGCACGGTTCGGTCTTCATGCATATGATCGACGGCATCTTCCATTTAAATAAGGAAAAATACCTGTCTATGGCGGTCAATAACAACGGGGTGCGGATGCCGGTGCCAAACGGCTACGTGGGCATCTTTACCTGCAAAGACGGCGTATACGAGCTGCAGTATCTGACGCAGCGGCCGGATGATTTTCTAAGAAAACTGAAAGAAGAGTAAATTCACGGAAATCCCGTGAGTTTTTTTTCGCTTTGTGAGGAGTTTTTTCCTTTTCCTATTTATATAGAGAGTGTAAATGCCGAAACATGTCTGTCCGAGATGTCTGAATGAAGATCCGAAGTATTTCTACAAGGGCTCCAAAGGGGTCTACTGCCGTCGCTGCATTGCCTACGGAAGAGTTCTTGTGGACGATACGTTCGGGGAAGAGAAAGAGGAAGTTCCGCTCGAGGTCGATGCCGAATACCATCTCGATTTCGAACTGACCAAAGAGCAGAAGGAACTCAGCCATGAGCTGATGTTAAAGGCACAGAAGGAAGACGTGCTGGTGCATGCCGTGACCGGGGCCGGGAAGACGGAACTGGTGATGGAGACGATCCGGGAATTCCTGAATCAGGGCAAACGGGTCGGGATCGCCATTCCGCGACGTCAGGTGGTCGTGGAGATCGGTGAGCGCATGGCGAAGGCATTTACAAAACTACATGTTGTCTATGTATGCGGCGGTCACAGCGAGGAAAAGGAGGGAGATTTGATTGTCTGTACCACGCACCAGTTATACCGGTACTATCAATACTTTGATTTACTGATACTGGATGCGTATGGAATAATAGGACTAAATTCAAAAGGCTCGGCAA
>CADCPY010000016.1 GCA_902803495.1 uncultured Erysipelotrichaceae bacterium
GGTCGATTCCAAGTCTCCGCCAAAGAGCATTAAGAGAACCATGAAGGTAATAAAGCCGCTCGGTAAGAGTGTCATATCTTTGACGGAGACAAAGCCGGTCGTGGTGATGCAGGTCACAAACTGGAAGACGCTGACCCGCAGAGCTTCCCAGAAGTTCTGCGTGAAGTCAAATTGCAGAAGGTTATGCACCATCAGCGGAACAATGACAACGATCAGAACCAAAAGGAATTTCGTTTCGCAGTGATGCCACACGTTTCCGAACTTCTTGCGGATCATAGACAGATGCAGAAAGAAGTTGGTCTGGCCGAGCAGCATCAGAATAATCGTTATGATCTCCACTCCTAAGGAATGGTAGCCGTAAATGCTTTCGCCGATGACGCTGAAGCCACCCGTGGAAAGCGCGGCAATGGCCGTATTGATAGCGTCAAAAAGCGGCATGCCCATCAGGCAGTAACCGACCGTACCGGCCAGGATATAACAGGAATAAATGGAAAGGATCAGCCGCGCGCTTTTGGCCAGGTTCGGCATTAAGCGGTCGTTATGTCCTTCCACATGATACAGATTTAATCCGTATTTATCGGAGAATGCGCAGGTTAAAATCAGAACGAGTCCCACGCCTCCGACAAACAGCGTAATGCTGCGGAACATTAAGAAGATGTGCGGCGTATGGTCGACGTCCACCACCGACAATCCCGTCGTGGAGAAGCCGCTGGTCATCTCAAAGGAGGCCTGCGTGAAATTGTAGTCCCCTTTCAGCATCCAGGGAAAGGTGCTGACAAAAATGGCGAGAAACCAAACCAGAACAACCAGTACCGCATCGTAGTGCTTTTCCAGCTGAACGATTTCCGTCCCGCGGAAAAAGAAGCGGATCAGATAGCCCAGAAAGATGGCTACCGCACCCGGGATCACAAAACACGGGGCATAGCTCATCTCTTCCGGATAAAACGGCAGAACCAAGAGCGGCAGCAGCTGGATAATGCCGATCATGATCAGAAAGATACTGAGATAGTATGTGATCAGCCGGTAGTACTTTCCGTTTTTCATTCTGCTTTCCTCTGGAACATCCGGATGACTTCTTCCCTGTTTTCCTCATTGGTCACAACCAGAACCTTATCGTTTTCCTGAAGGATGCTGTCGCCGTTCGGAATGAGGACTTTCGGCCCACGGCTGATAATGGAAACACTGCCTAAGTGCGACAGGTTCACTGTCTTTAACGCCTTGTCTTTCACCCAGAGGTCCTTGGTGATGCGCAGCTCCAAAATGATGATGCGGTTATCGTCCAGTGTCAGGGAGTTGATTAAGTTCTCCACGGATGCCGCCGAGCGGATCTGCTCACCTAAGAGATAGGTGGAACAGAGCACGGAATCGATTCCCAGCTTCCGGAAAATATCAACGTTCTTCGGGTTCATGACGCGGGCAATGCAGCGCTTGGCACGCAAGAGCTGCTTGGCTGTCTGACAGGAAACGTAGTTATCCATGTCGTTCTGGGACAGCGCAATAAAGAGGTCCGCATCCTCCGCTCCCGCTTCGATCAGGTCGCTCTCACGCGTGGAGCGTCCCAGCATGACCGGAATGTCATTATTCAGACTCAGGTAGCGGCAGATCTCCTCATCGCGGTTGATCACGATGAGATCGTTATTTCTGTCCTTGTAGGTTTTGATAATGTAATCGGCTTCATGTTCGCCGTCGGTAATCACGATCTTCATCCTAGCCTTCCTCCTTCATCTGTTTGGCAAAGTCGTCCAGCGACAGATCAAACGGTGCAATGCAGCGGATCCGCGGATTGACGATCTTGCGTTTGCGGGAATCCTTTAAACGGATATAGATTTCCTCGATATTGTATAAATAGCAGGCAATATCCCCCAAGAAGATATTGGTGCTGTCGTCGTCGGTCACAAAGACGGCCCGTTTCACTTCATTGATGCCGTTCTCTTCCAGAAAGGTCAGATCCGTGGCGTCTCCGACTTCCAGAAATCCGCCATAGTCCACCACATTGGCAGCCTTTGTCTTGTTCTTGTCCACCAACAGCACGTTCAGATTCTGCTTGTAGAGATGCTTGGCGATATTGGAGCCGAGTCTTCCGGCGCCTACCACGATGGAATTGATATTATTGCTCATAGACTTCTCCCACGATCTCAATGGACTTGATGTAAGCTTCATTGATGTATTTGATCTTGTTGCTGACGTTTTCCCGAATCACAAAGAAAACACCTTCCTTTTTGATGAAATAACCGGTTCCGGTAACCCATCCCTGCACATTGTCATAGTAGATTTTCAGAACCTTCCCTTCAAAATCCTTCATTTTCTTTCCTCCGTAAAGAAAATCTTCTTTTCTGATTTCATCATATGTGAGACGGCTGTTAGGAATCCATGGGAGTTTTCAACGCCTGGTGTTAAGAAAGTGTTAAGAAAAAAACTTCAGATTGCTCTGAAGTTTTTCACTTGATTTGTTTGCCGGCGGATTATTTCTCCGCGTGCTTTTTGGCGTACTTTAGGAAATTCTTGGTCATATTGATTTCGACCTGAATACTCATCAGCGTATCCTGGGCGTGCGCAAAGAGAAGACTGTAGCCCATTTTTTCGTCTCCCCCGCGAATATCGCCCTGAATCATTTCCGTCTGGATGCGGTGCGCTTCCTTCTGCACTTCATCCGCTTCTTTCAGCAATGCTTCCGCCTTCGCAAAATCTTCTTCCACGATGGCGTCCATTGCCTGCGACGCATAGTTTCGGGCATCCCCGGAATTCAGGATAATGGCCATGGCCTGCTGAATGATATCGTCTTCGTTTCTTCCCATATTACTTTTCATCAAAGAGCGCAAGAATCTGATTCAGTGCACCTTCCCCGTCCAAGTGGGAATACACCGTGCGGTCAATGATCTGAACCTTGATCGGATAGCCTTCGCATTCATGGACCAACTCTTCATACATATTGGCCATGTGTGGGCCGACCATCAGACAGTCGATTTCCTTCAGATAGTCTTCCAGTGCGCTTTCGCTTCTGGCGATGATTTCAATCGGCAGATCGCGATTCGCGGCCGCCTTACGGATATTCGCTGCCAGAAAACCGCTGGAAGCACCGGATCCGCAAACCAGTAAAACATGATGTTCACTCATAACGTTTCCCCCTCTTGTAATATGTTAAGGTGATTTTCCTTAAACTTTATCATAACACTAAATTAATGTAAGCGATTACAGAATTGCTCAATCGACAAAAAAAATAAAACTTGCCAAAGTAAAATCCGGTATGAAGAACGAAAATGCAATTTAGTCTGCCTATAGAAAGAAAGCTAACACTCTAAGATAA
>CADCPY010000017.1 GCA_902803495.1 uncultured Erysipelotrichaceae bacterium
CGGTATCCTTAAAATCGCTGTGTCCCATATATGCACTAAGGTACGGAAGCGCCGTATAAAGATCTTCACCTCTGTCAATCCAATCCATCAGTACTGCGGTGGCAAAGCGGTGCCGGAGGTCATATACCCTGACACGTATGTTTTTCTTTTCGGGAAACGCTTCGTTCCATAACCGGAGGAACTGACGAGTCAGCCACTTAGACGAATGCGATTTTCCCGTAGCAGTCGGGAACAGGTATTCAGACTCCGGGAACAACAGATCCCTCTTGGCAACATAACTTTGACAAAGTGAGCTCAGATCTTCTGCCATTGGGATTATGCGTTCCTTGTGCGTCTTGTTTTTCCGGATCAGCAGTGTGCCGTTTTCTGTATCGATATCCTTTCTGTACAATTCGCGCCCTTCATTCGGACGTAGACCGCAGAAATAGATCAGGCGGAATATCACCGCAATGATATCCTTATTCAATGGGTTCCTTGAAGCACTCTCTAAGGAATCGCTCATCCGGAAAAAACCTTGCAGTTCTGCATCACTGAAAATATATGGCGTATATTTGTGCATTGACGGGATTGAATCCATCGAGAGGATCCCGTCGCATTTTCCTATGGCATAAAGGTACTTGGTCAGTTCCCTGACCGCTGTCAGCCTCCTTCGGAGTCCTTCCGGCTTTTCCGTATCTCGCTGCACACACCAGGGTATGATGTCATCAAGACTTAAAAGCGGCTTATTTATATCGTTTTTCGAAAGATACCTTACCAGGTCGAAAAGGGAACAGGCATATGTCTTTCGTGAGTATCCCAGGCTTTCTTTATAACAAAGCATGTCCTCTATCCATGATTCAAGATAACTCATGCGCACCTCCAATCGAAGACATTGGAAGGGCACATTTCCGGAGGCCCTGCAGATCTAATGAAATATACTGCCTGGTGGTACGGATAGACTGATGTCCAAGAACCTGTGAAACGGTGGTAACAGGAACTCCATCGGAAACCATATATGTTCCAAGAGCCCGCCTGATTCCGTGAAAAGTCTTCCCGTCATTACGTGAATGGGTTATACCTGCCAGCTTAAGATATTTTCTGAATATACAGGAGATGGAAACGCCGTCCTTGAGCGGAGCATACGGTACAGTGTTTCTAAGGAATATCCGCTTGCTTTTTGTTTGCGGACGCCCGTTTAGTATATAATCGGCTAGAGCGTCACGAGCGGAAGACTGCAGTGGAATGATCAGTCTTTTTCCCGTCTTTCCCTGTACCAGATGTATCTCCTGTCCTTTCCAACTTATATTTGATAGCTCCAGGGAGGCAATGTCTCCGGCACGCAGTCCGGTCGTTATTGCCAGGATCAGGATCGCATAATCCCTCTTTCCACAAATATCATTCCTATTTATCTGATTCAGTATAAGTACCAGTTCTTCATGCATCATAGCAGGCTTCACTTTATGATTCCTGCTTCTCGGAGAAGAAAGGAGCTGCCAGTAGCGTTCTATAATTGTTCCGTTCTTTTCCAGGTATCGAAAAAACTTTTTTAAGAGCAATACCACTTCGTCCATGCTTTCAGGACGGGTTGTGTGCATTTCTGCCAGAAATGTCCTCAAGAGGTCAGATGTGATGTCTTCGAAACGGTTAATGCCATTGCTCTTCATAAACACACAAAACCTTACGGCAAGGCTCCTGGCATTTCTCAGGCGTTTCTGACTTCCGTTCATACTGGCAAGAAAGCCTTCTCCTTCTCGAACGAATACATCCGGGAATTCGACGGTTGTCTGGGAGTGATAAATCTTCCATTGAAAACTTCCCGTCTCATATATTTCATTCAGGATTCTGATACCCCGGATTCTCCAGTTGCGTGACTGTCTTGAGAGAATGCCTTGCTCGTATTGTTCCTCTGTTTTCAGCATAAGTTCATCCATTATATCCGGACAGAATCTCCAGTCCCCGCTTTCCTGGTATCGCCGAATGATCTGGTTAAAACTTCGTTCCTGATAGGTACGTATTGAGGCATCCGCCAGCCCAAGCTGATCCAACAACTCCTTCGCTGTTTCAATAATTGAAAAAATATCCGTTTCCATAATGAAAGCCCCTCTCTATAAAGTATTGAGGCTGTCATTATAAAAAGTTATCCCGACTTTTTCTATGGCTTGTCCAGAACA
>CADCPY010000018.1 GCA_902803495.1 uncultured Erysipelotrichaceae bacterium
AGTTATTGAATTTTGAACCGCCGTATACCGAACGGTACGTACGGTGGTGTGAGAGGTCGGAAATAAATAGGAGGAAACCTATTTATTCCCTCCTACTCGATTGTCTGGTATGTTTTGAATTATCTCTCTTCCTGGAAGTAGCTTAATCCTAAGGAAGAAGGACCCTGATTCTCACGTTTTTCCGCCTTAAAAAATAGTGAGAGATAAATGGGAATTTCATCTAATCGTTATATGGCTATAAACAACATAGAGTAGAGTGGGAAGAGAAAATTGAATATCGCAATGGTTAGAAACAAATATCTATAAATAAGACATTAAAATGATCAAATAATGAATCTAATGAACATATTATTAAAAAAATGGTTATAACAATTGAATTCTACGGAATAGGTTGATAGTATTAGTGTTGAAAGGAGATATTGTGATGGAGAACTCGTTAGAAAGGATAGGGGAACAGGTCAAAAAAGTCGATTTAAGTAAAGTTTCTGTAAGTTTATTGGAAGCTGTAAAAGAAATAGCTGTATATGATACAAAAATCCGGGATTCTAGTCTGGAATACTTCTATTTGCCGAGATTAGAACAAATAGAGGCGGTTTCTTCCATGAAGATAGAAGGGACGCAGACAACAATGAATGATATTATCGCAAGCGACGTTTTCCCTGACCCAAAGAATTCGGAAATACTGGAAGTCGCTAATCACAACGATGCTCTTCTTAAAGGAGCGAGAGCAGTGGCTTTGGAAGGCTTTACTCCTCAGAACATTAAGGAATTGCATAAAACAATGCTTACAGACATAAAGCACAAGAATAAGGAAGCATCCTTGGGGGAGTATAAGAAAAAAGACAACAAGATTGTGAATAACTCAAAAACAGTAGTTTATTACCCTCCACATGCGGAAGAAGTTGAGGAATACATGAATGACTTAATTGCTTTTATGAATAGTAGTAACTATGTTTACCATCCGCTGATAAATGCTGCACTAATTCATGCGCAGTTTGAATCTATTCACCCATTCGACGATGGAAACGGCAGAGTAGGACGAATGCTAATCCCTTTATATTTATATAAAACTGGAGTCATAGGCGGACCAATATTTTATATAAGCGAGGCAATAGAAAAGGATAAGATACAGTACTATCGTAATCTGACGAATAGCAGATCCGGAGATATGAACTTGTGGATTAATTATTTTTTACAGAAGTGTGTTGATCAAGCAAAAAAGCATATCACATACTATCAAAACCTTGAGAAGATTCATACAAGAGTCACAAAAGTGATAAAAGATGGACTTAATACACAAAGAAGTATTGATTTGATTAATGCGCTATTTCGATATCCTCAATTGACTGTTAATAAACTATCGGAAGAATTGAGAATTTCAAGAACACAGGCATCAAGATATCTGCAGGAACTCGAGTCGTTGGGAATACTATACTCTGACGATAAACAAAGAAACAAATCTTATTATTTTGACCAATATATTAGATTGTTGGTTCAATAAATTCAACAAAACGTCGGTATTATTGGCGTAATGCTGACATGATATGCTGTTTGGTTAGTGGCATTTGTGTAACTAATGTTTTGGCATAGTAAAAAGGTTACTTGAAAGGAGGTTTTACTATGCAAGGCATTGAAAAAGCATTAAAACGATGGATATTCTTTAGGTGATTACTCCGTAAAAAAGGCAGGTGATTATCTATGAATAACCATCTGAAGATTATCTGCGTAAATTGTGTTTGTATTCTTATAAAAAATACCATAGGAGGGTATCTCTTATGGGCATGAAAGCTAGAAGCGGATTTTTTAAGGGGACTAGAGGCAACCCGGTTGCCGGAGATGCTGTTTTCAAAAGTCACCCGACTGATTACTTTGATTACATATCTCGAAGGAAAGACAGAGATCAAAACGGCGTGTTTGATGTAGTGACTCATGGATCGGACACGGTAATACAGATTACGCATGACAGTAAGCCAATCGTTATCAACTCACGGGTTTTAGCAAAGTTAATCCGTGCAAATCCTAACTACAAAAAAGGTCAATCAATAAGATTGATATCATGTAGCACCGGGTCAATGAAAAATGGATTTGCACAGAATCTCGCCAATAAGTTGAATGTTGTTGTCGAGGCTCCGACAAAACTTGTGTGGGCTTATGCTGACGGGAAATACGTTGTCGCGTCAAGAAGCAAAAGCGATCCCAACATGCCAAATCTAAAAGATAAGGGAAGATTTGTTAAATTCTATCCAGGAGGGAACAAAAAATGAATAAAGAGTGTAAATGTGAAAAATGTGGAAGTAAAATGATTCCTATTCAAAAAGAGGGAGCGACAGGCATGGTTTGTCCAAACTGTGGATTTGGCTTTGTAACATCATATATCGACCCTATGTATGAAGATCAAAATGAATATGAGATCTATTTATCAAAGGGTAATAAAATCACGAATAAGAACTACTTCCTTATTCAGTCTATCACCGGTAAAAACATACAGGAAATCAAACAATTATTTGAATCTTCACCTTATCTGTTATATAAAGGGCATGCAGCGGAAGTAAGGGAGTTAATGAACAAACTAGATGAAAGTGGTGTTAAGTATGTAATTGCCCCGGATTTCATTTATTAGTAAAAAAAACGTCAGTACTATTGGCGTAGTACTGACATGCCATGCTGTTTGGTTAATGGCATTTGTGTATTAACATTTTAGCATGGCAGCTTATTTTTGACAACCGCGGACATTTCGCGGAGAAAGGAGGCTGTCGTGAATTCAGTTTACTTTATCATATGCATCAGATAATACTTGAGACTAACTGATAAGACCATTCAGTTGGTCTATGGAGGAGAATCAATGAAAAAAGTTTCTCTTAAGAATTCATTTGATGTCAAAGATGTTTTTGGAGCCTTCCTTCTTGAAGGCGCAAGTTATTCAGGCAAGTATGACATGCCTGTTGTCAAATCAAATATTGATAAGTTACCGGAACGTTTGGAATCCTATCAAAAAGCGGGTAGGAAGGACAAAATAATACTGCCCGGGACTGCACTCCATTTCTACATCTATGATTATTTGTTTGATGGGGAACATGGAGTATGGAATGCTTTAATTAGAGGAGTTGAATTTAAAAAAGGATTCAATCTCGATAAATTGGATGGTTATGATTGTTTAATCGTTCCGGATCTGTCACTGTATGGTGATATGCCGCTGGCAATGCAGATATGGAATGTGTATCGCTCCAGAGTGATAGCATACGCATTGCAGCAATTAGGGTACAAAGTCATTATTAGTGTCCGTTGGACTGATGAAGCTAGTTTTGATTTCTGCTTCGATGGTATTGAACGGGGATCCGTTGTTGCGGTAGGCAGTTATGGCTGCTCAAAATCTCTTATTGACAGACGTATGTTTGATAAGGGATTGGAAGAACTTATTGTGAGGATTCAGCCTGAGTGTATTATCTTTTACGGTACTGTTACTGATAGCATAAAAGCTGTACTAGAAAAATACAATGTGAAATATATGGCTTTCGTTCCTGAAACCACTTCAGTTATGGAGGTGTATAAACATGGGAATGAAGGCAAATAGCGGCTTGTTTTTAGGAACACAAGGGGCTATGAAGTACCAGCTTAACATTCAAATGTTTGGGTTGAAGAAAGATTATGGCTCGCTTGAGAATTTTCTCCAAAATCCCAGTAATTTCGGGAAATATACTCCGCTTTCTTTATATGAATGGTTGAAAAGCGATTATGGAGTTAAGCCATTAAGTGTGGGAAGCTTAAAAGGTGTTCCTTTTGAGAAAGGTGGCGGATTTAAAGTGGTATATGGAGGTGATAAGTTGTTACAATATCATCCGGAAGGAGGGCATCACAAAGTCGCATATTACAAAATATCATCTGGAAAAACGGGAATACATAGATATGATCTAAACGGAAAGGAGTTGAAATAATGATTCTATTATCTAATGAGGATTTTCGAGCTATTAAAAGAAAGGCGAAACTGAATGAAACACTTATAAATCATGAAACAGTATATGAAAAGAATGGGTTATACTATCGCATAACCTTGGTAAATGACTTGGGTGGGTATGTTATTGAGTGCGCTGAAACTTTAGAAGAAGCCAAGAAAAACTTTTTTGAAGATTTAGACATTGTTGATAATAATGTTACAAGACGTGAATTGATTGATAGAATCATAAACTGTATTAATATGGCTTCATAATAATCGAAGATTGCGGTTGCCAATATCCCGGAATGGTGCAAGGCAACCGCTTTTTTGTCTGTTTTACTGCTGCTTCTCTAAGGCCAGACCAATCAGACGGTCTACCTGATCGACAAGGAAGAGAGGAGTATTCAATACATCGTTATCTAGCTTCAGGTTATCCAGCGAGAAGCAGAAGCGTGGTGGCTTGGCGTGTTAGAGGGGAGACTGGGATATTCTCCGGAATATCATCTGGAGGAAGCCGTATCTGCCTTTATGGCGATAGTAAATATCGATTATGCGGTTCATTATCTCATCATTCTTTGTGTCTTTGTCTTCTTTTGTTATTACGCAGTGGTAATCGATCCTGCTGATCTAAGGCAGCTCCGGATTCTCTCGCTAATTGGTATGGTGTTTTTTCTCTTCTTTTCCAGCTGCGATATATTCTGACTTTCTCTTCATAACTCAATTTCCTATAAAAAACCCCTCCATTAGGTTTTTGTCCTAATTTTGGGGTTCAGTTCATAAGCGACACTTCTTGAATCTTTTCTGCGAATTATACAATTTGATTCAATACAGTTAAAATATTAGCGTTCTTCCCGGAAATAGCTTAATCCTAAGGAAGAAGGACCCTGATTCTCACGTTTCTTGCGTTTGGATACCGTGCAGAGGACAATGATCGTTACCAGATATGGCAGCATTTTATAGAGGTTCTGCATATAGGTGACATTCTGAAGCTTGAGCTTCTCCGCAAAGAAGCGGGAGATCTCCACCGGGATATAGATATACGCCCAGTAACATAAGCCGAACAGGTAAGCGCCCCAGGTGGCATTTTTCGGCTTCCAGCTGGTGAAGATAACCAGTGCGACGGCCAGCCAGCCTAAGGCTTCCATGGCGGAGTCATTGGCCCAGGTCCCCTGAATGTAGTCCATGACATAGAAGAGTCCGCCCATGCCGCAGATGGCGCAGCCGATCACCGCCGCCATGTATTTGTAGCGGGTGACGTTGATGGCAGCCGCATCGGCCGTGGCCGGGTTTTCTCCGATGGCCCGGAGATTCAGGCCGGTTCTTGTCTTATTTAAGAAATACTGCAAGAAGAAGGCCAGAAACAGACAGAGATAAACCATCCAGCCATGCGAGAAGACGATGGCACCGAACGTTCCGAACTTGCCGGCTAAGAACGGCAGTTTGGCACGGAAGGCGCTGGAGGTCGTGGCTACGGAAATCGTACCGACGCCGCCGGAGAGCTTCATCATGTTGCCGCCGAAGAAGTTGGCGATACCGGTACCGAAGATGGTCAGCGTTAAACCCGTGACGTTCTGGTTGACCTTGAGGGTAACCGTTAAGAAAGCATACAGGAGACCGGAAAGGGTCGAGGCGAGGACCGTGGCAGCCAGGGCAATCAGCATGCCGATCACGGCACTCGGATTGGCTGTGGAGCGTTCATACAGGAAGGCACCGGCTAAGCCGGCAATGGCACCGATCTGCATGACCCCCGGGACACCGAGGTTCAGATCGCCTGCTTTCTGATTCAGCGTTTCGCCGATACAGCCGTACATGATGACCGTACCGAAGGTGATTGCTGCAACGAACCAGGAGATGACTTGTGCTGTATTCATATTACTCCGCCTCCTTTTTGTGATGGCGCAGGGAGATCTTGTAGTTGTTGAAGAACTCCGAGCTGAGAATGAAGAACAGGATGATACCCGTAATGATATTCGATGCGTATTCGTTTAATCCGAAGTCACTGGAGATCTGGGAAGCTCCCTTGCTGAGGAAAACGATGAAGGCCGAAATGATCGTCATGGCAAACGGATTGAATTTGGCCAGCCAGCAGACGATGATGGCTGTAAAGCCCCGGCCGCCTGCGGTCTGCTTGGAAATCGTATGGGAGATTCCGGAGACTTCCACAAAGCCGGCGATACCGGCGATGGCTCCGGAGATCAGAACGTTCTTTCGGATAACTTTCGGAACGTTGATGCCGGCGTATTTGGCGGTTGCGACGGATTCACCGACAACGGCCGCTTCATAGCCGTGCTTGGAATAATGCATGTAGATGTAGACTGCCACCATGGCCACCAAGACGATGACGATGTTCAGGAAGTACTGCTGACCGAAGATGCGCGGGAACCAGCCGCCTTCCGTCTGCATGTTGATGATACCGACGGAATGGGACTGTTTTTTATCCCAGAAGTCGACGAAGAATTCAACAACCTGAATGGCCATGTAGTTCATCATTAAGGTGAACAGGGTCTCATTGGTGTCGTATTTGGCTTTGAAGTAGGCCGGAAGATACGCCCAGAGGCCGCCGGCCGCTGCCGAGACCAGCAACATGATCAGCAGCAGAACGAAGGTCGGTGTCTTATTGCCGAAATAGATCATCAGTGCGGCAGTGGTTAAACCGCCGATCAGGATCTGACCTTCGGCACCGCAGTTCCAGAAGCGCATCCGGAAGGCCGGGGACAAAGAGATACTGATCAGTAAGAGTAAGCAGGTGTCACGGATGGTGATCCAGGTTCTCCGTGCGGTACCGAAGGCACCCTTGAACATGGAGACATAGACACTGATCGGATCCAGCTTGGTCACAAAGTAGATAAATAAGGCCGAAACCAGTAATGAGGCCAAGACAGCCAGCAGGATGACAACAGCCTTCTGTACAAAAGGCAGATCGTCACGCTTCTTGATTCTTAAGAGAGGTTCTTTTGCGTTATTCTTTTCCATTGGTTTCCTCCTTTAAGTGGGTCATCAGGTAACCGACTTCCTCTTTGGTGGCCGTTCTGCCGTCCAGTAAACCGTTCATTTTGCCGGAGCAGAGGACCAGGATCCGGTCGCTGAGGGCCAGAAGAACGTCGAGGTCTTCACCGACATAGATGACGGCGACGCCTTTTTTCTTCTGTTCGTTTAATAAGTTGTAAATGGCATAGGATGTATTGATATCCAGACCGCGGACTGCGTAGGCAGTCATTAAGACGGTCGGCTTGTTGTTGATCTCACGTCCGACCAAAATCTTCTGGACGTTGCCTCCGGAGAGGCGGCGGACCGGATAATCGAGGTCCGGTGTTTTGACTTCCAGCTCGTCCTTGATCTTCTGAGCAGTGGCCTGCGGCTGCTGCTTGTGTAAGAACGGACCGGCACCCTTGCGGTAACGCTTTAATAAAACGTTATCCGTCATCCCCATGTTTCCGACCAGTCCCATTCCCAAGCGGTCTTCCGGAACGAAGGCCAGATGCAGACCGAATTCAATGATCTGCTTGGTGCTTAAGCCGACGAGTTCATGGACGCCGTGGGCCGTGGAGTTGTAGATGACGGAGGAGCCGTCCTCGCACTTCTGCAGGCCCATGATGGCTTCCAGAAGTTCCTTCTGGCCGGATCCGGAGATGCCGGCGATTCCGAGGATCTCTCCGCTGTATAAATCAAAGGTAATGTCGTCGACTACCTTTTTATCGTCGTGATTTTTGACTGTCAGATGCTTGACTTCCAGACGCTTGGCCTTTTCTTCGACAAAGTCGCGGGCAATGTCCAGTGTGACCTTTTCCCCGACCATCATCTCGGTCAGTTTCTGCTCGTTGGCTTCGGAAGTGAGCAGCGTTCCGACATTTTCTCCTTTCCGTAATACCGTAATGCGGTCGGAGATCTCCATGACTTCATTCAGCTTGTGAGTGATGATGACAATGGCTTTTCCGTCATTACGCATGTTGCGCAGGATGGCAAACAGTTTTTCAATTTCCTGCGGTGTTAAGACTGCCGTCGGCTCATCCAGAATCAGGACGTTGGCGCCGCGGTAGAGTGTTTTGACGATTTCCAGGGTTTCCTTTTCCGAAACCGTCATGTCGTAGATCTTCTTGTCTAAATCAAGTTCAAAGCCGTACTTGGAGCAGATGGCCTCCACTTCCTTCCGGCATTCTTTTTCCGTGTTTTCCTTCGGCAGACCGATGAGGATGTTCTCCAGTGCCGTAAACACGTCAATGAGTTTGAAGTGCTGGTGGATCATGCCGATTCCCAGATCAAAAGCATCCTTCGGGGAAGCGATACTGACTTCTTTTCCGTCAATCAGGATCTCACCGCTGTCCGGATAGTACACTCCCGACAGCATGTTCATCAGCGTCGTCTTGCCGCTGCCGTTCTCGCCCAGTAAGGAAAGCACCTCGCCGTGGTAGATGTCCAGGTCGACATCCTTGTTGGCGATGACCTTTTTTCCGAACTGTTTTGTGATATTGCGCATGGATACTGCGATTTCCGCCATAATTTGTACCTCCCTAGAATGCAAAACATTACAGGTCCGCATTCGGGCCTGTAATGTTCTATGTTTTTTGTTTAGTAATTGTTCAGATTAGTTTAATTCCGTGATGCCGTCGATTCTTTCTGCGAAGTACGGAGCACTTCTGAATTCGGATTCATGGAAGTAGCCGTCGATCAGGCATTCGAATTCCGGTGTGAAGTCGCCGTCCAGATCGCCGAGGATGGATGTCGGGTTGACGCCGCCGACCGTGAATGTGGAAGCATCGAAGACATGCAGTTCACCGGATTTGATGGCTGCGATTGTTTTATCAACAGCTTCCTGAGTTCCTGCTGCAACGTTCTTGCCTAAGTCAGTGATGGCAACCGCACCTTCATTGTAGCCGCCGACCCAGTCAGTGACCATGTCGGAACCGTTCTGCCAGCAAGTGAAGGCATATGTGTAGAATTTTTCCCAGACGTTGGAAGCACTTGTTAAAGCGACATCCGGTGCAACATCCAGCATGGAGACGTTGTAACCGACAGAGTAAGCAGTGAAGCCGTATTTGTTATCCTGCATGTTCTTCTGTAACTGGGAAGGAGCGCCTGTGGAGTCAGCATGCTGACCGACGATGACGCAGCCTCTGCTCATCAGATCGTCACCGACTGTGGCTTCTGCTGTTAAATCGAACCAGGAGTTTGTGTATTCGACATACATGACAACGTTTTCCACAACGGATTTGATTCCGAGGTAGAATGCAGTGTAGCCGGAGACAACTTCCGCATACGGATAGGCACCGACATAACCGATCTTGATATTGCCGTTTTCATCTTTGTTGGCATCGACTAATGCGCCGTTGTCGATCAGTTCCTGTAACTTTAAGCCGGCAACAACACCGGAGACGTAACGGGATTCATAAACAGCAGTGAAAGCGTTCTTGAAGTTGGAGAGTCCGGAAAGTTTTGCTGTATCGCCAGTATCGGCAACGAATGTGACTTCCGGGAAATCCTGAGCAGCTTTCTGCATGAAGGACTGATGTCCGTAGGAGTTGGAGATGACCAGTGTTGCACCGTTTTCCACTAAGTCAACGGCTGCATCGTAACATGTCTGGTCTTCGCCGACTGTGTATTTCCAGAGAATGTCTTCATCTTTGATGCCTAAATTTTTGGCAGCAGCTTTGATGCCTTCCATGTGGGCGTATGTGTAACCTTCGTTTTCGTCACCGACTAAGATGATACCGATTTTCGCATTGGTAGTTTCTTCTGCCGGAGTGGTTTCGCCACCCTCGTCTGCCGGTTTTTCATTGTTGGAGCAGCCAACTAAACCGCCGAGGACTAAGAAAGCAGTGAGAATTAAAGCAAGTAATTTCTTCATTTTCAATTCCTCCTAAAGAATTTCTATAATCATGGCCTGCTTGAGCCAGAATTACCCTGGGAAAAAGAAAAATTGTGAAGTCACTGCGATTCCAAAGGGACTTTTGTCCGTTCAGAATATCGATGATACTTCACAATTCGCGTTGAGTGTATTTCGGTCGGAGTCAGGGCAGAGGGCGTAGAAAGAGACTTTCCTGCGTTTGTATCTTAAATCAGTATAGCCTATATTTCTTGCCAAAAGATTTCTGACCATTCGGATCCTCCCAGAAAAAATATACACAAATTATGTTATAAACATTTGGGAAAATCAAGTGTTTTTTTTACTGTAAGCGTTATCATTTTCCGACCCGTTTTTTCGGTTTTTTTTCATAAAAAAAGAAGCATTTCTGCTTCTTTCGTAGGATAAGTTTAAGCCTTGACCTCCGCTGCTCCGAGATCGAGTCCCTCGTTGAAGTTGCGGGCGTTTTCCATGGTGGTCACGGCGATGGCCTGCATGGCTTCTCTTGTGAAGAAGGCCTGGTGGGAAGTGAGGATCAGCTGCGGGAACATCATCAGTCTCGCGGTGATGGAGTGCGGTAAAGGTTCGTCCGAGCGGTCGGTGTAGACGTTGTCGTCTTCCCCTTCGTAAACGTCCAGTGCCACGGCGTGGAACTTGCCGGCCTTCAATGCGGAAATCAGCGCTTCGGAATCGATCAGGGCGCCTCGGGCCGTGTTGACCAGCATGACGGAATCCTTCATGCGGGCGATGGCGGCGTCATCGATCATGTGATACGTTCCGATCGGGCCCATGATGAGCGGTGCATGCAGGGAAATCAGGTCGGCTTTCTCTAAAAGCTCTTCCTTTGTGACATAGGTCAGTAAGCCTTCGTCCACCAGACGCTGGTTCGGATATTTGTCCCAGCCGATGACTGTCATGCCGTAGCCTTTGGCGATCCTTGCGAAGCATTCGCCGATCTTGCCGGTACCCATGACGCCGCAGACCTTGTTGTTTAAGTCTACGCCGAGCAAGCCCGAGAGGGCGAAGTTGTTGTCACGGACCTTGTTGACGGCTTTGTGCAGTCTCCGGTTGGCTGCCTGGATGATGGCCATGGCGTGTTCCGCCACCGCATATGGCGAGTAGGCCGGAACGCGGGCGACTTTGATGCCGTATTGCTTGCAGGCCTCAAGATCCACGTTATTGAAACCGGCACAGCGCAAGAGAATGAGCTTAACGCCGTTTTCCCCGAGATATTTGATGACGTCGTGCGGTGCTTCGTCGTTGACGAAGATACAGATGGCGTCATAGCCTTTGGCTAAGGCCACCGTTTCCGGAGTCAGCCGGGTGGTAAGGAAAGTAATATCGGTATTGTATGTGCCCGGACCTTTGTCCTTGGCCAGTTCACTGAAGAATGTCCTGTCGTAGTCCTTGGTTCCGAAGAAGGCCACCTTTAAAATCTTCGGTGCGCTTTCTTCAATGGTGTCTGTCGCCAGGATCTCATGGATCTTTTCGGAGGCCGCCTCTTCGTCTTTGCCTTCGACGCGGACCGTCAGGACGTCACCCTTGGTCGCATTTAAGGCTAAGATTTCCAGAACGTTCTTGCCGCTGGCTTCCTTGCCGTTGGCGCGGATGGTTACCGTGGAAGACACATTTGTCAGAGCCTGGGCCAATAATGCGGCAGGTCTGGCGTGAATTCCCAGCGGATTTTCTACAATGCATCTGAATTCTTTCATAAGTTCTCCTTATTATATATATGACTTCTGTCTTCATTTTAACATAAATCAAATAGGGCGATGAATGAGATTATGAAAGTTATTCAGATTCTTTTGTATTCATGGAAAAGCGGAGGGAAAAGCATTAAAATAGGGCTTGTCACAAAGGAGCGGGATGTATGTCACAGCACAGCAATGATCTCTTTGAAAAGGAAAAAATCAGCAAGGCCATGATGCATCTTGCTCTGCCTTCGATTCTGGTCTCGGTGGTCGACCTCGTCTATTCCACCATCAATGCCTATTTCGTGGGACAGTTAAACAATGCGGCCATGATTGCGGCCATGGACCCGGTGTCCTCCATCGTCATGCTGATCGAATCGGTCGGTGCCTGCGTGGGCATCGGCGGAGCTTCCTATCTGGGAAGACAGCTGGGGGCGAAGAAGGAAGATGCCGTCTATGAGACGGTGCGGACCTCCATGACGCTGTGTCTGTTGCTTTCGGTGCTGCACATGCTGGTGGGTTTTCTGGTCTTACGCCCGTTTATTTACTGGCAGACGAGCGATCCGGAAGTGGTGAAATATGCCTATCAGTACGGCTTTATCAGCATCTTCACGATTGCCTTTCTGGTCTTGCGGACTACGGCAGTGCATTTACTGCGCTCGGTGGGGGATGTGCGCTACAGCACAATCGTGATCACCGCCAGCGTCTTTCTGAATATCGCGTTGGATCCGTTCTTTATGTTTGAATGGGGCTTGAATCTCGGCGTTATCGGGGCGGCACTGTCCACCTCGATCTGCAATCTGATCACGGCGGTCTTATGTGTGGCCAGACTGCACAGCCGGAAAACGGAAGTATACTGGAAGCTCTTTGACTTCCATATGGATAAGAATATTACCTGGGAAATTATGCGGGTCGGCGTTTCCTGCTACGTGCGCAACGCCTTACCGGCCATTTCCTCCGCCATCTACCACAAGCAGGTGTTCCGCTTCGGAACGGACTTTGTGGCCGGCTGCTCGGTCGGCAAGCGGGCGGGCTATCTGCTGAACTATTTCATTCAGGGTGCCGTCAACGGCTATCTGCCATTGGCCTCCTATAACTATGGGGCAAAGAACTATAAGCGCCTGCAGGATACCATGAAGTGGTGCCTGAGCGTCTTAACGCTTTACTCGCTGGGCGCGGACGTACTGATCTGGATCTTCCACAAACCTTACGTCGGGCTCTTTGCGATGGATCCGGTCCTGGTGAATTACGGATCGAAGTACTTACTGGCCTATACGATTGCGCTTCCGGTTTACGCTGCCTACTATGTCTTTACGGTGACACTGCAGGCTGCCGGAAGGGGAAGGGAATCCATGATTCTTTCCATGAGCCGTCAGGGCCTCATCTATATTCCAATTCTGCTGGTATTGCCGAACGCGCTCAATGAGCTGGGCATCTATCTCTCGCAGCCGCTCTCGGACTGGCTGACGGTGCTGGTGGCCGTATGGCTTTGCTGGCCGCTGTTAAAGGAGATCCGCTTCGGCGCGCAAAACCAGACGGAAGAAACGGTTCATTAAGATCTGCACAACATGCAGGTCTTTTTTTGTTTGGGGCATTCTTCTTTTCTTTCCTCCGAAAGGGTGATAAAGTGTATTTCCGCAAGGAAAAACGGAACATAGAAGGGTGAGAGAGATGACAGAGTTATCAAGGGAATATTTCGCAAGAGATAAGAAGTGTTTTTGCGCTTCTTTGTGATCCTGGTGGGATATAAGTGCTTAGACATTGTTGTATTTGACTGGCTGATGCTGACAAAGTGGAAGCTGCCGCTGAAGATCTATCCGGAAACAGCCGGCTCCGCTGCCTACAGCAGTTTCGGCTTCAACCGCAAAAGCCATACACTTAAGCTGATTCTTTTCGCTGGATTGAGTCTGGTGATTGCCTTTGTTCTGACCCGCTTCTTTTAAGGAAAAGTCTGTTACAATAATAAAAGAAGGTGGATTTTTATCATATGAAGAATCAGTGGACATGGACCAGGATGCCGAAAGCCTGTGAAATCACGGAAGACAGGATCAGCATCACGACTCTGCCGCATACGGATCTCTGGCAGAGAACGTACTATCATTTCCGGAATGACAACGCGCCGGTACTGCAGATGGAAACGGAAGAGAAATACTTTTCCTTTACGGTCAAAACGGACTTCAGGGAAAGCCATCAGCGCTTTGACCAGTGCGGAATCGTCATGTATCTCGATGCGGAAAACTGGCTGAAGGCTTCCGTGGAGTATGAAAACGAACACTTCCAGCATCTGGGCTCGGTGGTGACCAATCACGGCTATTCCGACTGGGCGACCACGGCGATCCCTGCCGATATCAAAGAGATGTACTACCGCTTCAGCCGCCGGGAGGATGATTACTGCGTGGAGTGCTCCTATGACGGGGAACATTATTCGCAGATGCGCATCTGCCACATGGCCGAAGGGGCGGGGAAGATCCGCTTCGGCATTTATGCCTGCAGTCCGGAAGACTCTTCCTTTACGGCCGTCTTTACGGAGATGAAGGTGGGGGAATGCGTCTGGAAAGCGCATGACGGACAGCAGCCGGATGAGGTGTAATTCCCCTTTGGAAAATTGACAAAAACCACTTCCCGTATTATTTTTGTAGTAGCAGGAGGATTTTTATCATATGAAAAAAACAGCAGGATTTTTAAAGTTTTTATGTACACTTGGATTGATATTTGAAGTGATTGCGATCGCTTTTCTGGCTTTGGCACTCGGTGCGCTCATTGTTGTGGGCAGTTTCTCCGAACTGGCTGCCAAGGCTCCGGAAGCCATCTCCATCAGCGGTAATCTGACCCCGGCGGAAATGGATGCCTTAAAACCGATCATTATCGTTGCGCTGGCAACGGCACTCATCAGCGTTGTCTTTGCGTTCCTGGGTACGAGAAAGGAAAAAGCGTACTACACGGAATGCACAAAGGAACATCCGTTCTCTGAAAAGAGCGTTGACAGCCTGATGGCATGCGCACGCTTAGAGTTGATCGGCGGTATCTTCGGTGTGATCGGCTCCGTGGTCTTATTCGTCATGGGACAGAATCTCAAGATCAATGGCGCTTCCGTCGGCAACACTTCCCTCTCACTCAATCTGACATTCCTCATCTATGCCGTACAGAAATACTTCCACTATCACGTAGCGGATTACGGACATTCTCTGGAAAACAGATAAGAGAAATACCATACGGAACCATGGAGCTCAGCGAGCTCCTTTTTTTACGGGAAAGTGAAAGGGGATTTCATGGAAAACATCCGTCACTTCCGCTATAATAGAGGTGCACTTGAAAATGATTAAAGCGGACATTTGGCAGTGTTTCCCTGTTTGAGAGAAGTAGGGAATCCTGTATAATAAGGAAGAGAAAAGAGTAAGCTATGGAAAAAGATGTATTGGTAATTCAGGGAGCAAGAGAAAACAATCTGAAGAATGTGAATCTTACCATCCCGAAAAATAAACTGGTGATCATGACCGGACTCAGCGGCAGCGGCAAGACGTCGCTGGCCTTTGATACGATCTATGCCGAAGGACAGCGGCGCTACGTGGAAAGCTTAAGCGCGTATGCCCGGCAGTTTCTGGACAATGTGGACAAACCGGATGTGGACTTCATCGAAGGTCTCTCCCCGGCCATTTCCATCGACCAGAAAACCACCAGCAACAATCCGCGTTCCACGGTCGGAACGGTAACGGAGATCTACGACTTTTTACGTCTTCTGTATGCCCGTGCCGGTACCCCGTACTGCCCGCATCACAATATCCCAATCGAGGCGCAGACGGTGCAGCAGATGGTGGACCGCGTCATGGAAACGGAAAACGGCAGCCGGGTCATAATCATGGGCCCGGTAATCAAGCGCCAGAAAGGAACTCATAAAGATCTTCTGGACAGCCTGCGCAAGGACGGTTATCTGCGTGCCAGAGTGGATGGGGAGATCCGTTTACTGGAAGACGATATTGTGTTAGAGAAGAACAAAAATCACGATATCGATGTCATCGTGGACCGTATCGTGAAAAACGAGAACAGTGTTTCGCGTCTGCACGATTCCTTAGAGACGGCACTGAAGCTGGCCAACGGCATGGCCGTGGTCAATGTGGCGGGAGAGGACCTCTTATTCTCCTCCAACTACGCCTGTCCGATCTGCGGCTTCTCCTTACCGCCGCTCGAGCCGCGTTTATTCTCTTTCAACTCGCCGCTGGGTGCCTGCTCGACGTGCAAGGGGCTGGGAGTGACTCTGCATGTGGATGAGGATCTGCTCATTCCGGACTGGAATCTTTCCATCCGCCAGGGCGGCATCCGCTACTACAAGAACATTGTCGATACGAAGAATATTGAATGGCAGACCTTTGACGTGCTCTTAAAGCACTACAATATCGATGAGGACAAACCGCTCAAGGATATGAGCAAGGATGAGATCCGCTGGATCTTACATGGATCGGACGAACCGATCGAATACCATATCCGTTCCACGGGCGGCAACTCCTATCACAAGAATGAGTTTATTGAAGGCGTCGCCGACATGATCGAGCGCCGCTACTGGGAAACCACTTCGGCCATGAGCCGGGACTGGTACGGAACCTTTATGGCGGAGAGCGAATGCAGCGACTGCCACGGTTCCCGCCTGAACGAAATGGCCTTAGCCGTCCGCGTCGGCGGCAAGAATATCTACCAGTTCACGGAGATGTCCATCAAGGAAGCGCTCATCTTTATCGATCAGTTGGAACTGGAGCCGATGAAGGCGGAGATCGCACGGCTCGTCTTAAAAGAGATTCGCGAGCGCCTGCAGTTCTTATCGGATGTCGGGCTCGAATATCTGACACTGAACCGGATGGCAGGCTCGCTCTCCGGCGGGGAAGCGCAGCGGATCCGTCTCGCGACCCAGATCGGTTCGCACTTAAGCGGTGTCTTATACGTTCTCGATGAGCCGTCCATCGGTCTGCATCAGAGAGATAACGGCAAGCTGATCCGTACCTTAAAGAACATGCGCGATCTCGGTAACAGCGTGATCGTTGTGGAACATGACGAGGAGACGATGATGGAGAGCGACTATATCGTCGATATCGGTCCGGGTGCCGGCAAGCACGGTGGGGAAGTCGTGGCGGCGGGCACACCGCAGGAAGTCATGGCCAATCCGAATTCCATCACGGGACTCTACCTCTCCAAAAAGATGGTCATCCCGTACCCGGAAAAGCGCCGCAAAGGCAACGGGCAATATCTCGAAGTTATCAAGGCGGCGGAAAACAACCTGCAGAATATCAGGGTGAAACTGCCGTTGGGGACGTTTGTCTGCGTGACGGGCGTCAGCGGCAGCGGAAAGTCCACCTTAGTCATGGAGATCATCGCCAAGAGTCTGCAGCAGAATCTGGGCAGACTGCGCATCAAGCCGGGTAAGGTGAAAGAGGTCAAAGGCATGGAAAACGTGGATAAGGTCATCATCATTGACCAGGATCCGATCGGACGTACCCCGCGCAGCAACCCGGTGACCTATACCGGTGTCTTTGATGCCATCCGCGATCTGTTTGCGCAGACGGTGGAAGCCAAAGTGCGCGGCTATACCAAATCCCGCTTCTCCTTCAATGTGAGCGGCGGACGGTGCGAGCGGTGCTGGGGAGACGGCGTCAAGCGCATCAGCATGAACTTCCTGCCGGACGTGTATGTACCGTGCGAGGAGTGCGGCGGCAAGCGTTACAACCGCGAGACGCTGGAAGTCACCTATAAAGGAAAAAATATCTATGACGTTTTGGAGATGACGGTGGAAGATGCTCTGGAGTTCTTCTCCGCCAATCCGAAGATCCGTCACGGACTGCAGACACTCAGCGATGTGGGTCTGGATTATATCAAACTGGGACAGAGTGCCACCACGCTTTCCGGCGGGGAAGCGCAGCGGGTCAAGCTGGCCAGTGAACTGCAGAGGAAAGCCACCGGCAAGACGGTCTTCATCCTGGATGAACCGACGACCGGCCTGCATTCCCACGATGTGCGCAAGCTTCTGGAAGTTTTACAGCGCATCGTCAACAACGGCGATACGATCATCGTCATCGAGCACAACCTCGATGTGATCAAGAACGCCGACTACATTATTGACCTCGGGCCGGAAGGCGGAGACGGCGGCGGAACGGTGGTTGCCAGCGGCACCCCGGAACAGGTGGCCGAAGTGCCTCAAAGCTACACGGGTCAGTATCTGAAGAAAATCTTAAAGTAAACAAAGGAGTACGCAATGGAATATGCGAACAGAGTAACGATCCGCAAGCTCAAGGAGTTCTTTGAGTTTGAACAGGTGACCGGCAATGAAGAGTCTTTAACGCGCTGGATTGTGGTACCGGACTTAAACCGTCCGGGGCTGGAACTGGCGGGCTTTAACGACAAGAGCGACCCGAAGCGGGTCACTCTGATCGGGCAGAAGGAGATCGCCTACATCCGGACATTGGATGATGACACGCTGCGGGAGCGCTTTGACACGATCACCAACGGCTACGTTCCGTGCATCATCATGACGCACGGGGAAGAGGTACCGCCGCTCTTAAAGGAGATCGCGATCCAGAAGAATTTCCCGATTCTGGCGACGGAGCAGCCGACCTACCGGGTCATGGTCAATATCGCTTCTTTCCTGGATGAGCAGCTGGCGGACTTTGACAATGTCCACGGGGTATTGATGAGCATCTTCGGTCAGGGCATTCTGATCACAGGCAAAAGCGGGATCGGGAAAAGTGAGCTCGCGCTGGACCTCGTCAGCAGAGGACATGTGCTGGTAGCGGATGACAGAGTCGACTGTTACCGCATCCACAACAAGATCCGCGGCAAGGCCCCGGAAGTCTTAAAGCGCTACCTGGAGATCCGCGGTGTCGGCATCATCGACATCGTACAGCTCTACGGTGCCAGTGCCTTCTTAAGCCAGACCAACATTCACTATATTATTCAGCTGCAGCACTTTGATGAAAATCAGCCGCTGGACCGTCTCGGAACGGAAGAGAGCTATATGAACCTGTTGGGAGTGGATATCCCGATGGTGACGATTCCGGTGTCCGAAGGCCGCAACCTGGCCGTTATCATTGAAGCGGCAGTGAGAAACCTTCTTTTGAAGGAAATGGGATACAATTCCTCCAAGGCCTTCCGGGAAGGCGTGGTTTCCGATATCCGAACGGAAGGAGGAGAGGACTAATGGAGTTTTTTCCGAATTTCCGTACCATTGTCCGAATCGGAAATTTCTATCTGGGCTTTTATCCGGTGCTCTTAAGTATCGGTGCCGTATTGGTTTATCTTTTTTCCGTACGGAATCTGAAAAAGAACGGCTATTCCTCCGAACTGGGGGATGACCTCTTTATCGGCTGCACGGTCTGCGGCGTCATCGGTGCCCGTTTATGGTACTGCGTCTTCTACGACTTTGAAGGCTACTTCTCCAACCCGATCTCCATCCTAAAGACCTGGGAAGGCGGACTGGCCATTCAGGGCTGCATCATCGGCGCCTGCATCTTTGTCTATTTCTATGCGAAAAAGAAACGTTACAGTATTCTCCGCATTCTGGACTGCATCTTCCCGAACATCCTGATCGGGCAGGCACTGGGACGCTGGGGTAATTTCTTCAATCAGGAAGCCTACGGCCGCGTGGTACAGGAGTCCTTCTACAGGGGCTGGCCGGCCTTTATCAAGGACCATATGTATATCGGCGGGGAATACCGCGAACCGACGTTCCTCTACGAGAGCATTTTTAACATCATCGGCTTCTTTTTGATAAATAATATCTATAAGAAATACCGGAAGAACCGCAGAGGGGATCTCGTTTATGCCTACCTGATGTGGTACGGGGTCACACGGACCATCGTGGAAACCTTCCGCTCGGACTCTCTGATGCTGGGGCCGTTTAAAATGGCACAGCTGACAGGCATGTTCTTTGCGGTGATTGGTGCTTTAGGCACCTTCGGAGTCTTCCGTAAACTGACTACGATCCGTCCGGTCGTCCTCTTTGACTTCGACCAGACGATCGGCAACACGGAACCGATCATTTCCGCCACCTTCCGGAAGATGTTTGAAAAATATCTTCCGGACCATCCGTTTACGGATGCGGAGCGCAAGGCGGTCTTAGGACCGACATTAAGACAGAGCTTTGAGCGCTATCATTTCCCGGGCAATGTGGAAGACTTAGAGAACGAATACCGCGTGATCAACCGTCAGATGCATACAGCGGAACTCTTAAAACCGATGCCGCATGCGGACGAACTCTTAAAGGAGCTAAAAAAGCAGGGCTACAAGGTCGGTATTTTCTCCAACAAGCGCAATGAGACGGTGGCACTGGGTCTCGATATTATCGGGCTTCGTGATCAGGTGGACTGCATCGTCGGCATGGACGATGTCACGGCCCACAAGCCGGATCCGGAAGGAATCCGCAAGGCCGTCATTGCCTTAGACGGCAACCACGACAGCTGTATCTATGTCGGAGACGTGAAAAATGACGTGATTACCGGAAAGAATGCGCATGCCTTCTCCATCGGCTACAACGTGAACAGAGAAGAGGCGGACGCCCTTTGGGATGCGAAACCGAATGCGGTCGCCTATGATTTGCTGGATATTCTGGAGATTCTGAAAGGGGAACACGAATGGACAGACAATTTGACTTAGTGATTATCGGCAGCGGCCCGGCCGGCATGGCAGCGGCCATCTATGCAGGAAGAGCCGGATTATCCTGCGCCATGATTGAAGCGGAAGCACCGGGCGGAAAACTGGTGAAGACCTATGAGATTGCCAACTATCCGGGAATTGCGGAGATCAACGGTGCGGAGCTGGCCATGCAGATGTATGAACACTCCACCGCCTATCACTGCGAATCCTTATTTGATACGGTTCTGAAAGTGGAAGACGGGGAGCTGAAGAAGATCACCTGCCTGAGCGGAGATGTCTACTACGCGAAAGCGGTCATCGTGGCCACGGGAACCAAGGAGCGCTTACTGAACATTCCGAACGAAAAGGAACTGACGGGACGCGGCGTTTCCTACTGCGCCGTCTGCGACGGTGCGTTCTACCGCAACAAGACGGTCACGGTTATCGGCGGCGGAAACAGCGCTTTGGAAGAAGCACTGTATCTGACCCAGTTTGTTTCGAAGCTGTATATCGTCATCCGCCGGGATGTCTTCCGCGCGGACAGCGTTGTGGTCGACAAAGTCGAAGCAAACGAAAAGATCGAGATCATCCGCAAGGCGATCCCGGTCCGCATCAACGAAAAAGACGGCAAGGTCGGCTCCATCGTCTTAAAGAATGTGGATACCAACGAGGAATTTGAAGTGGAAACCAGCGGCATCTTCCCGTATATCGGTGCCGATCCGTGCACGGAAATGCTGGAAGGACTCGATGTGCTGGACGCCCACGGCTATATTCTGACTGATGAGAACATGAGCACGAAGGTCCCGGGCATCTACGGTGCCGGTGACTGCTGCAAAAAGGTTCTGCGCCAGGTCGTCACAGCCGTCAATGACGGAGCGATTGCTGCACAGTCGGCCTTCCATTACATCAATAAGTAATACAGAAAAAAGAGTGTCGCGAGACACTCTTTTGTTATGTCTTATAAGCGGTAGGAATCGCCGAACTTCATGTTGACTGATAAGATCTCCGAAGTCTCTTCCGAGAACTCGTTGCAGTTCTCAATGAGCTTCTCTTCATTGTCACGCCAGAAGCGGATAAAGAGCAGGTCTAAAAGGAAGAGCTCGCTGGAGCGGTTGACCAGGTTGAAGCGGTTGGTATGCACGTTGTATTCCGCACATTTTAAGGCGATGTCGGAAAGAGAACTTAAGTGGTTCTCAATGCTGCCGGTGATGGAGATGACACGTGCATGGTGCTTTTTGGCAATGTTGGCAATCTTGACGGCTTCCGGGGATTCGCCGGAAACGGACAGAATCAGGGCAACGTCATTCTCTTTCATGTTGTGGGCAATGCTGGAAGCACTGGTCAGATCGTGCGGGCAGAGCGTATTCATGCCGATCTCCAGCAGGCGGTAATGCATGAGGGAGACGATGGCATTGGAAGAACGGGTGCCGAAGCAGAGAATCGTGCCGGCTTTTTCCAAATACCTGACGGCCTGGTTGATACTGTCATCGGAATTGATGTTCACGACTTCCTTGATGGACTGCTCGTACTGATACTGCAGTTTGGAGATCGTGGAACGTACTTCCTCGTCATTGTGAATGCTGGTTTCTCCGAAATAGAAGGATTCATTGA
>CADCPY010000019.1 GCA_902803495.1 uncultured Erysipelotrichaceae bacterium
ACCGGCGATCATGGCGATAAACGGAACCTTGGCACCGCATGGGATGAAGGTCGTCGTCATGATGGTCATACGTCTGTCACGTTCATTTTCAATGGTACGGGAAGCCATAACACCCGGGATACCGCATCCTGTTCCGACTAAGATCGGAATGAAGGATTTGCCGGATAAACCGAAGCGGCGGAAGACACGGTCCAGAACGAAGGCAATACGTGCCATGTAACCGCAGGATTCCAGGAAGGCTAACAGGAAGAATAAAACCAGCATCTGCGGGACGAAGCCTAAGACGGCACCGACACCTGCGACGATACCGTCGAGGATCAGACCTTTCAGCCAGTCTGCACAGTTCAGCTTATCCAGTAATTCTTCCACTAAGACCGGGACACCCTTGACCCAGACACCGTAGTCGGCCGGATCCGGTTCCGTTGCGTCATATTTTTCCATAACGCTCATGGCATTTGTCAGATCTTCATAGGTGTAAGTGACATCTTCCGTGGCCAGTGTTTCTTCATCTTCCAGCACGTAGTCTGCCGTTGCACCCGGCTGAATTTCCGCGTAGGCTTTCTTTAAGTCATCGAGTGTGACTTCTTCGTCCATGCCGATAAAGGCATCGACAACATTTGCGGCATCTCCGTATTCTTCCGCGACTTCTTCATACTGTGCGCTGCCGTTTCCAAATAAATGGAAGCCGTCACCGAAGAGGCCGTCGTTTGCCCAGTCAGTTGCTGCGGCACCGACCGTGACCATGGAGATGTAGTAGACTAAGAACATGATCAGAGCGAAGATCGGTAAACCGAGCCAGCGGTTAGTGACGATCTTGTCGATCTTGTCCGAAGTGGAGAGTTCTCCGACTTTGGCTTTCTTGTAGGAGCTCTTTAAGATCTCCCCGATATAGATGTAGCGTTCGTTGGTGATGATGCTTTCGGCATCGTCATCCATTTCCTTTTCCGCTGCCTGAATGTCTTTTTCAATATGTTCCAGCGTCTCTTTGGAAAGATTCAGCTGTTCCATGACCTTTTCGTCACGTTCGAAGATCTTGACCGCATACCATCTCTGCTTTTCTTCCGGCAGATTGTGAACCGTGGCTTCTTCAATGTGAGCCAGCGCATGTTCCACCACACCGGAGAACTTGTGCATTGGAATGGTTTTTCCGCTCTTGGCAGCCTTGATGGCAGCTTCCGCGGCTTCCATGACGCCTGTTTCCTTTAAGGCGGAGATCTTGACGATCCTGACGCCTAACTGGCGGCTTAATTCGTCAATGTCGATGCGGTCGCCGTTCTTCTCGACGATATCCATCATGTTGATGGCGACGACTGTCGGAATTCCAAGTTCCGTCAGCTGTGTCGTTAAATATAAGTTACGTTCCAGGTTGGCGCCGTCCACGATATTCAGAATCGCATCCGGGCGCTCATTCACCAGGTAATTCCGGGCAATGACTTCTTCCGTGGTATACGGAGAAAGGGAATAGATACCCGGAAGGTCGGCGATGGTGACATCGTCATGCTTCTTTAATCTTCCCTCTTTTTTCTCAACCGTGACACCCGGCCAGTTCCCGACGAACTGGTTGGAGCCGGTCAAGGCATTGAACAGTGTGGTTTTCCCGCTGTTCGGGTTTCCTGCTAAGGCAATTTTCAAACTCATACGTTTCTATCCTTTCCTGCAATAAGTAATTACTGTACTTCAATCATTTCCGCATCTTCCTTACGGAGCGACAGTTCATAACCGCGGACCGTCAGTTCGAGCGGGTCTCCGAGCGGAGCCACTTTGCGGACATAGATCTCCACATTCTTGGTGATTCCCATGTCCATGATTCTTCTCTTCACGGCGCCTGTTCCGTGCAGCTTTACGACTTTCGCCGTGCCGCCGATAGGTACTTCTCTTAACGTTTTCATTTCAATACCTCCCGTTAAATCATTATTTTTGCAGCCATGTCTTTGTTCAGGGCTACTCTGGATTCTTTCACGTTGACGATCAGATTGCCGCCAAGCTGTGTCACAACACGGATCCGTGCCCCTACCACGAAGCCGAGATCTTCCAGATGCTGTTTCACTTCATTATTTCCGCCAATTTTCCGGATGATGTTTTCCTCATTCGGAGTTGCAAACGTCAATGGCATCATAACAATACTTCCTTTCTCACAAAGTTACCCTTTGCTAACTACTACATTATAGTTACCCAATGCTAACTTGTCAACAGCATTTATTGCACTTTCTTCGGCACTTTATAGTGCATTTTTTTAGAATGCGCTAAAATTCTATTATTAATATAAGGAATATAAGGCCATGAAGATCACACGGAACAGACATCTGCATATTCTCAGCGCGCTTTTAAACGCGGACGGTCCGCTGACTTCCAGCGAACTCGCCAACCGCTCCGACTCTTCCATCCGGACGGTCAAGCAGGACATTCAGGAGCTGAATCTTGCCCTGATCAAAGACGGCTCTGCCCGGATTCTTTCGCGCAAAAGCCTGGGGTATCAGCTTGAAGTGCTCGATGCGGAAAAATACCAGACGCTCTACACCAACATCTCGGTCATGCAGCTGCTCTATCAGAAGACTTCCATCGAATCCATGAACCGCTCCCTCTACATCCTGAAGCGCTTTTTAAGCGACCGCTCTGTCAGCATGGAAGAGCTTGCGGATTTTTTCTTTCTTTCCAAAGCTTCCTTCCGTGACGATTTCAAGGTTGCCGTCCGCTTTCTGGCTTCCTACGACATCACGGTGGAAAATGCCGGAAAGCAGATCTACCGCATCAGCGGAGCGGAGCAGGATATCCGTCAGGCCATGGTGGAGGTCCACGCTTCGCAGTACCACAATTTTGAAACACTGTACACCTATGAGCCTTTTAACGAGGAATTCTATCACGAGCGGCGCGAATACGACGATTTACGGCATGCGAAACCTGGTGAAAAACCTGCATCTGCCGCTCGAGCTCGTCTCACGCATGGCTTCTTTGAATCCGTGCAGAGTGTACGGCTTTGCCGATCAGAAAGGCTCCCTCCGCAACGGAAAGGATGCCGACTTCACGGTCATCGGTGACGACTTCAATGTTTATGAGACTTACCGCGAAGGCAAAAAAGTCTTTGACTGCAAAACCGACACGGATCTTCTCAATCACGAATATTACGAACGTACGCATATCAGCGAATAAACCATACAAAAAGACGGAAGTCTCCTCCAATCCTGCTTCCGTCTTTTTTCTTTTCTTTTTTACAACAGTTTCAGTTTTTTCAGATAAGCCCGGAGTGTCTCCGTATAGCCGTCCGTATCAAAGAGGACACTGGCCGCATGGGTCGCATTCGGGAAGATATGGATCTCACTGTAGCCCTTGGTTGCTTTCTGCATGTTGATGCTGTGCTGCGGTACGATGAAGTCATCCTTTTCCCCGTGAATGAAGCAGATCGGGATCTCATTGTCCTTTAAGGCATCGATCGGCCGCATCTCTTCATAGGAGTATCCGTAGCGCATTTTCGCGCAGAGCGAAGCCACTTTCGATAAGCCTTCCGGCAGTTTCATCATCTTCAAGCCGTTGGCCATCACGCTGGCAATTTCCGAGAAACCGCAGTCCGCGACCACAAAGTCGATCTGCGGTTTGTACTGCAGTACCGCAATGCTGGTGGCACTGCCCAGGGATTCTCCGTGAATGCCCAGCACTTGTGCATCCGGATAGCGTTTCCGTGTATCTTCAATTAAGACATTGAGGTCTTTTGCCTCTCTTATGGAATAGGTACAGAACGTCGGTTCGTTTTCCCCATGCCCTCTTAAGTCATATAAGACGACATTAAAGCCGAGATTCAGATAGACTCGCGCATATTTCAGAGAACCGATATGGTTGTCGGTATAGCCGTGCGAGATGATCACATATTTATGACTCTCTTTCGCATTCTTTAAATACTGCACATGCAGCACATATCCGTCATAGCTTTTGACGGTATAGTCTTCTTTTTCCACTTCATCATAGAAGGTCAGATCGTAATGATCCGCCTGCCATTTCTGTGCCTCTTCCAGCGTCTGCGCCTTAATCCCCAGAGAGTATTTGGCTAAATAGAGTCCGAAGACAATCAGTGCAATAACAAGAAGCACTACCACAATGATGATCCACTTCATAACAAAACCTCTTTATACTAACGGAATCTCCACGACTTCCGCCATCTTGCCCAGACAGCTTTCGATCTGCTCGGAAATATCCCTGATCAAGCGTCCGGAAATATCGTCATTCTTTTCCTTTGCCAGATTCTCCAGCAAGCCGTTGCGCACATCTTCCGAGATGTGATCGATCCGGGAAGTGAAGAAGCTCTTCGGTAAGAGTTTCCGTACCGCATTCGGCAGATTGGCATTCAGTAAGGCATCCTGCATCTTCTCCTTGCCGAGCGCCAGCACCATAATGCTTAAGATCGCTCCGGCGATAATGCCCGGCAGGCCGTTGGCAATCATCGCCACGCCGCTCCCGCCGCATAAGAGTCCCACGATGATGGAGATGATGCCGTCGATCAGCCACGTGATCTCCTCCACCGCAAAGATATCCTTGCTTTCAACCTTCACGTCAATGTCGCTGACGGAAAGGAAGGAATTCAGATTCAGTGCCCCGTACGGCACGTTATGCTTGATGCAGATCGGCATCGTATATTTTTCGAGTGCGTAGGAAACATCCTTCAGCCAATCCCCGATCGGTTTCTGCAAGAGGTGTCGCGCCTCTTCGGTATGCAGGTAATCGTCAATGCCTTCCTGCAGTTTTTCATCGATATCGCTCAGCTTCTCGAGTGTGCCCTCTCTCCAGAGGTCCACGATCGGCAGAGCCACTTCCTTTAAGATCGGATCCACCAGTGCATCCACCGTCTTGCGGTAGAGCTTCTGGATGTTTTCTGAGACAATATCTTCCACAACGTTGGAAGCCCTGAGGGCATCTACGTCCTTTTTAAATTCACGTAATTCCTCATCGATCTTGCCGCAGTAGGCCAGACCGCTGGCGACCGAGAATTCCGGTTCACTGCCGCGGATCACGACCGCTTCCGGGAAGACCTCCGCGCACCAGTCACGGATGGCCGGCAGTTTGGAAACGCCGCCCGTTAAGAAGATCAGCTCCGGCTCCTTTCCTTCCAGATTCTTGGCAATCTGTTTCAGGGCATCCGTAAAGACCTGCTTGAAGGAACGGTTTCCCAGCTTTTCCACCTTCTGATTTATCAGCTTGTCCGCCACTTGGGCGTTCATCTTTAATGTCAGTCTTGCCGGCAGGAGATTCTGACGGATGGAAACGTTCTGCACGCAGTCATTTTCCTTCCAGTAATCCTCATCCAAGAAGTATTTCTCCTTCAGCCTTCGGGCCGCAAATTCCGCATAGGTTTTCCAGACGGAACTCTCTTCAAACATCTTACGGATGCGCTTGCCGTCAAAGCTGTTCTGTAGCGCATCTTCCAGCAGGATCTCATCCATGATTCCGCCGCCCAGAAAGACTTCCCCACCGGTTTTCAGTTCCTCTTCCTTCCCGCCGCTGATATAGGCAAAGTCGGTGGTGGAAGAGCCGATGTCAACAACCAGGACCGGCTGGGAGAGAATGTCGTATCCCACCTGCAGGTACTTGCTCTGACAGGCGGACACCAGTGCCGCCCGGCTTTCCGAGATGATCTTCACCGGCGGATAGCCGATGGATTCAAAGATCTCCCGGTACTCTTCGCGCGTGAGCTTGTTCCAGCCCGCCGGACAGCCGACATAGAAGCAGCTGTCATCGCCTTTCAGCAGATCTCCATTGCTGTAGAGCTCGCCCAAAACGCCGCTGGCAAAACTTTTGACATCTTTTTTGGAATTCTTATCCGTTAAAAAACGGCTTTTAAAACGCAGCTTGCGCTCACTCACATTCGGTTCGTAACAGGCTTTCTCCCCGACCAGCAGCTGACCGTCCTTGGTCAGAGCATAGGCCGTGATAAAGCTTTTCGCATCGGCCACGCTTAAGATTTCCGGGGCTTCATGCGACTCTTTGTTCAAACGGGCAACAGCGCTTTCCGCGTCGCCCAGATCAAATCCGTAAAATCGATCCATTATTCACCTCCGGACGCCAGTCCCTTTTTCAGAAGCGTCCCCTCCAGAAGCAGGGCCGGACGGATGGTTGCGACCGTTTCCGACGGCATGAAGTCAAAGTATCCTTTGGTATCCTGCGTACAGTTCACCACTTCAATATGCTGCTTATGCAAAAAGTATTTCAGTTGGGAAACAAACTCCTGCGAAAGCGGGTTTTCCATATCCGCATAGGCGCTTTCCAGCAGCTGCGCATACAGTTCGATCTCACTGTCATCCACACCGCTGCCGCTTTCTTCGAATTGCTTCTTCACCGCAATACTTTCCTTGATAAGCAGCTCCTCGAGCTGCTTATCAATGACCAGAACCGTCGCAAAGACGGACTGATAGATTTTTTCCGAGTCGATATGCATCTCAGCGTAATACTGTCTGCGCTCTTTGGCCGGTTTCTTTTTGGAAAAGATACCCGCTAAGAGTAAAAACAGCGATCCTAACAGAACTCCGCCAAACAGGATCCACGGATAGTAGTCCTTGGCAAACTGCACATAGGCAATATAGATATAGCCTAAGGATGCCAGCGATGCCAACAGTCCCAGAAACAGAAAGATTCCGAAGAAGACGGAACGCTTGTCCTCCGCTTTTTTGCCGTTGACTTCCTCCCGGGAAAAGACCGTGGCCTCCCCGTCCGCTTCCGCCGCCGCAAAGGCCGGCTTCACGCTTTGGATCATAAAGGAGGCGGCTTCCTTCACTCTGTCGCTGAGATCCTGCTCATTGTAGGAGTAGAGGACGCGGTCCAGCTCATTGCGGATTTCCTTCACCGCTGCCGGTTTATTCAACATTTTCGCCAGATTATTCAAAAAACGCTCTTTATCCTTTTCCAGATACATCTGCATTGTATTCATGTGCGTATACCTCGTTCCTTTTCATTATATCATCTGCACAGAACGATAAAAAGCACATCACTTTGGATGTGCCTCTAACTCATTTCTATGGTTCAGTTCTCTCTCCACTTTGTTCAGCGTATCAAAGAAGCGCTCGGTCGCAATCATCGGACCGAACAAAAGCACTCCGAAGACGTTCCAGTCGAACATATGCCGGTAAGAGGTCAGCTTTCCTTCAATCCCCAGCTCGATGGCCTTTCCTTTCAGCTCTTCCGCCACCTTGGCCATCCACACAAGCGTGTAGATAAAAAGCGTGGGGATGCCTTTCAGATACGCCATGCCATAGGATTCTATCGGGTGTCCCAGAACATCTTCCAGTTCTTTCTGCAGTCCCCGTTTCATATAGAAGAGAAAAAAGATTCCTGCCGTAAAGAAATCAATAAAGCCGAGCCAGAAGCCTTTTCGATCGGTATGTTTATACTTCATACCTTTATCATAGCGTAAAATACGCGTTCCGGTGAGAGAAAAATGATGTCATAACCCGATATAAAAACTCACGGATGAGAGGAGTGATTCCGTGAGTTCTTCTTTTGGTTTTACTGGAAGATGACCGTGATATGGTAGTTGGAAGCTACCGTGGTAACGATCGGTTCCATGATCTCATAGACTTTCAGGATGGCCATCTTGTCGGCGTCGGCCATGCTGGCTTCACTCGACAGACGCTCCGTCATGCTTTTGACGGCGGCACTTTCCAGTGAGTTCTGCTCTTCGGCCGTCAGCTTGATTTCCCCGAAGGCCAAAAGTCCCCGTTCCATATCTTCAAATTCCATAGAATCCACATCAAGATTCACGCTGTGCAGTACCGCATGCGGGATCTGTAAAATGACCATGCGGGCATTCTGGTCCACTTTGATGTTTGAACGCGTGATCTCGCTTAAGTCCACGGTGTAAAGTCCGTTGGCATGGAAGGTCACGTTTTTCATTTTGGAGAAGATGGCCAGATTGCCCAGGCCTGCCCGGGTGATGGTTGTGGCCATGGTGATCGGCTGCTCCATAACGATGAGCTCCGTATTCTCCCTGGCTTTTCCCAAGATCACATCTTCAAATTCCGCCGCCGTATGCGAGAAGACGCCCTGGTTGAGCACCACATCGGCAGTTTCGGCCCCCGGTACCTGACCGGCAATCATCGGATCTTTCGGTTTTGTATGCTGATACACAAGGAACCCGCCTAAGATTGCGCCAATCAGGATCCCGACGCAGACATGCTTCAGTTCCTTCCCACAATCTTTCACGAATTCCACTGTTTTTTTCCAGAATTTTTCCATGGGAGTATCCTCCTTTTCTTCCATGCATATCATAACAGAGAAGAGAAAAAGCCATAGAAAAAGTCCATAAGTTACTGCTTATGGACCATGAATTACTGATTTAAGAGGGCTTTCTCCGTTTCCAGCGCTTTGGAGAACTGTGTCTCGTAAAGTTCCTGATAGACGCCGCCAGCACTGACCAGTTCCTTATGCGTGCCGCGCTCCACGATCTGCCCTTCCTTGACCACGATGATCTCATCCGCCGCTAAGATAGTGCTTAAGCGGTGGGCGATCAGGATGGAAGTGCGCTCATCGATTAGCGGATCGATGGCTTCCTGGATCAGACTTTCCGAAATGGAGTCCAGAGCACTGGTCGCCTCATCAAAGATCAGCAGGTACGGATCTTTCAGAAGGACCCGGGCAATGCTGATGCGCTGCTTCTCCCCGCCGGAGAGTTTCAGACCGCGGTTGCCTACCATGGTATCCAGCCCGGCTTCCTGATTGGAAATGAATTCCCAGATATTGGCCTGCTTGCAGGCATCGATCATCTCTTCCTCCGTGGCATCCGGTTTCGCATAGAGCAGGTTGTCCCGGATCGACCCGTTGAAAAGATAGGTCTCCTGGGAAACCACCCCGATATTGTCACGCAGTACCTTCAAGTCGATGTCCTTGACATTGACATCGTCAAAATAGACAGCACCCGCATCCACATCGTAAAGACGCGGAATCAGATTGACGATGGTGCTCTTGCCGCTACCGCTCGGGCCGACGATGGCAATGCTTCTTCCGGCTTTGAGCTCAAAGTTGATGTCCTTTAAGATCTGACGGGAAGAGTCATAGGAGAAGTCCACATGTTCAAAGCGGACTTTTCCTTCCATGTTTTTGATTTCCACCGGATTCTTCGGCGATTCGATTTCCACCGGCATGTCGTAGTAGTCAAAGATACGGGTGAACATGGCCATGGAGCGGATCCATTCCACCTGGATATTCAGCAGCGAATTGACCGGTCCGTACATTCTGCCCAGTAAGGACACCATGACCGTGATGTCACCGACGGAAAGATTCTGATTGTACTTCATCATCAAGATACCGCCGACCAGATACAGTAACATCGGTCCGATGGAAGAGAATGTGGAGATGACGACCATGAACCAGCGTCCGGCCATGCTTTCCTTCACATTCAAATTGATCATCTTTTTATTCAGTTTTTCATAGCGGTCATATTCGTAGTCTTCCTTCCCGAACAGCTTGACCAACAGCTGCCCGCTGACGGAGAGCGTTTCGTTCAGGATGCCGTTGATCTCATCGTTACAGGCCTGGGAGGCATTGGTGATCTCCCACCGTGTCTTCCCCGCCATCCGTGTCGGAAGCGTGAAGAGAGGCACGATCACAATTCCGAGTACCGCCAGGATCCAGTTCTTCTGGAACATGGCTACCAAAGCCACGATCAGTGTCACCACATTGGAAAGGATGTTCGTGAAGGTACGGGTGATGATCGATTCCACTCCGGAAATATCCGAAGTCATACGGGTGATGATATCCCCCTGGTTATTGGATGTGAAGAAACTCTGCGACATCTTCTGCAGATGACGGTACATGGAGTTGCGCATATCGTAGGTGATATGCTGGGCGATCCATGTGTTTAAGTAGCTTTCCGCCACCCCGATCAGATTGGATAAGAGCGTCACCGTCAGACTTAAAAGAATCAGACGGATCAAAGCTTCCATGTTCCGTCCGATCAGGCCTTCATCAATGATGCGGCCCGTGATGATGGACGGATATAAACTGAACAGACTCGAGATAAAAATGCAGAACAGCACCAGGGCCATCTGCTTCCAGTACGGCTTCAGGTAACTGAAGACCCGCAATAATAATTCCTTTGTGACTTTTGGTTTATTGGCTTTCTCCTCTTCGGTAAGAAAACCGTTACGCATCCCACGTCCCGGACCCGGCATAGATGTATCCTCCCCTGATTGTTAATTCTATAAATTATATCACAACCGCATTTGGACATTGTGAACATGCCCGGAAAGGAGTGTGCACTCCTGTGCCAACTGCCATTATCTTTTCCTGTATTCATTACGGCATCACCACGGCTTTGATAAGAGAAAGACGAAGTATACTCCAATTCCGGTACGTGATGCTTATAAATCTTCCATCAGGTTCATTTCAGGGAGTCTGACAGTTCCGTCAACATTTCCCTCATGACTCTTCTCCCGGGATAATGAGAGATCCACAAAGGAATCATACGTTTCAGGTATTCTCTTCCTTCTTTGTACTCTGCAATATACAGAAGATATTTCCTAAGCATTTCCACCGTATACTTTCCCATATATAACGTCATAATGTAATCAATCTGATTCCGGTAGATTTGAAGATATGCATCGGTATATAACGGCATCAGTGTCTCCCTATACCGATCTACTTCATCAATTCTGGCATCGCGGATGCTGTTCATGAGCTCTTCATATCTTTTCTCACGATAGAGGAATTCATTCCTGTAATTCGGATAGCGCTTCAGGATAATATCGGAAAGCATTGTCCATTCCTTTTCATCTGAAAGTTCCTTGAGGCGACTGATTTCGCTTCGTTCCGGATATTTCCTCTCATTCAGCAGAATTTCCAGGATAAGCTTCTCTTCCTGCGTCAGACCGGCTCTTTGATAGGCCAACGCAAGATTTTGATAGAGATACGTCTTATTTGAGTTCCTGTCTCTTTTTTCCAGCATCCGTTTCAGCCAATCGATCTCTTTGAAAACATCTCCGGCTGCTTTTGCTTCTTCATAGCGGATCTCCATCACTTCAACCATGTCCTCGTGTGCCTTCATCCATTCCTCATAGCGTTCCGGGCAGTCAAGTGCATATGCCAGTCTTCTAATTTCTCCGAGGTAAAAGGAATACAGATAATCTCTGTCTGATGCCTCCAGCAATTCAAAATACGCATCCAGTCTTTTTATGCCATACTCTCTTTGATAAAAAACACTGTCAAAGAGAGTAAAGAGCTCATCCGTAATGTTATAGTCGCTCTGATTCCGGAAAATATCCAGCAGCCAGTCAAACACCGCTTTCTTTTCTTCTTCATTCATGAAAGAAAGCATTTCTTCCAGGTATTTCCTGATATGCATCGCAATGATGGAATGCTCTCCGTTCGAGCCGTCCATTTCCACATCATTCAACTCCTCAAAGGCAATCTTCAGCATTTCAAAGGCCGCTGATTTCTCACCTCTTTGTAGGGCAAACGGGATCATGTCATCCATTTGGCGCACAAAAGCATCCACATAATCCTGGCCGCTTCTATAGTCAATATACCCGCCTCTGTCACCGAAGATATCCGTCAGTGAATGCAGTTCTTCGGCAAACACTGAGATATCTGCGGAAGAAAGTGCCCTCTTGCGGTATTTTTGTTCCAGCCGCGAACGGAATTCAGAATCGGAAGCCGCATGTTCCTGTAATTCCTGTATCAGTTTTTCCCTGCTGAGGGAATTCAGAATATCGTTCAGATTGTCGTTTTCCTTAGGACCCTCTTCGTATTCAGGCACTTTCTCCCCGCTCAATTCAAACAAAACAGCCGCCTCATGCTTGCAGTGATTTCCATCTTTCGCATACGGGCAGGAGCAGGACATGCTTAAAACGGAACCGCTCTTGTTCATAACGATATTCACATGATAGGAATGTGTACCGCTGACAACGGCATGATATCCCTCTTCGGTCTTCTCAACTGTTCCTACACTTCCGGAAAGATAATAGTCTTCTCCTCTGTCCAGAATGATTCTGCTGAACAGTCTTTTCCAGGCTCTTTTCATGATTTTTCCTCTTCCGTGTTTCTATTATCATTATACCTTTATCGCATATGGCTGTGCGAGTTTTTGATACTGCTGCTCAAAAAGCATCCTGTTCAAATCCGCCATTCACGAATAGAGATTTCTGGGATTTGATACCCGAACATAATAAAAAATCTGCCGACGAATACCATTGCGGTACTCTCAGACAGATTCCGGTTGCTTGTTTCTGCTGTGCTTATACTTATAAGGACTCTTCGATTCTTTCCAGATGAAAGATGACCGGTCGGCAGCCGTCGTTACAGCTGATGATCGCGGAATTCTTCTCTTTCATCCAGTCCTTTAGAAAGTCTTCTCCGCCGTGAGAGAGCGCAAAGACAAAATGACTCATGCTCTGCCAGGCGCTTTCGCATAACCCTTCCGGCTTTTCCCAGCCATTGGAGATATACACGTCCCCTTCCTTGCACAGTTCGCAAAGTCCGAGATTTTCCACTGCATAAGTTTCGGCAACATCCTTCTGGAATGTCCGTTTTACTACCGTGATCTTAACAGGTTTCATTGTCTTTTTCCCTTTCTAAAGGAAGATATCTTCCGTTACCCGATATCCCCATAAGTCCGCCCAGCTTTCCGTATAGAAGGAATAGTAGGAGCGCCGGTTGCGCTTGCGGTATCTCTTCCAGTAATACAGATGTTCCCATAAAGCGGAAGGAATGCCGATGATCAGTAAATACGTCCAGCCCAGAACCATGGACTGAACGGTATGACCGTACTCATGTACCAGAACCCGCTTCCCCGCTTTCTCGCTCACAAACAGAAACATTCCGAGCGAAACGCAGTTATCGCTTTTCCACTCCGTCACGCAGGCACCAAAATAGTCATAATGCTTATGACTATAGTTCCACAGATAGAGAAGAAACCCCAGAAATGTCTGCGGGAAACCCCACGTCCATTGCCAGAGACGATACCAGATTTTTTTCATAATATAGTATTCCCCTTACGCCACCCTCATTTCTTTAAGCAAATATCCGGTCGTACGTTATGCGCGGTAAGAGATGCGTGTATACCCGATTGGAGAAATACGCGATGTTTGGGGATTCGAACCCCGAGACTATCTCATCGTCCACCACCTAAGATGATCTTGCGATCCTGCAACTTACGCAGTTGCCGCGTGATATTCACCCTTAAAAAAACTACCAGCTGATTGTGATTACTTTTCGATCAGATCAACGGTCCAGTTAGCCTGCTGGATCTGATTGTCGATGAGGCGCACTTCCTTGGCGATGCGGTCGGCTTCTTTCTGCAACGCTTCCACATCGACAACGGAGACGATCTTAATTTCCGTGTTGCGGGCACGGCTCGTCTTCTGAGAGGCGGAATAAAGAATATCCCGATAAGCGCTCTGTTTTAGCTTTAAGACATCCTTCTTCGCAATCAGTTCCGTTAAGGAAACTCCCTCGATCTTGTATTCGCAGTTGGTTAAGTTGATCTTCTGGATCAGATATTCCAGACGCTCTAAGTCTTCATTCAATTCCTTCATCAGCTTCTCCGGTTTCTCGGCCGGCTTTTCCCCTTCCTGCACCAGCACGTTGGACTGGATACGGGAACGCAGCTGTTCAATACGGCGGTTTAAGTCCGCTCTTTCCTGTAATGCTTCCGCTAATTTCATCGTTCACACTTCCTGGTATATTCTAATTGACTCATCAAACTGAAGATCAACAGGATATACCTTTTCCTTTCTGTCGATTTATGTAACCGTGAT
>CADCPY010000020.1 GCA_902803495.1 uncultured Erysipelotrichaceae bacterium
ACAGCACCCGCGTTTACGATGTCTTTTGCGTACTGTTTCGATAAGAAAGCACTGCAGGCGCCTAAGACAACATCGAGTCCGTCAAAGCATCCTTCCTTTACAACTTGAAGCGGAATCTCCAATCCATGAAACGAAAGGCACTTGCCCCAAGAGCGCTCCGACGCAAAGAGCCGGAGCTCCTCGACCGGGATATTCTCTTCTTCTAACACCTGAATCATTTCTCTGCCAACCGCACCGCTGGCTCCGATAATACCGATTCTCATTTTCCTTCCTCCGCTGTAATGAATTTATGATAGATGGCTTCAATGGCCTTTTCGAAATCTTCTTCCGCCACGCCGACGATAATGGAAATCTCCTCCGGTCCCTGTGAAATGGTACGGATATTGATCTTATTTTTCCCGAGTTCACCGAACACGCTGCCGCTCATGCCCAGACGCGATTTCATGCCGCGCCCGACAATGCAGATGAGCGCCACATCTTCCAAAACGCTGACATCGTCGCATCCCAGATTTTCCTTTAAATCACTTAAGACGGAATAGATATCCCCTTCATGGTCTTCCTTGGAGAAGACAAAGGAGAAGGAATCCACGCCAGTAACTACGGACGTTAAGGAGATGCGGTAATGTTCCATGATCTCCAGGGCTTTCTTTAAAAAGCCGACCTCCGAGGAAGTATGCCGCGTGGAGGCGCTGATGGCCACAAAGCCCTTCTTTCCGGTAATGCCCGTGATCGGAGCAGCCGAAGTATCATTTTCAATCTTGTTGACAATCAATGTTCCCGGATTGTCTTTTTTATTGGTATTGCGGATCTGGATCGGGATATCTTTGGAGATGACCGGGAAGATGGCATCTTCATGCAGGACGTTTGCCCCCATATAGCTCATTTCCCTTAATTCCTGATAGGTAATGACATCGATCCGTTTCGGATGCGGGATCATGCGCGGGTCCGCCACATAGATACCGGAGACATCTGTCCAGTTCTCATAGACATCGGCATCCACCACATTGGCCAAGATGGCACCCGTGATATCGGAGCCGCCGCGGCTCATGATGCGGATATTGCCGTTTGGCAGGGAACCGTAGAAGCCCGGAACGATCAGAGTATTCTGAATCTCCAGATACGGCTGCAGTTTTTCCTTTGTCTTATTCAAATCAAAGCTGCCGTCATAATTCATGCAGATGACATCTTTCGCATCCACAAACTGCGCGTTCAGATAGGCCGCCATGATCTTGCAGGAAAGATACTCCCCGCGGCTCACGAGATAATCCAGACTCTTTTTCTGTTTGATGATCTGACGGATCTCATCCATTTCCTTTTCCAAATCAAAGTCGATGTTCAGTTCCTTTATGATTTCCGCATGCTTCTCCCCGATCAGTTTGACAATCGGTTCCGCATCCATCCCGTAGCGCTGATTCGCTTCGCAGAGGTATAAGAGGTCCGTGACCTTATGCGGATTCTCTTCCGACTTGCCGCAGGCGCTTAAAACAACGATCTTGCGGGTCGGATCTTCCTTTAGGATTGCTTCGACTTTCTGAAACTGTCTGGCGTTGGCAACCGAGCTGCCGCCGAATTTTGCTACCTTAATCATGGCTGATTCCGGCGATAAAGATTTCTTTATCGTTATTCCTTTCCAAGGCTTCGCGCAGTTTCTTTAAGGAAGCAGCGCGTGTGATGTATGTATCTTCCCCAACTTCCTTTTCAATCAGGGATTCGAATGCTTTATTATCTTTGCTTCTTATATAAAAGCGATAGCTGAGTGCTTCTTCGGCATTACTGCCTTTGCCGCTTGGCAGATAGCGGAATTCTTCATTCCTCAAGAGTGACAGCAGGTCATCAATCATATTGGAAGCAGTCGGATAGCGCCCCGCCCCTTCTCCGATAAAGGCCAGCTGTTTTCTTGTTTCGCTGTTCAGAAGGAAACAGTTGTAATTCTCATGCACGGACGCAAAGAGCGAATGCATCTCTTCAAAGAACGGCAGGACGGCCAGACTGACTTTTTCCCCGTGGTTTTGGATAATGCCTTTTAAAACACAGACTCTGCGGTTATTGATGCAGTACTTATACTCCTCATTGGAGAAGTATCGGATCCCCAGTGCCAATACATCATTTGGATCAAAGGCTTTCTGAAAGGCAATGTTAGCGGAAAGCACTGTTTTAGCCCGGGTATCGATGCCGTCAATATCATCCGACGGATCCTTCTCCGCATAGCCAAGTTCCTGTGCTTCCCTGAGTGCTTCCTCAAAGGTTCGCCCTTTCCGAAAGATCTTATCCAGGATATAGTTGGAAGTGCCGTTCATGATTCCTTCGACGCTATATATGGTTTCTTTCTTGGCAATCTCTTCCAGATTGCGGATCCACGGAATCCCGCCACCGCAGCTGGCGGAAAAACGCAGGGAAACGTGATTTTCATAAGCACACCTTGCCAACTCGTCATAATGCACGGAGAGCATCTTCTTATTGGCCGTAATAACGTGTTTCCCCTTTTGGATGGCATTCAGACAGTAGGTATGTGCCGGTTCGTCGCCGCCGATGCACTCCATAACTGCCTCTATGGAAGAATCGTTTAAGATCTCATTGATGTCATCGGTCATATTTACAGAGACCGCCTGTTCCTTCCGATGAACCAGAATCCTTGTCAGATGAACTCCGTATTCCGGATGCTTCTCAATCAGATTGGCTACCCCTTTTCCGACTACGCCGTAACCCAGCAGTGCAACGTTCATATTCCCCTCCGTGTACGTATTCTGAATACACTTGTATTCAAACTAAAAACATAGTATCATCTTTATAGATGAATGACAAGGAATTTTTACCTATGAAACCATTTCGATCCACCCGCTCAAAAAACGATCCTGTATCCTCTGCCGAAGCCATTGTTCAGGGGCTGGCACCGGATGGCGGACTCTACTGCCCGCAAAAGATCGGTCAATTAGATTATCACGAATTCAAAGACGCCTCTTACGAAGAGATTGCCCTGCGCGTGATCTCCGCGCTCTTTCCGGATTTCAATCAGGAAGAACTGGCAAAAGATATCCGTCTGGCCTATGCGGATTCCTTCCGCACCGATGAGATCACCCCTTTAGTGAAAAAAGGAGACACCTACTATCTTGAACTCTGGCACGGTCCGACCTGTGCCTTTAAGGATATTGCGTTAACTTTATTACCGAAGCTTTTGAAAAGCGCCTATCGCGCCTTACAGATTCAAAAGGATATCGTGATCTTAACCGCCACCAGCGGCGATACGGGCAAAGCGGCTCTCGAAGGTTTCAAGGATGAAGAACATGTCTTTATCAAAGTACTCTATCCGCATCAGATGGTTTCCTTAACGCAGGAGATGCAAATGCGCACGACCGGCGGCAACAATACCGAAGTACTGGCTGTCAAAGGCAACTTTGATGACTGTCAGAGAACGGTCAAGGCCATTATGGAGAATCATCCGGATTATGACCATCTGCTGTTATCCAGCGCCAATTCCATCAATATCGGAAGATTGGCTCCGCAGGTCGTCTATTACTTTAAAGCCTATTTGGATTTATTAAAGAAGAATGAGATCAAAGACGGTGAAGCAATTGACTTCATTGTCCCGACGGGAAACTTCGGAGATATCCTCGCCGGTTATATTGCTAAGGAAATGGGCCTGCCTGTTCATAAACTGATCTGCGCCAGCAATAAGAATAACGTACTGGAAGACTTTATCCATACGGGTGTTTACGATGCGAACCGCCCGTTATACAACACGGCTTCCCCTTCCATCGACATTCTTGTTTCCAGCAATCTTGAGCGTTTACTTTACCTGATGAGTCAGGATACGGAGCTGATTGCCGGTTTGATGCAGGAGTTAAAGGAGAAGCGCTCCTATCAGATTCCTTCTTCCTTATTGGAGAAGATCCAGTCCGTCTTTGCGGGCTATTCCTGCTCGGAAGAGGAAATGAAAAAAACCATTCAGGAAGTGTATCAAAACGATCACTACCTGATCGATCCGCATACGGCTGTTGCCGCCTGCGCTGTAAAGAAATATAACGATGCAGAACACAAGCACGTCGTTCTTTCCACAGCCTCTCCGTATAAATTCTCCGCTGCCGTCTTTGAGGCAATCACCAAAGAATCCATTCCGGAAGATCTGGACGCAATGGACCGCTTATTCGATATTACCCATCAGGAGATTCCGCGTCCGCTTTCCCTTTTAAAGGAAGCAGAGATCCGCTTCTCTGAAGTATTGGAAAAGGACAGCGCCAAAGAAACGATTGAGCGGAAGCTGAAGGAGATGGACCATGATTAAAATCCATGTACCGGCCACCAGTGCCAACATCGGAATCGGTTTTGACTGCCTTTCATTGGCAGTCCGGATGTATAACACCTTTTCCGTTGAAAAAAGTGAGAAATGGGTCCTGGAAGGCTTCGACTGCAAGATCGAAGACAACCTTTTCCTGAAAGCTTATGAAATTGGATGTGAAAAGATGCAGCTAGTCGCAGATTCCTGCTCTGTAACGCTGGAATCCCACATCCCGCTCAGCCGCGGCCTGGGTTCTTCCGCATCCTTAATTGTCGCGGGACTCTTGGCCGCCAATGAGCTGCATGGGAATCCACTTTCGAAAGAAGAGTTATTAAGTTTAGCCACGGAGATGGAGGGACACCCGGACAATGCCAGTGCCGCTCTTTACGGTAATCTCTGCCTGTCCAAAAAAGACAGAGCCCAGGTATTCTCCATGGATCCGTCGTTAAAGCTGACGTTATTGATTCCGGATGTCACGGTTTCCACCCACGAAGCCAGAGCCATCCTGCCGCAGAACTACGAGCGCGGTGAAGTCGTCGCAACGCTCTACGGCGCGCTTTCCGGCTTTCAGGCACTGCTTAACGGAAATGAGGAAACGCTGGCGGACTTAATGAATGACAGGATCCACGAGCCTTACCGCAAACAGCTGATTCCGCACTTTGACGAGGCAAAAGCGTGGGCACTTGCTCACGGGGCGAAGGCCTTTCTGATCAGCGGCTCCGGATCGACATGCATTGCCGTATCCAAAAAAGCCATGGATCTCAGCGAAGCGTTCCCCTATCCGAATTGGCGTGTTATCCCGATTGAAATCGATACGAAAGGAGCCGAAGTATGCCGGACGAATATCTGATTGTACATAAAGCGATCCTGCCGGACTATTACGACAGAGTGATTCAGGCCAGAGAAGACCTGAATGACAAGAAGTATCTCAGCGTGCAGGATGCCTGCAAGGCCAATAACATCTCCCGCAGCACCTTCTATAAGTACAAGGACTACCTTTACCGCCTAAAGGAAAAGGACGAAGGCAAAAAATGCGTCCTGTCGTTAACGGTAAATGATGAAAAAGGTGTGCTTTCCGAGATCTGTAACCGCCTCAGCAATCTGGATGTCTCCATTCAGACGATTTCCCAGGCGCCGCCGATCGATAAGAAAGCCTCCCTTTTGATCTCCGCCGACATTACGAATATGCCGTTCAGTGTCTCTACCCTTTTAAAGAAGTTAAAGGAAGTCGAACAGGTCTGCCAGGTGGAACTATTATCCTTCAGTTAAAAAAATACGGACATATCGCATTGGATATGTCCGTTTGTTTGTCTTACCCTCTGTGGGTTTCGAAGTATTTGGAAGAAACATGCTCCTTGGCATGCTCGGCGTCCTCCACGTGGTTGCCGATGCCTTCCGCCAGGCAATATGCCAACACTTCCACGGCCGGTGCATATTCCAAAGCCGTGAAATCTTTCGAAGCAACCTCAAATCCCAGATCGTTTTCATCCTGCGGATTCTTGCCGAAGATGTAACCCTGCGAGAGTTCCTTTTTCGCAAAGTCCGTCACGCCGATCGACATCCATTCCTCGACGCCGTCATTTAAACTGATAACGCAGTCTTCCTTGCGGAATCCGAGAACCGGTCCGTGCAGACCGTCTTCCGCTTCATAGCCGATGGCCAAAAAGTGTTTCGCTGTTTCGAGAATCTTTAAGGCCCCTTCCAGTGCCACGCCGTAGAGCGGACCCTGACCGTAGAGAATGAAGCTGTCTGCTGTTAAGAGCTTTTCCTCATTGCGCCTGTAGAAGTCAAGTGCGGCACTCACGACATTCGGATGGTTGTCCACGGCCTTTAAGCCGTCCTTGACGATCTTTACTGCTTCTTCCTCACTGATGGTGTTGCGCTCCAAAGCAATACGGACCGCGATCATCTGCAGTGTGACCACGCTGGTGCAGTAGCCGATCGTGCGGTACCAGAATTCCTCTTCCTCGCATCCCATATCCACGTGCGCCTTTGCGGCTTTGGCAATCGGTGTGGTTTCCTTTTCCGTGACGGAGAGCGTGAAGAACCCCTTTGCATTCATCTTTTCGATCATCTCACGGACCAGAGTGGATGTCCCTGTCTGAGAGACAAAGAGATACAGAGCGTTTGGATCGTAGACTGTTTTCTTATCAAACTGATTCGGAATATAGGTGTGTACGGAGACCTTTGTCACCTTTTCCATGAACTGGAACGCGCTGATGGCTGCCGTATTGGAAGAACCGGCGCCGATGATGTTGATCTCACTCAGATTCGCTAAGCCCTTCTGAAAGGACTTTACGAACGCATCGGTACGTTCCCTGTAGTTACAAATGATTTTCCGGGATAACGGTGCGACCCGGACGATACAATCGAGCATTGTTGTCATGCTGTCTTCCCTCCTGTTTGACTGTAAAGCCTCTACTTCCATTATAATGTCTATCCTCCGCAAATAGGCTCCTGATGATTTACTTTTGTTCCTTTTGAGGACTTTTCTTTTTTCTTTTTTTACATAGATATCAGGAGGTAGATTGCATATGATCCGTGGAATTCTCATCAAGCCCTATGAGCTGCCTGTTCTCTGTGATTTTGAAGAAGGACTGGAGAGTCTGCAGCGCATTGTCAACGGTCCGATTGAGATGCCGTATCTCTTTGACGATGTGGAGGTTGTAATCAATGAGGAAGGAAAAATCAACGGTTCCCTTCCCAACCGCTTTCTCTTTTACAATAACGAACTGGTGGATATTCTCTTTGGAAACATCCTGATCGTCGATGTCAGCCCGGAAGGCTCCATCATTTCTTTGAATAAAGAAAAAGCCGACAAGTATCTGCAGAAATTCCAGTCTGCCGATATCGATTTGTAAACCGGTACTCTTTCCGGTTTCTTTTTTTATTTCACGGACAAAATTGTTGTACAATAGAACATATAGATTTTTTGCAGGTGAAGTTATGTTAGATAAGTTTGAAATAGATTACCCAATGGAAAACGGCAGCGAGAAGCGCAACGCTTACGTGTACGTCACGGATTTTGCCAAATACGACCCGGAAGCCCGTTTTCCGGTCCTCTACATGTTCGACGGACACAATCTGTTTTGCGACGAAGAAGCCACCTACGGCAAAAGCTGGGGGTTACTGGACTACCTGGTAGAAAATGAGATCCCGTTAATTGTGGCAGCCATCGAATGCAACCACCATTCCGAAAAGGAAGCGTGCGGCGGACGCTTAAGCGAATACTCCCCGTTCACCTTCTTTGACCTTTACTGGGGCGGAACGATCATCGGCCGCGGCAAGGCCACGATGGATTTCTACACGAAGGAATTCAAACCGTATGTGGACGACAACTACCCGACGCTGAAAGAGCGGGAATACACCTTTATTTCCGGCAGCTCCATGGGCGGCTTAATGACGCTCTATGCCTTAACGGAATACAGCGATGTCTTCTCGCGCGGCGCAGCGCTTTCCCCTTCCCTGACGTTTTCCTTTAGCGAAGTACGCGACATGGTGAAAAACGCCGATGTGAAGAAAGGAACTTATGTTTATATGGATTACGGCGAAAAGGAAATGGGCGTCCGTGCCCGCAAGGCCTTCAGCCGCATCACGGCACTCTGGATCGAGAAGAAAGCCATGCTGACTTCCCGCATTATTCCGGACGGCACCCACAGCGAGGAAAGCTGGGAGCGCCAGCTGCCGTTTGTTATCGACTTTCTGTTCTACCACCTGTAGAATGGGATATATAGATGAGGAGAATATCTATGGAAGTGAATTATGTCAAACAGTATTCTGAGAGCCTCTCACGTGATATGGAGATGAAGGTCTACGGTCACGCCGGCAAGGCGATCCTGTTTATTCCCTGCCAGGACGGAAGATTCTTCGATTTTGAGAACTTCCATTTGACAGATACATTTCATGACTGGATCGAAGGCGGCAAGTGCATGGTCTTTGCCATTGACACGGTGGACAAGGAAACCTGGAGTGATCAGGGCGGAGACCCAAGGGGAAGGATCGAGCGTCATGAACAGTGGATCAATTACATTACCAGAGAAGCAGTCCCGTTTATCCGTTCCTATACGAACGAGAAAAACGGCTGGGACGGTTATCCTGGCATCATGACTTTCGGATGTTCCATGGGCGCAACCCATGCCCTCAATCTCTACCTCCGTTTCCCGGACCTCTTCGACAGATGTCTGGCCTTAAGCGGAGTATATAATGCCTCCTTCTTTATGGGAGGATACATGGACGAGCTGGTATATCAGAACTCCATTACGGATTATCTTTCCCACATGAGTGAAGACCATCCGTTTATCGAACGTTACAATCAGAACAAATGTGTCGTCTGCGTCGGTCAGGGCGCCTGGGAAATCCCGTGGAGCACGGAATTCGTCGACCACCAGTTCCACCGCCTGCACATCAATGCCTGGGTGGACTACTGGGGATACGATGTGGCCCACGACTGGCCGTGGTGGTACAAGCAGATTCCGTATTTCTTACCGTATCTTTTAGATAACTAGAAAGGAAAGAGAACCATGAAAAACTTTATCTTTATCTCTCCGAACTTTCCGGAGCAGTACTGGCATTTCTGTGATGAATTAAAAAAGAACGGACTCAATGTTCTCGGTATCGGGGACTGTCCGTATGAAAATCTGACCAACGAGCTGCGCGGCTCCTTAAATGAGTACTACAAGGTTTCCTCTCTGGAAAACTACGATGAAGTCTACCGCGCCGTTGCCTTCTTTACCTTCAAGTACGGCCGCATCGACTGGCTGGAATCCAATAACGAGTACTGGCTCGAGCGCGATGCTAAGTTGCGTACGGACTTTAATATCCAGAGCGGTTTCCACACGGAAGACATGGAACATGTCAAATATAAATCCAAGATGAAGGAATGCTACAAAAAAGCCCGCATCGCCACGGCCCGTTACTGGCTGGTGGACAACTACGACAACTGCAAGGCCTTCATTGACGAAGTCGGTTACCCGGTCATCGTCAAGCCGGACAATGGTGTCGGAGCTGCCATGACCTATAAGTTAAAAAGCGATGAGGATCTGAAGAACTTCTTAAACAGCAAGGACGATACGCTTTACATCATGGAAGAGTTCATCGAAGCGGAAGTCAACTCCTATGACGCCATCGTCAACTCCAAGGGCGAACCGATCTTTGAAAACGGCAACGTTACTCCGTTTAGCTTAATGGACGTGGTCAACGACGCTGACAACTGCTGCTTCTATGAGCGTGCCACCCTGCCGGAAAAACTGATCAAAAAAGGACGTGCCGCTTTAAAGGCTTTCAATGTCAAGAGCCGTATGGTCCACTTCGAGTTCTTCCGTCTGACCAAAGATCAGCACATCGGTAAGAAAGACGATATCGTTGCCTTGGAAGTCAACATGCGTCCGAGCGGCGGCATCTCCCCTACCATGATGAACTGGGCCAACGGAACGGACGTCTACAAGATCTGGGCCGATATGATTGCCTTTGACAAAACGGAAAAAGGCAAGACCAACAATCAGATCTGTGTCTTCGCCGGCAGACGGAACGGCAAGAACTTCGTCATGAGCGCGGATGAGATTCAAGCCAAATACGGTGCCAATCTGAAAATGGAAGGCCCGGTGGAAGAGGCCTTAAGCAACACCATGGCAAACTACATGTATATCGCCACCTTCGATACGGAAGAAGAAACGATGCAGTTTGTGAATGAAGTCTTTGAAAATCACTAGGGGCTGTAACGAAATAAGAAAGCCCATAGAACAATAAAACCCGGGGGGAACCCGGGTTTTACTGTATAATGTAATCATGAATTAC
>CADCPY010000021.1 GCA_902803495.1 uncultured Erysipelotrichaceae bacterium
TACATCACTTCCTTTCTGACTTCATTGTATGAAAAAAGTAGACAATGTGCCTTTTCGGGTTTTGTCTACTTTTACGTTAGCAGTTCATGAATCTGCCTTTTCATGTGGTCTGAACGATAATAATTACTGGATGGTGAAGCCGGACTTGTTCACGGCGTACATGATGCGTTTTCTTCTCCTTTCAGAGTTACGAATACCTCTGGTGTTGTAGAGAAGAGTGGAAACAGTGTGATTGATGGATTCCGCAACACCGCTGTTCAGTCTTCTACCTTTGTAAGTGGAAAAAGAATTGATGATCTCGTTTCTCCAGTTTTTTTGAAGTGTGATGAACTCGTCAAACTCAGGGATATCCGCCTGAATAAACTTGTCGATGATCATGTCGAGATTCTCAGAAGCGGAGTTATAATCCGCAGTGGAATTGAAGAAGATATAAAGTTCTTTTAGATTGTAGGCGGTCTCTAACTGTTTATCGATGCTGAGTATTAAAGAAAGCAGCTGGGAATAGTTCAGGAAGCGGCCCAATCTCTTATTGAATCTTCCTTTGTTTTCCAGATCGATCGACCTGTCAAAAAGTAGAAATTTAAAACGGTTTAATAGATAATATTCTTGGGATTGAGGATCATAGGAATTCATGATGCGGATCCTCAACTTGTTGAGGTCATCGTTTAAGTGAGAGACAACGTGAAAGCTGTCGACACAAATGATGGCCTTTTTAAAATAGATGCGAGCGATATCCCTGTAAGGCTGATACATGTCAATGGAGACAAATTTCACCCGGTCACGTTCCTTTGGGTCAATCTTATCGAGATAAAAGCGCAAATTGTGCTTTCTTCTGCAGGGAAGGATATCCAGGATCCTGTGCTGGTAGAAGTCGTAGAAGATACAGGAGAACTTACTGTTCTTGAAATCGTTCAATTTTGTATAGACTTCATCGATACAGATGGCTTCCGGGAAAGGAATGCGCGGGATATGCGTGTGGGAATCGAAGATGCGGGTCACGGTTTGAGTGGAAACGCCGGTAAGCTCGCTGACACTTTTGAATGTCAGTTTCGGATTTTTTAAAAGTTCCATGATGCGGTAGACCATCTTATAAGAAGTCTTCTTCCTGTTAGGGACGATCCCGGCCTTGTCGGAGAATGATCTTCCGCAAGAAGAGCAGCGATACCTTCGGACTTTAAGGAACAGTTTCTCGTGAATGATAAAGTCATTATCGATAATGACTTGTCGCTTATAGAAACCGTTGGAAAGATATCGATAGGAAGAACAATAAGGACACCGTACTGTTTTGTGGTTCTTTATTGTGAGATAGATCTTTGTCTCGTCCTCTTCTTTCGTGACAGATAGCTGTTCAATGTCAGAGGGTGAGATGTTGAGAATGTTCGTAATCAATTTATCGTATTCGTGATCTTTCATAATAAAAACTCCTTTCTATTTAACAGACCACATAAGCCTATTATAGATGGAGTTTTCTTTTGTGTTCATTTCCAAACAGTGTGGTTATCTTCTCCACACTGTTTGGAATCCAAGGTCCACAAACACAGAACTTGGAAACTACTTAAAATAAAACGGATGCATTATATCAATGCGTCCGTTTTGGTTTTTTTGAATGACTACAGGATCTCTTTCGAGCTGTTCAGCTGGTTCTGCAGTTTCTGATAGAACTGCCGGTAGAAGGCGATGCGCTCCCTCCAGAGCTTTGTGGCGCTCGGGGTGGCCAGGGTGAGCTGTAGATAATCTTCCAGGTTGATCAGGTTCTGGTCAACCAGTTTTTTCTTCTGGTCATACGGCATTTCCGAAAACTGCAGCACTTGCAGCGTTTCGTAGATGCGGTAGGCATCGATGCGGTCGATATTGTCCGCATCCTGAATGCTTAAGGCCATCGGTGTATTCTCGTGTTCAAAGTCGGCCTCATCATCCACATGGATGGCAATGCCGTAACAGAGTTCCTCCGTCAGCTTTGCGTCCACTCCGGCGTCCAGAAGGAACGGGCGGGTGATCTCTGCGGATCTTCTGCCGTGATTCTTCCAGTCTTCTTCAGAAGTGAATGCTTCGCGATAGGCGATGTCGTGAAGCAGGCAGGCAACGGTGAATTCCTCCACCGGGAAGCCTTCCGCTTCGGCAATCATCTTCCCGATATTGGCAACGCGGTAAGAGTGCTGCAGACGGTATTCGCCCTCACTTGGGTGTTCTTTAAAATATGCACTTTCCGCAAAGGATTCCTTCAGGAATGCCTCTGCTTTTTCCAAAATACTCATGTGTTTATTTTACTTTATTTCCGTTAATGAATACAGCAACCGGTTCCGCTCCGGCATTGAACGGGCATTCTTCGAAGATGTTGATGTCCGCATCCTTGCCGACTTCCAAAGAACCGACGCGATCGGCAACGCCGATATGTTTCGCCGGGTTGATGGTGATGGCCTTTAAGGCATCAAACGGTTTTAAGCCGTTATGCATGGCAATTCCCGCGCACATGGCCAAGTGCTGCTGCGGAATGACCGGGGCATCCGTGATGATGGAAACGGTACAGCCGGCATTGGCTAAGATGGCCGGTGTTTCCCAGGATTTGTTCTGCAGTTCGAATTTGGAGGCATGGGTGAGGGTCGGGCCGACGGCGCACGGATAGTTTTCCTTCGCCAGAATATCGGCGATCAGATGACCTTCCGTCACATGTTCCAGTGTCAGGTTCAAGTCGAATTCCTTGGCGATCCGGATGGATGTCAGAATGTCGTTGGCCTGATGGGCATGGGCTTTAAGCGGAATCTCTTTCTTTAAGACCGGAATGAGGGCTTCGAGCTTGGCGTCAAAGGCCGGCTTTTTAAAGACATCGCCATTGGCGGCTTCTTTCTTTTCCATATACTCTTTTGCTTTATAGAGCATTTCTCTTAACTTGGCGGCCGTGGACATACGGGCAAAGTTTCCCTTGTCCTTGTAGACACGCTTCGGGTTTTCGCCGAAGGCGCACTTCATGGCGATCGGGTTCTTTAAGATCATCTCATCGACGCTCTTGCCGACGGTCTTGACCGCAAAGAACGTTCCGCCCAATACGTTGGCGCTCCCCGGTCCTGTGGCAACAGTCGTGACACCGCCGTTTCTCGCCATTTCCACTGTCGGGTCAAACGGATTGAAGGAATCGATTCCGCGCAGCTGCGGGGAGATGATGTCGTTCATTTCATTATAGTCGGCACCTTCAAAGCCGATACCGTAGCCGTCCAGTCCCAGATGGGAGTGGGCATCCACAAAGCCCGGGTAGACATCCTTGCCCGCGGCGTCAAATACAACTTCGTTTTCTTTCGGGGTGATATCGGCAGCGATCTCAACGATCTTGCCGTCTAAGACGCGCACATCCGCCACATACGGCTGTTCGTTGACGGCGTCATGGATGCGTCCCTTTTGAATGATCATAGGTTTTTCCTCCTGAATACTGTTAGATACAATATATCACATTTCACTCTGCACTTCTCTTACCTTGCGTAACAAAAAAGCACTCATTGGAGTGCTTAGTGATTCAGATTGAAATAGGCAATGGCCAGATCGGCTCTGCCGCTTAAGCGGGCAGCCCCTTCGTACTTCTGGCAGAAGTAGGCACCGGCGTCATAGGCCCCCTGGGCCGTATTCTCCACGCTCGTTAAGAAATTGTAGACCCTGCGGTAGGAGGTGGTCAGTTCATGCTGCATGAATGCCAGCTGACCGTCAATGGAGTCATAGGCCAAGCCGTGCTCCGCACAGTAGCTGTACAGGTTGGTTCTTCTTCCGCCGCCCCACTGAATGAGTCCGTAGTACTTCGGTGTCTCACAGGTCGGGTCGAACGTGCATTCGTATTTCATGTTGGCCAAGATGCCCGCGCATGCGGCATCGTTGTAGCCGTAGGTGTTCTTTAACTTGTCCAGAATGTAGTAGTAGTTGGAGTTGGTGACAACATTCGGTCTGCGGCGCACCTGCAGGATGTAGGAAGCTTCGGAGGAGTTGCCGTTTTCATCGGTGGCCACTACCCTGACTTCGTAGTCTCCGACTTCCTCTAAGTTAGCCTCGGTTACGATTTCTATGTTCTCGTCCTCAATGATGCCGTCCACCGGGTCCTGCACGGAGATAATGTTCTTCGTCTTGAAGTCGATCTCGCTGCCGATATAGGCAATGACTTTCTCCGCTTCTAACTGAATGATTGGCGCCTGAGTGTCCACCACATGGAAGACTTTGGTGAAAGAGCGCTCCACCGTAGAGCCGAAGGTAGCATCTTTTCCCGTTAAGGTGTAGGTGACTTCATAGTCACCGACCTCATAGGGATTGAGGACACTGGACTGCGTCAGCTCTCCGTAATGCGGAGGAACCAGCCGCTTCGCCAAAGCATAGTTGGTGCCGTACTCCACCGTTTCTTCGGGGTTATCGATCTGAATATAAAGTTTTTCATAGACGGCCTTGCGCTCTTTCTGATAGTTGGCGTAGATGAGTGCGCCGCTAAGCAGTGTCACAAATACCGTCCGGAGAATCTGTTTTTTCGTTACATTTTTAAGCATAGGTATATATTAGGCAAAACCGCCGATAATTGCAAGTTTCCCGCAAAAAAGCCCCTTAGCGGGCTTTGTCGGTTTTATAGAGTACTAACGGCAGAAATACCGTCACGGTAAGAATGTAAGCATAGGCGTAGCGGAAGAGAACGACCGGTCCCAGAATGCATGTCCCGAAATAGAAGAAGGACATTAGAAGTACCATGGCGCATCCCCACTTTTTGCGGAAGAGGCTGATCAAGAGCCCAAGTAACATCGCCCAGGTGTAGACACCGATCGAAGAGAGGTGCTGTAAGAGGGGATATTTCATAAAGGTGTTCTCATTGGCATAACGCTCATAATGCGCTGAGAGGCGCCAAGACAGCGTCTGAGTGGGAATCTGCAGGTACTTTGAGGAATCCAGACGCGGATCGTCTTCCGGCAGCGTCCACTCCAGGAAGGGATGAAAGCTCTGCGGGTTCGGCCAGACCATCTCCGGGTTATAGAAGCCCATATGCAGATTGGTATAGGCGTTCAGGTACAGCTGCGGATTTCTGCTTCCGACGCTGAGATATAAGCGGAAGAAACGCATCGGGTCTTCCAGGAAGAGTTCATCGTTGAAGTCGTTTTTCACGATATCGGCGGACCGCTTGGTCACATAGTCGACGTTCGGCATATAGCGGTAGATTAAATCCTTCTCCTCCTGGCTCAGCTTTGCGTCCCACGGCTGGGAGTAGGTGACGGCCAGCTGCTGGATCGGGACAGAGAGCATCTCGTGGATCGGGCCTTTACTGACACCGATCATAGAGGAGACTGGCCCTGTCAGTAACACATACAGCACCAGAGCGATCCCGCCGGATACCAGGACTTCCTTAAGTTGATTCTTAAGAATCAAAAAGAGGAACGGGAAGGTAGCAATGACCACATAGATTCCGTTATTGCGGAAGGCGCAGACCAAAAAGGTGAGAAGAATGAACCGGATGCAGTAAATTCTGTTCTTCCAGACTTCCCTGGTTTCGATGCCTTCATAAAGACAGATGGCATACAGCAGGAAGAAGGCGCCGAAGAGTACATCCTTGGTGGCACTGATGGATAAAATGGCGTGATAGGGCAGAAAGAGAAACAGTGCCCAGACGATATAGGCCCAGTTACCGGCCTGCTTTTGGACAAAAAGAATTCCCTTTCCCAAGGCGTAAGTTAAAACACCCATTTGCACTGCGGTATAGATCAAAAGTCCCGCCGCTGCGGAAGAGAATGCCGTTTCACCGAAGCGGACGAGCCCGCATAAGAGCAGGGTATGAAGTAACGGGTGATGGGTAGTGATGGCATGATTGATATACTGCTCATACTGGAAGACGGCATCGTAGCCGAAATGTCCCGGGAAATGAGAGATAAGACAGATCAGAAAGGAAAGGAATACCGACCCGTAAACGGCATAAGGGAACCGTTTGTCCGAGGCGAATTCCGTGGCTTTCAGATACGGGATGTCCTTCAGCTCCAAGTGCATCAGAGTCAGAAAGATAACCAAAATGCCCGGGAAGATCAGTAAGCTTTTATAACAATGGACTGCATCGAAAAAGAGCCAGTCGTTATAGTAGACGGCATTGCAGTAGATGATGATGACCGATAAAAGAAACGCTAAAACAGCGGAAGAGATCCACTCCGCTTTGTTGTAGCTGCGGCAGGTTTTTAGTAACCGTCTTGTGCAGAAATAAAGGATTGCGGCGCATGGCAGAACAGCCAGTGAGCGCAGCGAGAGGGGCAGAAGATGTCCGTTCCAATAGGAAAACGCTCCCGCTTCCAATAAAGAAAACAGAGCGGGAAGTATCATACTTAAGATTTCCTTTGGGGAGTAACTGCGTTTCATCGCTCCCATTATACCATGGCTTTTATGAGGTGAGCTTAAGAGCGGAAAAAAGGAACTTCTGATTAGAAGTTCCTATTGGGTTAATAGATAATCGGGGATTCCGGATCGTCCTTGGGGTTTGCCATTAAGAGCCAGCGGTCGGTGGCGGAAGCCATGGCTTCTGACTGCACATAGGCAAAGCGGGAATTGAAGACGATACAGGCATCCAGTGTGCCAAGGGCTGATGCGATGGCATCTTTGGCAGGAAGCGTCTGTCCGTCAACGGACGGGTCCGGGGAAAGAACAAGGCACATCTCGTGCTGTCCCTGAATGAAACGGTTGAAACTGTCGGAATAGAGCAGATTGTTTCCCTTCAGAACAACTTTTTCCCTGTTCAGAAGAGAGTCTGCGGAATGGCAGAAACGGTCCAGGGCCCGGTAGCGCTTCTCCTTATGGGAGAGTTCGTACAGCAGGCGTTCCTGTTTTGCTTTGCGAACGTACGTTGTAACAAAGTACTCCTCTTTCATGATAATTCAACTCCTTTATCTGTCTCTATTATACCATGATTCCCTGACACATAAAAAAGGAGGCAAAGCCTCCGCTGTTACCACAGATAATAGCTGGCATAAGTCAGAAAGGCGGACAGCAGTAACATGCCTCCCAGAATCAGACCCTGCTTCATGCGGTGCTCCGTCAGAAGACCGACGAATTCGCGGACCGTCGCATTCGGCCAGAAGTACCACTTGGTCTTGGCTCCGATGCCGATGGAGCGCATCTTTACTCTTCTTGACCAGATGCCGCTGCGGAAGAGGTGGTAGTTGGAAGTGGAGAAAAGGATCTTCGCATCCGGTTTGACGGAGGTGATGATCTCTTTGGAATTGCGCATGTTTTCCAGCGTGGTGGTGGACTTGTCTTCCATTAAAATGTGATCTTCCGGAACACCCTTGCTTAAAAGATAGTTTTTCATGCATTGGCTTTCGGAGATTACTTCATTGGGTCCCTGACCGCCGGAAGTCACAAAGACAGGCGCCTTGCCGGTGAGTTGGATCTGCTTCTGGTAGAAGGCCAGTGCCCGGTCCACTCTTCCCGCCAGTAACGGGGTCGGGGTACCGTCGGAGCGGATCCCGCAGCCTAAGGTAATGATAAAGTCGGCGTCCGGTTCCGGTTCATAGCGGATCACGATTAGATTGGCAATCATGGCGCCGATCAGCATGCATTCAAAATACAGGTAGACGGTGAACAGCAGATTGGTGATCATGTCGTGCAGCATGACTTCAAAGACGGAGCCCGAGGCGTAGTAGCCAATCCAGTAGAAAACACCAAACCCGCCGATCAGTAAAAGGGCTAAAATAATGCCCAGAAGATTCACAAAGCTTCGGCCTTCCTTCTGAATCAGAACAACGTTGGATATCATCAGCGCAACGGAGAACAGAAAGAGGAACGGTGCCGTAGAGAAAAGATAGTTCCCGCCGGCATTGACGAGCGTTCCCAACAGGTTATAAAGCGCCGTTGCGGAAGCGAGTCCTGTCTGCAGCCGCAGATGGTTGGCGGTCAGCAGTACCGTAAAAGCCGTAATCAGTAAAAAGAGGGAGAACCCCATGTAAATGATGGTGTTATAGGAGTAGGGGTTGTACTGCAGCTGGCGCACAAAGGCCACCGCGAGTATGACCACCGTGGCCAGCATGCCCACGCAGATATCCATGCCCACCATAAAGGTATTGACTTCCGGTTGACTCACATGAAAGATGAGAAGTCCTGCCGTAATCAAAAGAACGATCAGGATCCCGTATACTTTCGGCTTTTTCTTTCTGGTGTCAAAACGGACCATGGCCAACTCCTTTTTTTACTTCCTTTTTATTATACAGGATGGGTGGAAAAAAAGAACCTTGCGGTTCTTACTGTTCCTGATAGACCGGATACTGATATTCCGGATCGTCTTTGTGTTTTTTTAAGAAGATGATGGTGCGGATCAAAAAGGCGAATTCCAGAACCGTGATCAAAAGGGAGATTGCACCGGACCAGTCCGGCAGAGAATCCTTTAAGCCGAAATTGTAGGAGCCGTGCAGCACAATCGGGATCAGGAAAGCCAGAATGTAGAGCGGAACGCTTTTCTTCTTTACGGCCGCCGCAAAGATGGTCCCCATAATGCAGCCCAAAGCGCCGTGCGCGATCAGAATGCCGCGGACGATGATCTGTCCCGGGGAAGTGCCGAAGGCGTAGACGATATCTTCCATTAAGCCGAAGCCCATGGCCACGATGGAAAGATAGACGATGATATCGGAAGCACTGAGTGTGCTTTTTTTCTTTCTGAAAAGACTGTAGGCAAAGGCGAACTTCACACCTTCCTCGCAGATTGCATTGGTCACAAAGCAGGTATAAAGATCCTTCAGGGTATCGCTGATATTCTCCGGTGCCAGCCAGTTGTAAATGATGCGGCTGATCAGTGACGCAAAGAAGACACCAATCACGGAATAAAAGCCGCGGATCAGCATGTCCTTGCAGGTCTTACGGTAATCCGGATCGTCTTTTAAGCGGACATAGAAAACATAGAGAAACACCGAAGGAATAAAACTGATCAGCAAAAAGAAAATTTGAATCATAATGCCTCCTTATGGTTTAGCGGAAGAACAGAGCGCGGCTCTCTGCCAGAATTAATACGATCAGAATCATTACATAGGCAACGGCTTTAAGCAGAGGGAACGCGTTGAACTTTCCTTTGAGCTTTAGTGTGACGGACACAATGGAGAACAGGGTGAATCCCAGAGCGATCCAGTAGTAGATCGGGGAGTTCGCCGCAAACAGGCCAAACGCCGTAATACCCTGAACGAGTCCCACCGCAAAGGTCACAAAGCCCATGAAGACGGTGAACTTATGCAAGCGGCCCGGGCTGTTCAGCTTGGCCACAAAGCCGTCCGAAAGCTCCAGCGGGTTCAGCTCCCGCTTCCCGCTCATGTAGATGAGTCCCGTCACAATGCTGAAAACACACAGCAGGCTGTAAAAAGCGCCGCAGAGAATCAGCGGGATATTGCCGGTTTCAAATGATTCAAATGACATAACCTGAAAGCCTTTCTTTTTGTCTTCCTTGTAACAATTATAGATGATTCCGATATCGGAAGGAAAGAAAAAACGCTGTGATTACAGCGTTAGTTCGTATAGAGAATGTTGAGGTCGACTTTTCCGTCGATGCCGTCAATGACACCGACATCCGTTCTCTGCCAGATCTCAAATTGTCCTTCGTAAGTCGGGACACTGTTGTACTGCGCGAGCCAGATCGGACGGGTGTCCGTCTTCTGCCAGATGTTGGCCAGATAGTAGCGGCTGCCATATAACATGGAGCGGTAGCCGTGGGCTTCCACCTGCTCTTCAAAGACGTCGTACATGCGGTTCAGCTGCAGAAAGCTCATCTCGTAGTTCTGAAACCGTCCGAAGTTTTCCCAGTCAAAGATGAGCGGCAGTTCCAGTTTGGTATCGCCAAGCTCCTCAAAGACATCTTCCAGTGCCGTCAGCATCTCGCTCTCCAGATAGTCATATGAGAAGAGGTAGACACCGACCGGCAGTCCGGCGGCCTTGGCGCCGCTCAGGTTCTGACGGAACTTCTCATCGAGGAAGAGTTTGCCCTGATGGGAGTAGCCGATGCGCATGATCACAAATTCGCAGCCGGCGGCTTTGACTTTGGAGAAATCAATGTCACCCTGCCAGGTGGAAATATCGATACCGAACTGACGGTTTTCTCCGGCATAGTCGGCTTTGAACTCTTCAAACGGATAGGAGTAGTCGGCCGGTTCCTCTTCCGGAATCTCTTCTTTGACCACGATGGTCAGATCCCACTCCGTCTTATTTCCCGAAGCGTCCGTGACGGAGGCGTGCAGCGGGTATTCCCCGACCTTGGAAGTATCCACTTCCCCGGTATATTCAAAGACCGGCAGCGGGTCCGCGTTGTCGCCGTAGGAGACGATCTTATTGATATTGAATTCCTCGCCGATCACATATTCCGTCCAGTTGCCGCTGCGGAACAGCAGCGGAGCTTCTTTATCTTCATTGAGCAGCCGATAGGAGGCTTCTGAGACGTTTCCGTAGTCGTCGGTGGCCAGAATCCTCACCGTGGATTCTCCCGCCTTGTAGGGGTCGTAATCGGTTGTGAGCGTGAAGGAACCTTCGTTGACGGAGACGTTGGCGCGCATTTCCTCTTCCGTGAAGAAGTCGCCGAAGTCGTGGGCCAATACCTCACTCTGCAGTGTAATGACAGGCGGTACGGTATCCTTAACCTCATAGGTGAGGGGAAAGTCTTTTTTGAAGATCCATTTCTCCACGTGGTAGTTCACCGTATACGTTCCGACTTTCTCCGTAACAAACCTGTCGCTCTCGATTGTGACTTCGCCGTTGGTTTCAGCGATGTAGTCCTTGGTGTAGTAGGTTTGCGTGCGCTCCAGAACAGGGTGCTCTTCCGTGAAGGTGAGCTGCGGGCGCAGGAAAAAATACCAGCCGCCAAAGGAGAGGGCCAGAATGCTCAGGAATAAAACGATGCATAACGTAACTTTTGTTTTTGTTTTCATGAAGAAACCTTCTTACTCTTATTATTGTAAGTCAATTTGACGCAAATTGAAAACGGGGCACCTCTTACCCCGAAAAGGGAATAAGAGCGGGACACTGTCCTTTTGAATACGGATCCATAGAAAAAACACCGTCTGCGATGCATCCGGTGTGAAGTTTGAACGGCTGTTGGAAAGGGGAGATTAGAAATCCAGATAGGAACCGTATTCCTTTCCTTCTTCCTTAACGATCAGGCTCCATTCCTTGTAGGTATGGGTAATCTCCTTACTGAATAAAAAGACGTGCGGTGTTTCACACCACGGATCACAAAACGGATCCTTTCCCGGGTAGCCCCAGCTGTCGATGCCAAAGGACGCGCGGTCATTTCCGGAATAGCGCAGACCGCTGAAGGAGAAGTACATTCCGACAAAGACGCCCTGATCAAATACCGCATTTTCCGCTCTCAGCGGGAAGTGATTGCAGTAGTAGCCGGTCGCATCTTCTCCGCTGTCGCTGTCCGCTAAAAAACAGCGTGTTCCCTTGAGGCGCATGAGCCACTTATCCGCTTCCGCCGTAAAGGCGGCCATCTCTTCGTCGGTATATTCTTTTTGGGCAAGAAATACTTCGCTGTCTTCCGAGGTCAGAGCCCGGATGCACTTGGAATCTTTATCATCCTTACTTACCAGTATCACGTGTTTCATATTGTTACGCTCACTTTTCTCTGCATTTATTATAGCGGAATCGTGCGGGAGAGAAAAGCGGAAGGCCGGGGAATCAAAAAGCAGACCGTCTGGTCTGCTTTGAGTATTCAGCTTTTACGGAAGAGGCTGCCGATCTCCTCAAAGATGTTTTCCTCTTTGGCGGCACTGAGCGGGATGTCCGCCGTCGTTTTCCAATAGTCGCAGAGATCGTTGATGAAGGCAGTTTTCAAAGATGCGGAGGTACGGCCTTCCGTTCCCTGCGTTTCGTTTACTTTGAGCAGTTCGCGGTCTTTGACAAACACCATCATCCGCCATTCCATCTGATGGCGGTTGCGCAAGTGGCGGTACCACGTCTCGTGATACTGACGGATGCGGATGTATTTGTTGACCAGATAGGCAAAGACCAGAGGAACCAGAATGACGGTGTAGAGATAGATGTCGTTCCAGGCGCTGTCGTTTATGATCCATTCCTTCCGGGTGATCAGAAAGAGGGAAAGAAACGGAACACTCAATACAACAAAGAGAACAAGCAGCTTGTAGAAATTGTACTTGGACTTGTTGACATCTTCCTTGTATTTTTCATACTCATACGCCTGAAGGAACAGCCGGAAAAACTTCTGGAAGAAGGAATCCTCCTCCGCTTTTTCGTCTTCATTCCAGGCTTTCTTGAAATAATCAAAGAGATCGTTTTTGATCGATTCCTTCTTTTTCAGGCGGAATACGCCGGAAAAGACGGCAATCATCAAAACAACAAATAACGGAACAACTAAGTTGACGGCAAAAATCTTGAAATTCATTTTGTTACCTCTCGTCTTTCCTTTGATTGGGCAGCTGTTTTCTATAATGTATCACATGTTTGCGCAAAAAAGGAAAAATACCGGGGAAAAACTCCTCCAATTCCTTTCGTGCCGGATTCTTATCTGACGATGCTCATGTAGGTGTTATAGAGATGCCCCATCACGTTTTGGATACGGATGTAGGTGTCTTTGATTTCTTTGTTCTCCGAAAGGTACAGATAGTCTTCGGATCTCAGCAGGTCCATGAGTACCTTCTTGTTTTCATAGTCCTTCACCGGGTCGGAAGATGTCTTTGTTTCCAGCTCTTTCAGATAGGCCTCTAAGAACACCAGGTATCTTCCGTCCAGCTCTCTTTCCCTGCAGAATGCTGTAAGACGCTGATAGTAGGCGGAAATATCCCCAGCGATAAACCGGCTCCAGTATTCCGGCTGCTCTTTGGCATATCCGTGGCCAAACGGGGTACGGACATCACCGTCCGCAATCATGATCCTGCGGCGGTAAGCGTCCTTCAGCTTTCCGCGGATTTCCCCGCTTAATTCACTGAAAGAGGAAAAGCTGTCCCACAGTACCTTCTCCAATATGGCCGTATTTGTTTCGGTATCACGGATATCCGTGATTGAGATCCAGTACGGGTAATAGCCGCTCATGCTGCCGATCAGAATCACTTTTTCTTCCTCAGGCAAATAGGCAAACTCAATGACTCTCTGCGAGTTCAAATCCTGCTTGTAATTGGGCTTGACCAGCCCGTAATGCGATATTTGATTGAGAGGATTTGTATCCTTTATTTCTTTCTCTTGTTTTCCAAACAGTTTCATATGTTTCCCTCTAACAAGTCCCGGTCTGTTTTCCCTAAGGTCAGGATACCGGAACAGAATGTTATCTTTTCAAAGTGCAGATTTCTGAACTCTTTCCTTAATTCATCGGCAACACAGTAGATTTCCTCATCATCCCAGCTCTCACCGTATTCCGCTTTGCACCGTTCTAATTCTTCGCGGTTCTCAAAGGCGACATCTCCGATCAGAATCTTTCCTTCCCCGCCTAAATACTTACGCAGCTCTTTCAGCAGTTGGATCTTCTGACTGTCGGGCAGGTGATGAATCGAGTATGTCGCAATAATGAAGTCATAGAGCTGCTCTTTGAGCGGCTCGCATAGACCCTGAGCGAAATCGCCCTGATAAAGATGGGCATCCGGCATTTTTTCCGAAGCCGCCGCAATCATTTCCAGCGAAAAATCCTGGCCGTAAATGATGCAGCCCCCTTCGTACAGCTTTGTTGTCAATGTTCCGGTGCCAAAGCCAAGATCGAGCACAACGGCGTTGGGGGTACCCATAACAGTGTTGTAAATCCCGGCTAATACTTTTTTATATCCGGCAAAAGGATATTCGTTGCCTTCATCACTCATTTCGACATCGGCATCATATCTTTTCGCCCATAAATCAAATCCTGTGTTATCTAACATTGTTTCCTCCAAAAACCTCTGTGATTTCGTTTTCCCGGTTTGTCCATTCCAGAAGATATCTGTAATGCAGGGCATACCTGATTTTGGCGTTAGGCAGTTCACGCTCGGCTCCAATACCTCTCTGTATTTATTATACAAAAACAGGACCTCTGCGGTCCTGCCTGTTCACTATTTATGATGGTGAGACACTCGGATGATACTTTCAGATTTTTCTAATCGGGTGACGGATCACGGTCTTCAGTTTTTCCGGCGCAACCTTTCTGGCATCACTCAGATAGATTTCATGGTGGAGGCGACAGTCCGTGATATCCAGCGTGTAGCCTTCCTGTTCCATAAAGGCATGCATTTTCTCTACCGTTGCCGGCTCATCGTCATAGGAGCCGATGTGCATGCACTGAACGCACCATCCCTCATCATAAGTCAGAAATTCGACTTTGGAAAAGTCTGTTTTCTTCTTTCCGGCGGCTTCTTTCACAGCCCAGTCAAAATCAGCCTTCGTAACAAAATCAGGCAGACGGATGACGGAGATCCACTGAAAGCTTTCCTTATGAGCATAGTCGATTCCCTTAACACCGTCCTGCCACCAGAATCCTTCCAGCGGCGGAACGACATAATCAAAATATCCGCTGATCTTATGATCGCCTTTTTTGCTCATCTTGATTGTGAATGCGATTCCGTAAAGAAGACCGATGGCCTGCTTGTATTCGCCGTCTTCCTGATTCGGATCTCCCTGTCCGCGGACGGCAATATAGTTCATGACGGGAACCTTCACGATGGACGGCTGATTCTTTGGCATGTAGAATTCCTTGTACTCTTTTTTATAATCAAACGGCATGTTCTGTTTCCTCCACTTGTTTCTTATGACAGTTCTTTCTGTTTCTCTGCAAATTCCAATGATTCTGCTGAAGCGGTATTCGGAGTTTTACTCCGGCTGATGCGACTGCAGATCTGTTGACAGGCCCCGGTTTGTCTTCTTATGTTTATTATAATCAATAACTGGAGATATTTGCTAAAACTGTTATTATACATCATTCATAAAGCAAAAGTGCAAAATACTGGATGAAAACAGATTTCGTGCTACAATCTGATTTAGGCATGTACTGATACATTGTCTGAATTTAAGTAACAAATAAAGGAGAAACTAAAAATGAAATGTAATTTAAAATGGGTCAACATCTATAGCAACGAGACAGGTTATGTCGGTAAAGTTTCCAAAAAAGAAGGTCACTTCGTGAATTCCGCAGACAAAGCCGGAGCAAAGACTTATGTTTCCGAAAAAGCTGCGAATAACGATATCGAACTGCTGACATCCATGGGTGAAGCGGAAAACAACCGTTTCGAAATCGAAGAAGCTTAAGACAAAAGACAGAAATATCCCTCGCGGATATTTTTTTATTTGCACTGAATGCAGCGGTCAGTCAGCTGCAGGGTTTTCCATCTTATAAAGCCATCCGGAAGAAATGAAAAAAGGTCATAATCACTTAGACTATGACCTTTGTTTGTCTTTTGCAGATTTCTTTTCCGGAAGTTCCGTGTACATACCCTCCAGAAGTTTGAGAACAAGCGCGGTATCTTCAAATCTGTCAAATACATGCATCAGACTCTTGGATCCTTCATAAGGATAACGCAGCTCGGAATTCGCAAGAAGTCTGTCCGATGTCGGAGTTCTCTTCAAAAAGACTTCATTGCCGCAAATGTCACCGATCAGCTTGCCGTCAAGGTAGACAAGATATCCGCCCATCATGGGTTTTATGACAATCTCACCGGCGGCAGAAAAGACTTCACAAACATATTCATTAAAATCATTCATAACGGTTCCCTCCCGAAACTGAATTGTGTACCGTGAACTGATAGGAACTGTAAATCTCACTCATCGATTACAGGCAGCACATTCCGTTCTATGAATTCGACTCTGTCAAATATCCTCGGCTTGAAGGTTCCCGTGATACCCACGGATACATTTTCCTCTTTATTGACATAAATAATATTGCCGCTGTCACCGATCGCCGCATAAACCTCTCTGTCATCAAAAGGCTTATACCATAAGTATCCGTAGTTCATATACCCGAATCTTTCACCGAGCTTGAGATGCGGCCTGAGCATGTCACTGATGTATTCCGCAGAGATGACCCTGCTGCCGTTGTACATACCGTTATTCAGTACAAGTTCTCCAACAACAGCCATCTCTCTTGCCGACATACACAATCCCCACCCGGCAGTAA
>CADCPY010000022.1 GCA_902803495.1 uncultured Erysipelotrichaceae bacterium
GCCGTCGTCAGAACCAGATAGATGACGGCGCTGATCAGATAGGTCTCAATGTAGCGGTAATTGCTGCCGGCAATGGATGAGGTCTGAAAGAACAGTTCCGTCACGGACAGCACATTCAGCATCGAGGAGTCCTTGATATTGACAATCAGCTGGTTGCCGATCGACGGAAAGGAATTCCTTATGGCCTGCGGCAATATGACATAGAACAGAGAATCCGGAAACGAGAGTCCGATGCTCTGACACGCTTCCAGCTGTCCCGGATCCACCGCCTGGATACCGGAGCGGACGATCTCCGCCATATAGGCTCCCGTATTAATTGAGATAATGATTAAGCCTGCCGTGAAGCTGTTCCAGTGCAACACCGGGCGGAACAGGTAGTACAGAAAAATGGCCTGCACCATCATCGGGGTTCCCCGGAACACCCAGATATAGAAACGGATGAGTCCCAGCAGGGCTTTTTTCATTCCTTTGATCAATAACGTATCCGTACTGCGTACTTTGATGCTGCCGAAGCCGCCCAAGAGCAGCCCAATCAGAAAGCCGAAGAATGTGCCAACCAACGCAAAGAGACAGGTGATTTTGATTCCATGCCAGAACAGCGGCCAGTTCCTTACAAAGATGGACTGCACTTTTTCAAAATCAATGCGCATCTTAATTCTCCACCGGCTGGTTTTCCACGGCGTCTACCATGTACGCCTCTCTTGTTTCCTCGCTGATCTGATCCAGCGCACTCTGTACGGAATTGAAGAATTCCGTGCCTCTGGTACCTTCTCTTAAACCGATGGAAACCGTGGTATCGGCTTCAAAGCCTTCCCCTTCGTTGAAGTTGATATAGATCAGATCCGGATTGGCGGAAACGATGCCTTTGGCAACCGCAACCTCAGCCGTAATGCCGTCCACATCTCCCATCTGCAGAGCTACGACCATTTCCGGATAGGTAGCTTTCGGTGTGATGTGATTGACGCCTTCGATCTGGTCGATGACTTCATCGTAGGACGTGTTCATCTGTCCGACCACGTTCTTGCCGGAGAACTGCTGAATGCTCGTATAGGATGCCATTTCACTGTCTTTTCTTACGATCATGATCATGGCTTTGGAATCATAGTACGGTGTGGTGAAGTCAATGCCTTCCTCACGTTCGTCATTTGCCGTCATGCCGGCGATGATCGCATCGATCTCTCCCGCTTCCAATGCGGCACCCAGGCCGTTCCAGGAGATCTTTTTAATAACCAGTTCTTTGCCTAATGCTGCCGCAATGTCTCTGGCGATTTTGACATCATACCCGTCCGCATATCCGCCGTCAATGGCAACGGATGTGTCGGTCGGTGATGACAGTTCATAGTTAAACGGAGCATAGTTGACTTCCATGCCCACAACAAAGGTCGTTGATTCCTCCTGTGCCGGCTCTTCATTGCTGGTGCAGCCGAACAGCGTCAGGCTCATTACAACCGTTAAAACAACCAATAATACTCTTCTCATGTGATTTCCTCCCTTTTCCCCTATGGGAATAAAATAAAAATCATATGCTACAAACATATGACTGGTTGGATCTCACATGTTATAGCGCCTCCATCAATATGACGGGAGTGCTACGGGTATTTCCCGTAACCCCACGGAACCTCTCCGTCAAGAGTTTCCGTTCGGCGGTGATTGCCTTTCTGCTCCGTCATTGCGTACCCGCTCGGAAGCATACTCATCTGCACCGCTACCTCTATAGATTTTTATTGTCTCCATTCTATGCGCATTTTACGGATGCGTCAATGGGATAGCCGTGAAACTTTTTTCACTTTTGGTACAAAATTTTTCAGGAATGTATCAGAAGGTCTTTGATATAGGCAAAGAATTCCCGGAAGAAATAGTGCGGCATCAAGAGCGGCATGCCGTACGCCGCCTTGGCTGAGACATTTTCAAATCCGGCCTGCTTCGCCAGAAACCGGGCCCGTTTCAAATGATAATTGGCCGAGATGATCACAACCTTACATTCGGACGGCTGCGCTTCCCGCTTTGTAACGATCTTGTAGGCATTGGTGATATTTTCAAAGGTATTTCGGCTTTGATCCTCTTTCAGGATGCGGTTTTCAGAGATACCGTGCTTCACAAAGTAGTCATGGGCGCACTGCGCTTCGCTCATCGGCTCATCCTTCCCCTGCCCGCCGCAGACAATCAGTATGCACTCCGGATTCTCTTCGGCATATTCCAAAGCGGAATCCAGCCGGGACTTGAAATCCCTGCTCGGTCCGTAATTCTCGACTTTAGAGCCTAATACCAGTACGTAATCGGCATCCTTTTGCGGAGCACTCACGGAAGCATGGATCAGAATTCCCTCGACAAGGAAAAAGGAACAAAGCCCGATGGCCGCCAGAGACATGAAAGCAACCCTGATCCCGCGCGGCAGTTTGTAGGTCGGAAGTTTCTTCCAGTAAGAAAGAAGATAGAAAAACCATCCCGCCACAAAGGAGAAGAAATGAAAGACAAAACGGAAGCCCAGCACAAAAAGCACGGCCGTGCCGTAAGCAATCAGCAGGATGCCGATCCCGCGGACGATTTTCTCTTCCGTAGTTGTTTTTACTTCATTCATACTTACAGCAGATGCAGCGATTCCGCAAGCTCCTCCAGTTCTTCCTCACTCTTCTCTTCCAATGACGCAAGATCCATCATTGCCATCGGAAAGCCGGATACCATGGCGGTTCCGTAATAGTCTTCGAGTTTTTCCTTGATTTCATCCGGATTGTAGTCTTTCATATGCACACCTCTTTTTTCATTATAGTGGTTTTCCCCGCAAAAGAAAAACGGCCCCTACAGGCCGTAAGTATTACATGCAGGATTGAACGAAGTTTTCAAACAGACTGCTCTGTTCTTTTTCGTCCGCCATCCGTTCCGGATGCCACTGGACACCGACGATATTGGCTTCCTTGTGCTCGATTCCTTCCACGATGCCATCCGTGCATCTGGCGGAGATCCTGAAGTCTTTGGCCAGCTGCTTGACGCACTGATGGTGAGAACTGTTCGTCTTTAAGGAGTCGGCATTTAAGAGCGTATGCAGACGGGTATTCTTTTCCACCTTGACCGTATGGTATTTCTCCTTATCGTCCGGCGAGACATTATGTTCCGCTTCGGTTTCGATCTCCGACGGGATATCCTGATACAGCGTGCCTCCGAAGGCCACATTGATCAGCTGCAGTCCCCGGCAGATTCCCAGAATCGGCTTTCTCTGACGGTAAGCTTCCTTGATCAGTTCCAGCTCATAGCGGTCATTGGTCAGATTGCTCATACCGCAGTAGATGGAACGTTCCGAGCGGTAGAATGCCGGATCGACGTCCGCTCCTCCCGGAATCACGATGCCGTCTAATAAGGCAACGATTTTCGGGATATTGTCAATTTCCTTGCCTGTCGGGATCATCAGACAGTCCGCACCGTGATTGCGCAGGGCAAAGACATATTTATCCATCTGGGCATAATTCTGCTCAATACTTCTATAATGGGCAACGAGCCCGATTACCGGTTTGTTCATTTAGTTTTCCTCATATTTCTTTTTGATCGTATCCACGATTTCCGCCGGAACAAAGCGCGAGAAGTCTCCGTGGTTCATGGCAATCTCCCGTACCGTGCTGGAGGAGATAAAGCTGTTTTCCGGCTTGGTGATAAAGAAGATCGTTTCAATATCCCCTGCCAGCGTCATGTTGGCCGTGGCCAGCTGCAGTTCCTGCTCAAAGTCCATGGTCGCCCGGATACCCCGGATCAGGAATTTTGCACCGAGCTTTTTGGCGACATCGACCGTTAAGCCGACATCGGCCGTGCATTCCACGTTGGTAAATTTCTTTGTGACTGTTTCCAGCATGGCCAGACGTTCTTCCACGCTGAAGGTGTTCCGCTTGTTCGGATTCTGCATGATGACGACATAAATCTTGTCAACCAGATGACTGGCACGCTCGATAATATCCAGATGTCCGCTGGTGACCGGGTCAAAACTTCCCGGATAAACTGCTATTTTCATAAGTCCTCCCTGTGGTAGTAAGTGATTCTGCTGATTCCGTAGATCACGTCTTTTTCTTTTCTCAGTCCCGGAAGTTCGAAATTGAATTCCAGTTCCTTGCTGCTCTCAAGCACAACGTATGCCCCCTTCTGAAGCAGATCACGCTCAGATAGGATCTGCATGATCTCCGCATAGGAATCTTTCAGGGCGTATGGCGGATCGACGTAGACGCAGTCAAACTTCTCTTCCGTCTGCACCAAATAGCTCTTATAGGAGCAGATGTGCACTTCGCTTCTGTCAGTGCAGCCGAGCATCTTCAGATTCTCCTTGATGATGCGCGCCGCTTTGGGGCTCTTCTCGACAAAGACGGCTTTGTCCACGCCGCGCGAGAGCGCCTCAATGCCGATGGAACCGCTGCCTCCGAAGAGGTCCAGAAAGGTTCCCCCGTCAAAAAAGGGACCCAGTTTGTTGAAGATGGCGCCTTTGGTTTTTTCCAATGTCGGACGCGTATCGTTGGAATCCAGCGATTTCAGCTGACGCGAACCGTATTCCCCTGCAATCACCCGCAACATATCAGTTCCCTTTAAAATGAACCTTACGATTCTGCTTGCAAATAAAGGACTGGACGATGCCTACGCAGGCCATGGCTGCCAGAGAACTGGTACCGCCGGAAGAAACCAGCAACAGCGGAATACCCGTTAAAGGAATCAGGCAGGTAACGCCGCCCAGATTGAAGAAGAAGTGAATCATGTAGTACATGGCACTTCCGATAATAACGATCTTACCGCGCTCGCTTTCGACCCGGTAAGCATATTTAAAGAACGAATAAACGATAATAATGTAACAGATCAGAACAAAGAGGAAGCCCAGTACACCCAGCTCTTCCACCACGACCGCCATGATGAAGTCAGATTCCGCAGCGGAAATATAGCCGTATTTTCGTAAGGACTTGCCCAGTCCCACACCCTTCCATCCGCCGGTGTTGAAGGCAATCAGACTGTTGACCAGGTCATAGTAGCCGGTACCGTAACGGTTGGTGAACGGGTTGTTGGCCGCCTTGAAACGGACGACCTGATATTTTAAGGCCGGCAGCTTATCCAATACCACCATGCCGGCATCGCTTAAGAGGAAGTACATCAAAGCGATGAAGGCCACAAGCAGAAGCAGAATCAGCCGCTGTCCCGGTTTTAAGATTTCATTGGTCGGAATCAGACAGCAGATGGCCGTAATCAGCATGAGAACCATGGCGCTTCCGAAGTCTCTCTGAATGATCAGAATGATGAAGAAGTAGATGATGAAGATCGAGAACGGCTTCTTCATCGCATCCTTCCAGTCCCCTTTTTTCTTTCGCAGATCACCGAGATAATAGGCCACCAAAATGATCATGACCAGCTTGGCCAGCTCGGACGGCTGTAAGGTAAAGCCGATGATCGGAATACGGATCCAGCCTCTCGCGCCGCCGATGGAACCGAACAGCATTGTTGCCAGCAACATGACACCCATACCCACGACGATCTCGTTGAAGTACTTCTTGACGAGATCAAAGCTGAAGTAGTTGGACGTCCAGACCATACCGACATAACTCGCCACAAAGATGATCATCTGACGGATCGTGGTACGGAACAGTTTGGCCATCGTGACCTGGGATGAGTCCATGTTCGCAGAGACCTGCATGACGACACCGAAAAGACCTAAAAGAATGACCGTGAAATGTAAGAGACGGTCATAACCTTCCGGCATTGTATATAGTTTTCGTGAGATTCTGCGGTTTAGTTTCATCAGTAATATACTATCAAAAAATACCCATACAAACAAGATTTCGACCCGTTTGCATCCCCCTGCTTTCAATAAAAATTCAGCTTTGTCAGAGCGAAAGCGCTTACTGTTAGCCAAAGCAAACAAAAAGCCCGATTTTGGTACGAATTATGTTGCAGAGCCCCTGTTTTTTCTTTATAATATGGGCGTCAAGATTTGATCTACAATATCTAATATAAATATTATAAATAGATATCTGTATCATATAGGAAAGGTATCGTTTTGTCATGGAAAATAAATATGTCACAATTCTCCCTGATACCGATAAGCATCTGAGAGAAAAATGTGTAGATGTCAGATTACCGTTAAGTAAAAAAGATAAAGAGGTCATGGAAGGCCTCATTCAATATGTCGTAGATTCCCGCGATAAGGATCTTGCGGAACAGTACGGACTGCAGGCTGCCAGCGGACTGGCCGCCCCGCAGATCGGTGTCAACCGCAACATGATCGTTGTCGTCATGGATGAAGAGGATGAAGAAGGAAACGTGGAACAGGTGGTAACTGCCCTTGTGAACCCGAAGATCGTTTCCTATTCGGAACAGTATTCCTATTTATCAAGCGGTGAAGGATGTTTATCCGTGCCCGAAACTCACGAAGGATATGTTCCGCGCCATGCCAGAATCACGGTGGAAGCCTATGACTATCTCGCAAAGAAAAAGGTCAAAATCAGAGCCAAAGGCTACTATGCCATCGTCTTGCAACATGAGATCGATCATTTATCCGGAATCCTCTATTATGACCACATTAACAAGAACAATCCGTATGCCGAGATTTCCGGTGCGATTGTGATCGATTAAAAAGGAGGTAGTATGAAGCGTAAACAGACAGCTGTAAGGATCCAGTCAGATATCAGCAGTATCTCCTTGGGTACGAATACGGTCTTAAAACCAACAGATACGTTCGTGTATGCCTTAGGCGGTCTAGATGAAGTCGGGAAGAACATGTACTGCATCGAGCATGACGATACGATCGTCATCATCGACTGCGGCGTTAAATTTCCGGAAGAAAGCCTTCTGGGAGTGGACTATGTCATCCCTGATTTTACCCACTTGATTAGAAATGAAGAAAAAATCAAAGCTTTGATTATTACGCATGGTCATGAAGACCATATTGGCAGTATTCCGTTCTTAATTCAGTCTGTTAAAATCCCTAAAATCTATGCACCGCGCTTTGCCGCAAGTCTCATCGAGAAAAAACTTGAAGAGAGCCGCGTCAGTAAACAGGTAACCGTTGAGGTCATCGACGACACTTCCCGTGTTGAATGCGGACCGATCGTCATCGGTTTCTTCAATACGATTCACTCCATTCCGGATTCCCTTGGCGTTCTGATCAATACACCGAACGGGCGAATCGTGGAAACCGGAGACTTCAAATTCGACTTAACTCCGGTCGGAACCAATTCCGACTATCAGAAATTAGCCTATATGGGCGAAATCGGCGTCACCCTGTTAATGAGTGACTCCACCAACTCCGAAATTGCGGATTTCTCCGCTTCGGAAAAGGATGTCGCCAAGAGTATTGTCGACATCATCAAGAAGGCCCGCGGAAGAATTATCATCTCCACCTTCTCTTCCAACGTACACCGTGTCCAGCAGATTCTGGAAGGTGCCGTCAGCTGCGGAAGAAAAGTGGTCGTCAGCGGACGTTCCATGGAAACGGTCATCGAAATTGCCCGCAACCTCGGTCACATCAGCATTCCGGACGATTCGTTTGTGAATATCGAAATGATCAACACGGTTCCTGCCAACAAGATGCTGATTCTCTGCACCGGCTCCCAGGGGGAACCGCTGGCTGCCTTAAGCAGGATTGCCAACGGGACGCACCGGGATATTCACATCATGCCGGGAGATACGGTCGTATTCTCCTCCAGTGCCATTCCGGGCAACCAGCAAAGCATTTCCAAGGTCGTCAACAGTCTGACCAGAGCCGGGGCCAATGTTCTGACCAATACGCCGCTCACTTCCCTGCACACCACGGGACATGCTTCCTGTGAAGAGCAGAAGCTGATGCTGCAGTTAACAAAACCGAAATACTTCATGCCGATGCACGGGGAATACCGCATGCTGCGGATCCACGGGGAAACCGCCGTGCAGACGGGTGTCGATCCGGAAAACATCTTCATCTGCGCCAACGGCGACGTCGTCGTGCTGAGAGACCAGAAAGCTTTCCTGAGCTCCGTACGTGTACAGACAGACGCCATCTACGTTGACGGAAA
>CADCPY010000023.1 GCA_902803495.1 uncultured Erysipelotrichaceae bacterium
AAGAACTTAAGATCGCATTTCCTCAGCTAACAATCTATTTTCCCTTTCCCTAGGGATAGGGCTTGATTTTTATATAGTTAGCTTTTTCATAACAGTACTATTATAAACGATTTCACCTGTTTTGTAATCTTATACCCGGAAGCCGCCATGACAGAGACGGCAAAAACTGAAAAACGTGAGAAATCGGCAAATATTCGTCCTGAAAACGTGAGAAATCGCTAAATAATCATCATTAAAACGTGAGAAAAGTCATATTTTTCCTTCATAAAACGTGATAAAATATCTTTGGGAGGTATTTGTATGTATTTAAGAAGAAAAATAGACGATTTTCTGCTATCCTGGAAAGACGATAAAAACCACAAGCCGCTCATCGTAAAAGGAGCCAGACAAATCGGGAAAACAGAGTCCATTGTTCGCTTTGGAAACATGTACTACGAATCTCTCATTAATATCAACTTTATTCTGGAAAAGCAGTACAGAAGTATTCTCAGCGGAGGATACGGTGTTGACAGTATCACGGAAAACATTTCGCTGATCGATCCCTCGAAGAAATTCATCCCCGGAAAAACACTGATTCTGTTTGATGAAATCCAGGACTTTCCGGACATTGCCACTTCATTGAAATCGTTCCAACTCGACGGAAGGTACGATGTCATATGCAGCGGCTCACTGCTCGGAATCAATTATAAAAGCATTCACAGCAACAGTGTCGGCAGTAAAACGGACTACGAGATGCATTCCATGGATTTCGAAGAGTTCCTGTGGGCAGTTGGATACGGAGAACAGCAGACGGATTCCATTCTCTGCCATATGACGCAGCTGATTCCTTTCAACGAGACGGAAATGAGTGTATACAGTGAACTGTTTTTGAAATACTGTGTATTGGGCGGAATGCCTGCCGTTGTCAGTTCCTACGTAGAGAACCGGAACTTCTCCGGAACTCTGGAATTGCAGCGTCAGATTCTGCTGGATTATGAAGAAGATGTACGAAAGTATGTGGAGGGTCTGGACCAGGCAAGAATCATCAGCATTCTTCGCAGCATTCCTTCCCAGTTGGCGAAGGAAAACAAAAAATTCCAGTTCAGTAAAATCGATAAAAATGCCAGAGCGCGGGAGTTCAGCGGGTGCATTGACTGGCTGAGCGATTCCGGAATCATTCAGATCTGTTACTGCCTCAACTATCCTGAATTGCCATTGAAGGGAAACATCGATCCGGATAAGTTTAAGCTGTATTATTCCGATACAGGTCTCTTAATTGCCAACCTGGACGAAGAAGCCCAGGAAGATCTGAGAGCCAACAGAAACCTCGGAGTATATAAAGGTGCCTTATATGAAAACTTCGTCGCGGAAGCACTCGTCAAGCAGGGGCTCAACCTTTATTACTATAAAAAGGAAAACGCAAATCTGGAAGAGGATTTCTTTGTCCGGACAAAAGATGAACTGATCCCAATCGAGGTAAAGGGCAACAATAACAAAGCCAAATCTCTGGAGATGCTGATTCAGGGAGACCGTTACCGCGATATCCGTCATGGCATGAAGCTCAGCACGGGAAATATCGGATACAATAACCGCATCTATACCTTCCCTTATTTCTGCTGTTTCCTGCTGAAGCGGTTTCTCAGTTCAGACAGAACGGAGAAGGATTAGAATCATTTCTCAATCGAAACAGACTGATTCAAAAGAAAAAATGAGGATCTCTCCTCATTTTTTATGCTTTGATAACGGAGATCCGTTCCACGGATTCCATGCGAATCAGCTTGGTTTTCACGCCTTTGGCGCTTTCAATTTTCAGAAGCAGCCACTCTTCGTCACAGTCAAGAATGATGTTCTTTCCGTGCTTGCTGTTTCCGTAATTCAGAATATCCACATCTTCCTGATCTTCTTTCATATCCAGACTGACCTCTTTCCCGATGTAACTTTTTGCGGCTTCCAGTAAGGAAGTACGGTCCTCATGATAGGAGGTGCCTTTCATTTTGGTCAGTTCGCGCTCCAGGTTGGCAATGCTGCCTTTCAACTCGGAGATCTGCAGATAAGCCATTAAGCCGAAAATGCCGAATACAAACCCAATATACTCCATTATGCTTCCTCCTCAACGATTTCCAGTGAGAGGACGGAAGAGAGCGGGATCAGCTTTTCAAACTGCCCTTTCTTGTTTTCCCCTTCCACCTTCATCCAGTTTCCTTCGAAGTCCACAATGCGGCAGACAGTATTATAGAGTTCCATGTCCGCTTCCCCGTCGAAGAACGTCAGTTTCACTTTCTTTCCCAGAGCGTTCTTCATTAAGCGGGAGACACCGCGGATCACAACTTCACCATCCTCCCTGATATCATCCTGTAAGAGGTAATCGCAGCTGACCTGCAAAAGCTTCGCGATATCCGGGATCTTGTCGATATCCGGCATGACGCTTCCTGCCTCCCAGCGGCTGACTGTCTGGCGCGTTACCAGTAACTCATCTGCAAACTCCTGCTGGGTGATCCCCAGATTTTTCCGCTTTGTCGCAATTTTGTTTCCTAATTCATTCATATGTTTCTGTCCTTTCTTTCTACACCCTCATCTTAAAAAAGATTACGGGTGTCCACAAGAAATCCTCATGTTCTAAATGTAACATGACGTGTTACATTTCCTATTTGCAAATCTTATTTAAGAAAGAATTCAGTTCTTCTTCGCTCATTCCGGCCTTTAAAAGATATGCTTGGGCATACGGAGCAAGATCGACATTCCGATAATCCGCCGTCTCATCCCCGACGACAAACTTCAGCATCGCGTTCAGATTCTTTTCCAGAATCACATCGTACTTTGCCTTATCCTGCAGCGGATTGATCTTGTAGTAGTTATCATAGGTCACCATGTAGTCATCGGCAATTTGCTGATACGGAGTAGACGCCAGCATTTCCACCAGCATGCACACAAAGCCGGTCCGGTCCTTGCCTTCCGTGCAGTGGATCAGATACGGCGGGTCCAGCTCAGTCATCTGCTTAAAGCCGGAGGCAATCTTCTGCGCAAATTCTTCGGACAGATAGTTCATATTCAGTGCCAGCGGCAGTACCTTCCCGCTTTCGTACAGTTCCTTAAAGTACGGGGAGTTAAAATCGTCCGCTGCCATATATTTTTCAATCTTGGCGGTATTGTCCGCCAGGTTCATGATACAGTTCACGCCTGCTTCTCTGATCAGAGCATCCACATACGGTGCCCGCTTATGCTGATTATCGCACGGGGAAGCGGAGCGGTAAAAGACATTGTCTTTTAAGTTTCCGAAGTTCATGACCCGGAAGTTCGCAAAGATGACATCGCTGTCAAACTTACTGCGCTCATCGGAATAATGAATATCCCGCGCCTCCTGAATATCTCTGTATTTTCCCTTTTCATTTAATACGACATCAGCTTTGGAATGCTCATCCAGCCCCGAGGCCTGCCACAGCGTTCTGCCTGCCTGCAATCCGCTCTGTAAGTGAGCCCTCTCCCATAGGTCTTCTCCGTAGTTGATGGCCGCCTTGATATAGTCATAACCCGGATAGGCAATCAAAAGCGGTTCTCCGGCATCGACATAGTAGCCGTTATAGTACGGAATGTCATTGAGCTCATAGCCGTTGGAGAACTTCACGTTCACGCTGTCTCCGTATTCAAAGCCCAGCCTGTTAAAGTCATCGATGGTGATCCTGATATAGACCCCGCCGAACTCCTGCTCGTGCTCAATTTCATAATTGATGATCTGCGGCTTCCGCTCTTCTCTTGAGCAGCCGCATAACATCATACATAAAAGTAATACAACGAAAAACACCGGTTTCTTTTTCATCCTGTTTCTCCTTTTTACAGATGGATCTGATCCATGATATGACGGATTTGTTCTTTCGGATATTTTACCTTTTTCCTGTCAAAAGTGACAAGTCCGTTCACTTCATCCTCCACGTCACTCAGCTGGGTATACACCGTGGCACTTAACCCCTTTTCCACAAGCGGCAGAATCTGCTCCGTATGCAGTTTTTCAAAGGCTTCCGTGAGATCTTCTTCCTCCTCGTATAAGGCGTAACCGTAGCCGGTACTGTTATAGACGTGTCCTTCTTCAATGCGGCTGTAGCCGCCGTATTCCGTTAAAGCGGACACTCTTGTATCCTGTTTGAATTTGATTTTCGCAAAGTAGATATGCCTGCTGTTGAGATCGCCCACGCCCTGATCGTGCCATCCGGAAGCATGATCCACGCTTCTTGTCGGATCCATCTCCTTCAACATCTCATACGCTTTGGCCGCATCAAACTGGCCCCAGCCTTCATTAAACGGCACCCATAAAGCCAGTGAGACCGTATTGTATAAAAGCTCCACCGTGGCTTTCAGTTCGTCATAGTACATCTGACGCCCTTCTGCGCTTTCTCTGGCAAACTTCTTATAATCATTATCTTTTAAGGTAATGCCGATAAACGGCAGAGCACCAATCACACCAAAGTCATAGGATGTTCCCCCGTTGACCATATCCTGCCAGACTAATACTCCCATTCTGTCGCAGTGATAGTACCAGCGCAGCGGTTCGATCTTGATATGCTTACGGATCATATTGAAGCCCATATCCTTGACCAGCTGGATATCGTCAATGAGCGCCTGATCGCTGGCGGCCGTATAAAGCCCGTCGGAATAGTATCCCTGATCCAGTACGCCCTTATGGAAGTACGGCTGGTTGTTTAAGCAGAGTCTTGGCAGTCCCTTTGCGTCTTTATCAATACTGAACTTCCGCATACCGAAGTAAGAAGTAACCGTATCCTTTTCCCCTGACACCTTTAAGTCATAAAGGAACGGATCTTCCGGCGTCCACGGATGCAGCTCATTCACTTCCATTTCAACCGTCTTGGAACCTTCCGTTTCCGCAATCTTCTTTCCCTTCGCAAAGATTTCATAGCGGTAACTCTCTTCATTTCCCTTTACTTCAATCCGGATCTTTCCTTCATCAAATAAAGGCGTTAAACGCAGGGAGTCAATATGTTTTTCCGGTGTGCTTTCCAACCAGACCGTCTGCCAGATGCCGCTTTGCGGGGTGTACCAGATGCCCCCGCGGTGCGAGCTCTGTTTCCCAATGGAATAGTAGGAAGTATCACTGTAGTCTTTTACCTTTACTTCCAATACATTCTCTTCCTTCAGATACGGACTGATTTCAAAGGAGAACGGCAGATAACCGCCCGTATGACTTCCCAAAAGAGTTCCGTTTAATGTAACTTCCGCAATCTGGTCCACTGCACCGAAATGCAGCCAGACAAGACCTTCATTGAAGTCCTTCGGCAGAGTAAATGTTTTCTGATAGTAAAGAACATCTTCCGGTGTCACCTGTCTATTCACACCGGACAGAAGTGTTTCCGGAGAGAACGGCACCAGGATGTTACCGTCATAGGAACCGAGCGTTTCCCCTTCTTTCCTTATGGCATAGTTCCATTCCCCGTTTAAGTTGAGATAGCTTTCCCGCTGCATTTGCGGACGCGGGTATTCTTTTAAGACATTGTTTTTATCCAACGCTTCCCCATACGGTGTCAGAAGGTCGACATGCACCTTGGCATCCTTGGCTTTTTCCCCGTTGTAGGCGTTATATGGCAGAATCGTTAATGCCGCAATCACTGCCGCTGCAAGGAAGATCCACGGCGTCGGAACGTTTTTGACCTGTCCCATATCAATATAGGTGGCCGCGGAGTTATGAATCACAAAGGAGCCGATATACGGTCCGATGATCATCGGCAACATGACCCCGAAGATCATGCGGATGCCCTGGAAGTTCCCGGCTTTCTCCTTCGGTGTTTCCGTACGGATCGTGCTGTTCACTAAGGATGTCACAACCAGATTCCCGCCCATCATGATGAGTCCCGCAATGATGACACCCACCGGTTTCCGGACGAGAAACATCAGCAGTAAACCAACGCAGAGAAGGATCACGGAAGGTGTGAAGAAAAGGTCTTCCCCTACCTTTCCGGCTGTGTTCCCAATCCATACGCTGAAGATTGAGGCACCCAATAAGACAATGCCTAAAATCGGTGCATAGTTGGTAATGCCTAAATAGGTCTGAATATAAATGATTAAATACGGCATGAAGACCTGGGTGGAGATGCTGAATACCAGTAACATCAGAAACGCCCAGTACAGTTTCTTATGCTTTAGGATCACATCTTTTTTAAACCCGTAGAAAAGATCCGTTGTTTCTTTTTTTACCGTCTTCTCCTTCGGTAAGGTCACAAAGCTGATGATTCCGCCCAGAGAAGTCAGAATCCCGATAATCAAAAAGAAGGTGCTCCACTGTCCTTTCTGCGTAAAGCCGTCCAGTAAACCGAAAACCAGTAACATCGATAAAAGCGGTAACGTTGCCAGTACCCCTTCCACCTTGGTCCTGTCTTTCTTTTCCACATTGTCCGTCACCCACGCATTAAAGGCTGCATCGTTTCCCGTGGATCCGAAGAAAGTCATCACGCAGTCCAGAAAGACGGCGATACTCCCCGCTGCCGCGGCCGCATTCGCACCCGGCAACAGCTTCCCAACATTATTCAGATTCAAAAAGGAAAAGGCAATGACCGTGAAACCCCAGATGAGATAACCGAAGGAGATAAACGGCTTGCGTTTCCCCACGGCATCACTGAGATTTCCCATTAACAGAGTCGTTACGGTTGCCGTGATGGCCGACAGGGACACCATGGCCGCAATCACATTGATATCCGTTGTCAGGGTATTGTAAACAAACACATTGAAATACATGTTTTCAATGACCCAGGCAACCTGTCCGATAAAACCGATCAGCAGTAAACTGATCCACATACGGGTAGCTTTCTTCATGATATGATCCTCTTTTACTCTTTATAAAAATTATAGCACGTGACTTTTCTTTCTTCGGAAGAAACCATAAAAGATGCATAACAGCAGAAAAAAAAGAGACTTAGTCTCTTTTATAAACTCTCTTCATTTTCACATGCGGGATACCGTCTTCCGGAAACTCTTCGGAGCAGATCTCAAAGCCGTACTTTTCATAGAATCCCGTGGCATACACCTGGGCTTCCATAACGATTTCTTTGGGCTGAAGCTTTTCTTCCATCAGAGGAAGACTGAATTCCATCAGCTTTCCGCCATACCCTTTCCCGTGCTCCCTTGTGACTACTCTTCCGATCTGGAAAACACCTTCTTTGATTGGAAAAACACGGAGATATGCCTCAATCCGGTTTTCTACCTTAAGGTAGAAATGCAATGCATCGTAGTCAATGCCGTCAATATCCGGATAGACACAGTTCTGCTCCACCACAAAGACATCGGAGCGTAACTTCAGTATTTCATAGAGTTCTCTTGTCGTGAGCTCATTAAACTCCTTAACATTATATTCCATTGCTTCCCCTTCTTTGAATCTTTCCCTTATTCCTCTTTCGGTAAGACGGCACATAAAACGACCCAGAGAGCCGCCTTCAGGAAATAAAGCACCTTTGCGAAAGACGGCACGGACATCTCCGTACTGCTTTCCATTAAGGCCAGACTCACCCCGCTGTACGGATCAATGACTTCATAGGCAATTCCGCCCACTTTACCGATTCCTTTGAAGTGTTCCGGATTCTCCGCGAGCTGCGGTGCAAATTCCTCTCCGTCAATGACCATAACATTTTTCTCTTCGTCATAATACGCCTCTCCGCTGTATCCTTCCTTCAGGATCTCCGGATGCTGCTGATAGACGTAGTCAAAGCTGTCCACTTTTTCCGGACTGTACAGCTTTACCTCAGTCACACTTCCGAAAAGGAAGAGCGCATAAACGAGAGGCACCGCAACGATTGCCGGAATGAATTTCACAGGCAAAACCGCCAGCAACAGCCCAACGGCGCATCCTCCTGCCGCAATGCAACATAGACCTAAAAGAGAGGAGAGTACGGAAGACAGATCAAACGGCATACGGCTGATGCTGTGTCCAACGGATACAACTCCGACATAGATTCCGAGCAGAACAAGAGCGGACAGAATCACGGACAGCGCATGTTCCTTCCGCGAATCGGAAAAACGCAGATAAAGCGGGAAGGCCAAAAGCGCATGAACCATCATAAGATAAACCAGTCCGCTGCTTAACAGAAAGCGGTCGATCTTTAAAAGGCTCTCGCTTAAAAAGCCCTGCCGTAAGATCTCCTTATTGGCATCGGTGGCAAGAATCTCCGCACCGAATCCCAAGGAGGCATTCATGCCGTCATCATAGTTCAGTACGGCCTTGAATCCGTTATTCAGATCGGCATTTGCGATCTGCTGATAGGCTGCTCCAAGGGTACGGATCGCAGTAAAGGTGCGGTAGAGAACATACCCGAAAACAACAACAGTCAATCCTGTCATAAGAAGGCTGAAGAGTGTCACATACGATTTTTTCTTATTCATAACTCCATTATACTCAAAAGGGATGCCGCCTGAGTAGCGCGTATCCCCTCTTTCATTTTTCTATTCTCCAACCAGTTTCTTCAAATTAAAGTTATCTGCCATCACGCTGCCGCCCAAGTGATTCGGGTGCAGGTGGTCGCCCTGGTGCAAGCCTTCTTTGAAGTACATGCCTTCCGCGTCATAGTCACGGACGGCTTCTTCCTGATCCACCAGATCGTCAAAGATATCTGCCGAGCGGATCCACTGATTGAATAAGAGCCTCTGCTCTTCCATCTCCTTGGTGAAGACTCCCATCGTTCTGGCTACCTTTAAGCGCGGCGTGATCGTCGTCATAATGACCCGGATGCCCCGCTTGTGCAGTTCGTTAGTGATGTTCGTGATCGCAGCTTTGTAGTTTTCCAGGTTGATGATGCCCTTTGTTTTTTCATTATAATAGGAAACATCATTCACACCTAAGGCCAGGATCACGCTTTGAATCTTCTCAAAGTCCAGTACATCACGCGCAAACCTGGTGACACCCTTATCCCCGAACATGATGCCGAAGAAGCTGTCCGGCTCATATAAGAGGCAGTTTCCGGAAATGCCGGAATTCATTAAGAGATACTTTCCGTCATATTCGCGGTACAGTCTGCGGTTTAAGGGCTTGCAGTAGCGGTTCATGGAAGTGATGCTGTCACCGAAAGCTACAATCACCTTATGTTCCTCTTCACTCAGCACCTCAATGCGCTCAATGGCCGGGATGGGATGATAGGAGCCGATCTTCTGCGCAATGGTCGGTTTCTTCTGAATAAGCTGCCTATCATGGGTATGGTTCCCGTTCATTACCACGGCCTCTTCTTCGATCATATTGCCGTCAATGATGCTGTTTTCATAATAGATGCGGATCTCCGCTTCACTGGCTTTTTCAACATGAATGTTGAACGCATCCGTAAGGATCTGTTCTCCTGCCGAAATCCGGAAGGATTTTCTCCATTATAAGTCAGATCATAAACCTGATGTTTGTAGACAAAGGTCAGACTTCCGATCACGGCTGCCTCCTTGCCGAAGCGGTTGCTTAGGCGGACGCGCACTGCCGTTCCATTCACATAAATGGGAAACGTGAAGCCTGCGGTTTTCTTTCTGCCAACCATCTTCCCGTCAAATAATATGCGGGTCATGGCCTGATGCCATACCGGTGTCCAATTACTCATTTCTGATTCCTCCTGTGCGCTTCAAAGGCGTCTCTGGTTGAGCAGCAGATGATATCGCCGGCCGACGATACCTTCTGACAGATTTTTTCCAGCTTCACCCAGTTGCTCTCCTTGGTGCCGAAATCAAACTCGTACCCATGCGCAAACATGAGGAAAAACATGTCGTCATCCGTCGGGGTTGCCGCAATGAACTGATCGATCAGATCCAAAGCATTCTTCTTAATGTGCCAGCAGGTCAGCGGCAATTGATACGGATCACTCGGGAAGCGGAAGGAAGTGTCACTTCCGACCACTCTGGCATATTCAATGCCCGCTTCCTTAAATAACGGAATGCAGGCTTCATTCACTGCTCCGTACGGATAAACAAAGCCTATGGTCTTCTGATGGAACTTCTCATTCAGATTCTTTACATCGTCCAGAATCTGTCTCCGGAGTTCCGCCTCATCGCACTGTTTCATATTCTTATGTTCCAGGGAGTGTGAAGCGATCTCAAAGCCTCCATAGACTTTGACCACTTCATCTTCCGGAATGCGGAAGTGTTCCGCATACGGTAAGAGATGGAAGCCGCTTTTCTTAAACTTTTCAATTGGCACTTCACTCATCCCCAGATTGCCGATTCTGCCTATCATAGTCTTCTCTCCGTATAAGCCGGAGTTTAAGTTGAAGGTAGCACCCATATTGTATTTCTTTAAGATCTTGATGATCTTTTTATCCTGTTCGAGTCCGTCGTCGATATTCCAGACAAAATATTTATGATACATTTTTATTCTCCTTCATATTTTTTGAAGAAAGCGTCCATGGTGTTATAGACTTCAATGCTTTCCGGATAGTCCGGATACATCACACTGAAAACATGGACGAGCTGACGTTCTTTTCCCTTCGCATAGTCATGCAGCTCATGCGTGTTGCCGTATCTCTCCAAGAGCTTATTGAATTCCAGGGAGTCTGCCCGGATCATATCTTCCACACTGGTGAACTGTACGATTGGAGGCAGCTTGCCTTCCTGTAACATTAAGGAAGGTTTTCTTAAGTATTTCTCATAGGCCTTGCCCTTATCCTCTTTGGAGCAGACAACGCTGTTTAAGGAGAAAAGAATGTCTTTCCGTTGTGTTTCCAGCATGATGGAGATCAGTGCTGCGGCCTTGATATCCAGGTCCGCTCCCAGAATTCCGAATTCCCTCTGCAGCTTCTCATTCTTATTGAGTGAGAGCGCAAAGAAAGCTAACAGTGCGCCTGCCGAGTCTCCGGAAAGATAGAGCTTCTTTAAAGTGATGCCAAGCTCTTCCGCATGGGCCTTGATATGACGCAACGCCTTCATGATGTCGCTCACCTGATGCCATAAGTCCGTTTCCGGTACCCTGCGGTAGGAAAGACTCACTACCGTATAGCCCATTTTGGCAATGGCATAGTTGAAGTGGGCATTGACTTCCTTATAGGAGGCAAACAGTCCGCCGCCATGGATATTGATCATGACCGGATCGTCTTTGGATCCGTCTTTTCTCCGGTAGATATCAAACAGATGTCCCTGATCGCCGTCACTGTCATACGGCAGATCCTTTACAAATTCCAGCATGGAGACATCCGGATGCTGCTGGGCAATCCGTTTGGCATCTCCGCTTTCAAAGATGTGTCTCCATAATAATACGCCTGCTTTTGACATAATGATTTTCCTCAATAATACTGCTTTCCTTCCCTCATTATACATCAGGAATCTGCCGGGATTCACCTTGACTCCCTGCTGCTTTTGCATATTTTTTCACCGTTTCAATTATGATAAAATACATAAAACGATATCATCGAAATGATATTGCTTCGGAGGAAATATACCAATGGAAAATAAAAACAAGAATATCTGGAAAGGAATTGCCTTATGCCTTCTGATTCTGCTGCTTGTGGAAAGCTGCTTCTACTTCAACGAGATCAGCAAAAAGCAGACACCGGCCGAGGAACCAAAGGAAGAAGAAGTCACAAAGGAAGTCATGACATCCTGGCAGGAAGACGCAGCAGCCAAGCAGAAACTGGTGGAATACATCACTGCCATTACGGATGAGAACAGTAAAGACTTCATCCCGGTGGAAGACCGCATCGCTGTCTTTGATCTGGACGGTACGCTCTTCTGTGAAACCGACCCGGTCTACTTTGACTACCGTCTTTTCCACTACCGCGTCACGCAGGATCCGACCTATAAGGATCAGGCCACGGACTTTGAAAAGGAAGTTGCCGAAAAGATTCAGATCATGATGGAAACAGGCACCAGCGCCTCCGGTCTGGAAGTCGACCACGGCAAAGGTGTCGCTTCCGCCTTCAAGGGAATGACGGTCGACGAATTCAATGCCTACATTCAACAGTTCAAACAGATGGATGCGCCGGGCTACAACAACATGAAAAACGGGGAAGCCTTCTACAAACCGATGCTGGAACTGGTCGATTATTTACAGGAAAATGACTTCACGGTCTACATCGTCAGCGGCACGGACCGCTTAATCGTAAGAGGGATCGTGGAAGGCAACATAAATATTCCGAACCGTCAGATCATCGGAAGTGACGAAACGATTACGGCCAGAGACCAGAAAGATGAAGACGGTTTAACTTACGTCTATGACGATGACGATGTGCTCATTCTGGGAGGGAACTTCATCATTAAGAATCTGAAGATGAACAAGGTCTCCGTCATCATGCAGGAGATCGGTCAGCAGCCTGTTCTCTCTTTCGGAAACTCCACGGGAGACAGCTCCATGGCGGAATATGTCACATCCAACAATAAATACAGAAGCCTGGCCTTCATGTTATGTTGCGACGATACGGTAAGAGAAAACGGAAACGAATCCAAAGCCGAAAAGATGGAGCAACTGTGTCAGGAATTCGACTGGGTACCAATCTCCATGAAGAATGACTGGAAAACCATCTACGGCGACAGCGTTACCAGAAAATAACAGAAGAAGAGTGCAGAGAGAACAGCCGGTTCCCCTGCACTTTTTCTGTGAAACACGTGTCTAACATCTCGGCGCTATAACGGTACACCGTTATAATATCAGTGGAGGACGCATCATGTTACTGAAGGATTATGTGAACAGGAAAAATGTATCTCTGTACCGGATTTCAAAGGATACGCAAATTCCATACACCACATTAAGAGACCTGTATACGGAAAAGACCCCTTTACCGAAGGCCAGCGGGGAAGTGATTTATAAGATCTCAACCTATCTGAATGTTCCGATGGAAGAAATGCTGACTTCCTATATGCGGATACGGCCGGCATTTGAGAATTTCAAAAGCGAAACATGCCAGAAGCTGAAAGCAATGGGTGATATTCCTTTTATCGTTGAACTTTTGGAATCAGACAGGATTCATGAGTATTACAACGATGAATGGTTCCCGGAAGCACTCTATCTTTTAGCCATGCTGGATTATCTGAGCAGGGAAAACAACATCCCGTTATGCACGGACTACGATGACCTTCGTAAAGCCAAGCTGGCAAAGCCGCTCTTTCCTGCCAGCATTGTTTCTTTAGCAGAAGCAACAGGAAACAACAGTTATTATACCGATGCCATAAACAGTTCCATCCCCGAGTTTCTGAAATACAACATCGTAGAGAATGACATCCGGAATGTCAAATAAGAGCAGGATCAAATGAAAACAGGCAGGATATCCTCACGGATTTCCTGCCTGTAGTTATTCATTATTTAAGCGTTTCTCATTGTCACAAAGAAAGACTCCAAAGCTTTTGATATTGCCTGATTCAATGTAATCCCGTGTTCCGCTGCATATTCCGAAGCCAACTCATGCAGGAGCGGAGTTGTTCTGACATTGAATGTTCCGGAGTACTCTTTTTGCGGATTCTTTCCGATCTTTTCGCACAGTTCCAGATAATTCTCCACGGCATTATGGAATTCTGACTCAAGCTCATCAATCGATCTTCCATGAAAGTTAATGGAATCCGTAATTCCAAATACTTCTCCGACAAAAATTCTGTCTTTTTCATCATAAGAGATCACAGCTCTGTATCCCTTATACTTCATCATATCTGATTTCATACCTTAAACTCCCTTTTCCCCAATTTCATCGATGAATATCTTTACCTTTTCCACTTGATATTTATACAACTCATTTCCCGGATGAGGTCCATCAAACTGGAGGATTCTTTGTGTTGGGCGATGCACATAACCGATTCCTGACCCTCTTCCACCTTGAAACTTCGTGCAGTTACATTTACTCATTAATGCGTCTAATTCTCTGGTGGTAAAATTCTTTGGATATGGTTTACGGTAAAGTTTCTCAATTAGAACTTCTTTTTTTGACATATACTCCTATTTGCAACTATATTTTAGTTGCATATATATTATGGTCCAGATTGCCTTCTCTGTCAAGATAAAAGCTTTCATCAATCACACAAATGAATTCCTGCTTTTCTCATATCTTCTCACCTTCGCAAAGAACGTGGAGCGCGGCATGTTACAAAGCTCCGACGCCACGGAGATATTGAATTCATGCGCCTTCCACCATTTGCGGATCTCATGGAAGTTCTCCGGCAGTCCCATCTCCGGTCTTCCGAACTTCACTCCTCTGGCTTTCGCTGCCGCAATGCCTTCCGCCTGTCTCTGTTTGATCAATGATCTCTCGTTTTCCGCCACAAAGGATAACAGCTGCAAAACAATGTCACTGATAAACGTACCAAGTAAATCCTTCCCCCTTCTGGTATCCAGTAAGGGCATGTCCAATACCACAATGTCCGCCCCTTTCTCTTTGGTGATAAATCTCCACTGCTCAATGATCTCATTGTCGTTTCGGCCTAAGCGGTCAATGCTTTTGATGTAGAGAAGATCATCCTTTTTCATTTTGCGAATCAGCTTCTGATACTTCGGACGGTTGAAGTCCTTCCCGGACATCTTCTCAATACAGACATTCTTTTTTGGTATGTTGAACTCCCTCAGGGCTTCCAGTTGCCGTGCAACATTCTTGTCTTTGGTGCTGACTCTGACATATGCATAGATTTGATTCATGACGCTTCCCTCCCATAGAAAAATCACCCTTATTGTAGGATGATTCCCGTAAGAGTTTTCGAATGTATGAAGTTATGTATACAAATCTCGATATTTTCCCGATTTGTGTACGGAAACCATGCAGCTTATCCCTGACTTCAGTCATCTTGTCAAAACAAAATTAGAAAAACGGAATCTTTTATAGTAAAATGGTTCACGGAGGTAGTATATATGAAAAAAACCATCTTATTATTCACAACACTTATGATGTTAATCACTCTGGTTGCCGGATGCTCTCAGAAACAGCCGGATGATCAGGGCGGCAATACACCGGAGAAGACGGGAGAAACGGTACTGATCCAGATCAATGTGGAAGGTATTGCTGAAATCGCCGCTACTGACGACGGCAGTGAACCGAAGTTTGACGACGAATATCCGTTCTCTTCCTATGTGACAAACACGGAAAAAGGAAAAACCATCAAGGCGAGCACCAGAACCACGGATGCTGATTACCAATTCATCAAATGGACCAAAAACGGTGAATTCTTCTCCAATGACACATCCATCACTATCACGGCAGATGCCGATGCGGAATACATCGCCGTCTACAGCATGCGCAGCGGATATGAAGGAACTCCGATCACAGACATCAAGGACGCCAAGACACTGGGAGATGTCTTCCCTCTGCCATACAAGCAGGCCGGTTATGATTCCGAGAAATACTTCTATGTCTTTGAGCTCAACAACATCATCTACCGCGTGGAAGCCGCTTTAACACCGGAAATCACGGAACAGCTGCAGAATCTTGACTGGGACGATCCGGAACACAATCTCAAGGAAATGAATCTGGTTGCTCCGCTGGCTCTCACACGTGTTGACAACCTGACAGCCATGATTCCGACCCAGGATCAGATCAACAAGTACATCGGCATGAACGGCCAGGACATGGTCGATCAGAACTGGTTTATCCAGGGCTACGAATACGAACCGCTGAAGTTCAACATGAACCACGGCATGTTCGCCTACGAAGTGTACTTCGACGGTGAGATCGATCCGGCCACCTTCAACGATGAAACGGATATGGGCAAGCTGACAGTCAAGGATATCAAGTGCGTTGGTATCGGTGATGCCTTCGACTTCATTCCGGAAGAGTAAGCATAAAGAGCGCAAAAGGACCCGTCTATCTTTAGACAGGTCCTTTTTTGTTCATTCGTAAAGATTATGATAGTTGTACACCGCACCGAGCAGATTGGCATCTTCCCGGTATTGACAGGAATCGATTTCTGCCCCAAAGCGCCGGTAGATGGAGAGGCTTTCGCCGGCCTTTTTGTATTCCGCTTTGAGATCGCTCAGGAACATCTCATTCGCAGAGATGCCTCCGCCGATCAGGATCTTTCCCGTGTCGAGCGTAATCTGCAGTCTTCCAACGCAAAATGGAGCATATAATAGAATAAAATAATACAGACTACCCGAAAGCAGGCGTATGGTTCTTTTCGGTGAACACAATGCCTGCTTTTATGCGATGTTCTATATGGTTGGCTAAAGTCATCAATTAGTCTAAATCAAATATATAGACGGGAGTGTAACAAAATGAAACTTCTTCATTCGTAACACATATTTTTTTCGAATGTTCGGAAACTCCAAAAATCATTTAAAAACATATTTGTGCAGTATACTATGGATTGATACCATACCTGTCGGAATACAACTATCTTACTATGCAAAATGGCTGTGCAATAATGATATAA
>CADCPY010000024.1 GCA_902803495.1 uncultured Erysipelotrichaceae bacterium
GTTTATGGGATATTTCCTGTTCTTACACAAACCGACCATTGATCCGAAAAACTACCTTAGAATGGAATTCAGCGGCTCGGAAGGAGACTGTCATCGTACATTGTACATTGACTATGAAGGGTTGACCAGGGCAATTGGCAGTGATGCGATCACTAGGGCGATCCAAAAGGTGAATCCGACTTACTGGTACTGGTGGGGAGATCCCAATGATTACGACGATCAGGAGTTCGTGGAGTATCTGTATGACTTCGAAGTGGATTATATTCCGGATGCGAAAAACGGAGATGTATTTACAGTCCGTATCATGCCGGGCGAGCTAGGGTATGAAACAGGTGCTGAGAACATCCAACAGTTAAATGATATTATGAAAATAAACTTGAAGTCTTCAGCCACCTTTGTGGTTTCCGGCTTAGAATCCAGTGGTGCATCAATTCCTATGGATGGCAGCAGCTCCGGTAGCGGTGGTTCCTCATCAGGTGAGCAAACAACGGAATACGGAAAAGTGGAGATTTTAAAGAATAAGATCAAGATCCGTCAGTGGGCATCGACATCCGCTCCACAGGTCGGATATGTCAATGCGGGAGAAGTATATACCATTTACGGAGTACATGAAGCAGACGGATATACATGGTACTGCATTGGAAACGAAATGTATATCGCAACAAAAGAAGGCGACTGGACACGCCATATCAACAACTAGAGGGGGTAAATTAAAATGAAAGTATGTCAGAATTGCGGAAAAGTCTATAGTGATGATGCGAGCTTCTGCGAAGAATGCGGTGCACAGTTGGTCAGCCAGGAGGCACAGAATGGCGGTGGCAGCCAAACCTTTCAGAATCTTGCCGATAAGGGAGTGGATGCTCTGAAGACAATGGGAAAAACGGTTCAGGAGGGTGTTAACCAGACTAAGAAGTACATCAATGAAGTGAATGAGAGTCGCAGCCAGAGCTTTATCAAGCTTACGGACAGTGAAGTGGTTATCCGTAACTATCATGTGGTGACGGTTTTATTCCCGTCGATGAACGGCTATCTCATGGTTACGAATAAGAGACTGTGTTTCTACGGACAGGCATATGGATCTAAAATCTATCAGGAAACACCGATTGATTCCGTAGGCAGTCTGGATACCTTCTACGGGTTCCGGTTCTATCTTTCCCGGATTATAATCGGATTGGCTTTATTCATTTTATACGGCTATCTGCAGTCAAGTATGGGCCGTTATATGCCGAGTGTTTTTAACCTGTTATGGGTCATTGGATTTGTATTTATCGTATTATCCTTCCATCGTTCTTTAGTCATTACGGTGAAATCCAATAAGGCGAGCGGCGCAGGAATTGAATACGGCAGCTTAAAGACATTTGGTGCCGGAGCAATGCTGTTCAGCGGCAGATCGGCTGAAGATACGGACCGTATGATCAGCGAACTCGGAGCTCTTATTCTGGATCTTCAGCAGGAAGGTGACCTTGCTGTTGACAAGTGGGTAAAGTAAGATGGCCGATATCGATTCCTATCAGACCATAGAAGGCGTATCGCTTCAGGATACCAATCAAATTTACAGCAATGAACCCGTTTTTGCCCTCCCGGGCACGAACGGGTTTATTCCCATTGATAAAAACCTGCTGAGCAAGCATATTCTGCTGATGGGCGGAATCGGTATGGGGAAAACGAATACCATCAACTACCTCGTCCGTAATATCCGCAGCATCATGACACAGAATGATGTCATGGTTATTTTCGACCCGAAGAGGGACTATTACCATGAATTCTATAAGGAAGGGGACATCGTCATCAGCAATGATGAGATTGCGAATGTCTACTGGAATATTTTCAACGAGATCCTGATCGATGACAGAATCGAGGAAAATATCAATGAGGTTGCTTCCTATTTCTATAAGGAACGTATGGAGCACAGTTCCAATCCGTTCTTCCCGTCCGCCGCGAAAGACGTATTTGCGGCTCTTCTGCAGTACATCATTAATATCAAGGCGGACTCCCTGATGAATAACGAAAGCCTGCGGAAGATCATCGACACAAAAACAGCGGAAGACTATATCCGTTACTTTGACCGATACAATGCCACGCGCGGCGTGAATTCCTATATCGGGCAGGATGCCAAAGGGCAGGCCCAGGGCGTACTTTCCGAATTCAAGCAGACACTGCGGGAAGTCTTTATCGGAAACTTCAAGAAAAAAGGTGACTTTTCCATCCGGAAAGCGATTCAGAAACGCGGAGGAAAGGCAATCTTTATTGAATACGATCTGGGGCTGGGACATACGCTGGCACCGATCTATACACTGTTACTGGATTTGGCAATTAAAGAAGCTCTCTGCCGGGCGGAAGGAGAGAAGGGGGACGTCTATTTTGTTATGGATGAATTCCGTCTCTTGAATCCTCTTTCCCACATGGATAACGGCATCAACTTCGGACGAAGCCGCGGTGCCAAGTTCATTCTGGGGCTTCAGAATGCCGACCAGATGTATGATGTTTACGGCGAAACGGCAGGAAGATCGATTCTGTCCGGCTGTTCCACATTGATTGCCTTCCGGGTTGCTGACCGCAACAGCCGGGAGCTGATCAAGGAGCGCGGCGGAGCGAACATCAAGATCCTGACCAGACGTTCCCAGGTTTCTTCCCGGGGAATCATGGAACAGACCATGAACGCAAACAGCATTGAGGACTGGGATATCGGCTTGCTGAATATCGGGGAAGCAATTGTGCAGTCCGGCAACAGTCTGCCGTTTAAGTTTACGTTCCGTCGTTACGTATAAGGAGAAACCGCTATGGCGAAATATATAACAAAAACATACCGCTGTCCTGTCTGCGGAGAAGAACATGAATACTCCGTTCTGGTATCCTACCGTTCCAGTAATACCTATCTGGATCTGGGGCCGACACAGCGGGAATACTTTGAAATGTATCTGGAGTGCCCGAAGTGCCATTACGTCTCCATGAATCCGGGAAAACCGGCGAACAAGGATGCTTTTGTGACGGTATGTTCGAAGGAATACCAGGACTGCTTTGACAGTGATCTCAGCACTGCCGTGAAAAAGTGCATTGCCATGGCAATGATGAGCGAAAGCGAAAAGAATGCACTGTCCGCAGCCAGAAGCTGGCTGAGAGCGTTCTATGCGGCTGAAATGGATCAGCAGCCGTCAGAAACCTACCGCAAAAAAGCAGTGGACGCTTATCAGAATGCGATGGAATCGGGTGCTGGGGGACTTGCGTTGGAAGACTTCTGTGCACTCTGCGATCTGCTCCGTCAGGAAAAACGATTTGCGGAAGCGGAGGAACTGGCAAATGCGCTGATTCAGAACGCGGAGGACAATAAGAATACGGACAATGAGCCGTACCGTGTTTTACTACGCGAGAAGGAATACATCCATAACCGTGATCACTCACGTCATCTTCTAAAGGAAGAGGTGGCTTAAAATGCCGGGTTTATTTCATAGCTTCAATATTGGAAATCCTTTCCAACCGCGGGTAAATCCGTATTCCCACTTCAGTGATAATGAACTGATTGCCTGTTTCCATGAGAACACGTTCCCGGAGAGCGATAAACTGCGTCAGGACCTCTTACAGGAGATGTGTAACCGGTACTGTGATGCCCGCGGCGTGGATAACTATCCGCAGGTGTCCATCCGTTATGATATGGACGACAATAATCTCGGCGGATATACGTACGATGCCATCGAACTGAACGGGAATTATCTGGATAATCCATTCGAAACGCTGGATACGATCATTCACGAGACGAACCATCACTGCCAGAAGGAAGAAAAAGGCTATACACCGGACGAGGTTTCCGTGATCCGTGCTGAAAATACGAAAAATGGCTACGGTCAGTCCAAGGCCAACAAGGAGTATTATGAAGCACAGGGGTTGGAACTGGACAGCAATAACAAGGCCTTTGAGTTTGTTTCTTCCTATCACGATGAATTCAAAAACGAGCCAAGATATCAGGAATACCTGAACGGAAGAGAAGCCTATTTCAACCGGCAGGCGGATAAATTCATAAATGACAGAGATAAATGGAACAGGCAGGAAAAAGACCATGTCACCGCTGCCTATCAGGCCGGAAAGATCTCCGGATACGATTACTCCACGGCTATTTCGGCGCTGGATTATGAAACGGCAGGGTTCCGCGCGGAAGCAATTGGAAATGCCAGACTGGCGCAGGAGCTGAATCATGAAAATGACACGGCAGAAGAGCAGGGAACCGCAAATGCCAATGAGAATTCGGAGCAACCACAGAGTGAAAATACGGTGTCTTCCGGAAATGAAAACAATACGCCTGAAAGAGAGCAGGAAACAAATGACAGTCAGTTAACTGCTACGACCGCAACCGGCCTCAGCCCGCTGGAGCAGCTCAACGAGCGGGTCAATAACATCATGGGAAATGAGAATCTTTCCAATGAAGAGAAACAGGCGTTACTGACGGACGTCCGGAATGAAGCCAATGCGCATCCGGAATGGTTTGACAGTAACGAGCAGGAGGCGTATGACTCTCCAAAGGTTCTCACCAGAGATCCGCAGGAACTGCATGATACGCTAAGCAGGGGAATCGACCAGATCCTGGAAGCCAAGGAAATGGACTATCAGGATAAAGGCTACTCTCCGGAAGAGATTCAGGAGCGTCTGGCGCAGGATAGGAAAGATCTGGAAGAAGAGTTCCTTGGGGAAAAATACTTCCCGTCAGAAAACAATAACAACGAGGATTCGTATCAGAAGGAAGCTCCGGAAAATGAGAAGCAGGATGCGTCCCTGAACGATCAGCCGGCATCGGAAGAAACCAATCCGCAGCAAGAAAACGTTTCGGAAGCGGAAGGGAATCCAAATCAGACGCAGGAAAACGGTACGGAACAAGCGGATAACGTTCAGGAAGGAACACCTTCTGAGGAAGTTCGGGAAGATCCGAATCCTGCGAAAACGGAAGAAAACAGAGTCGATGAAGTGGATCAGCTGGATCAGAATCCGAATCCAAATGAAACGCAATCCAATAACGAAGATCTGGAAATTCTGGATCTGAATCCAAGTAAGGAGAATACAGAGGAACAGAATAACGAAGATCTGAATGCTCTCGAGCAGAATCCTCAGCCGGAAAACAGTAAAGAGCATACGGATGAGGATCTGGAGGTGCTGGATTTAAATCCGAAGCAGGAAGAGAACAATAACGGGCAGGATGAACTGGATGCATCGGAGAATAAGGAAACTGCGAATAATGAATTCCTCGATAATAATTCCAATGCGCCGGAGAATAAGGAAAATGATGAACTGAGTGAACTGGACCGCGGGAATGAACCGACAGAGGAGAATACTGCGACACAGGATGCTCCGTCACAGGGAAATGAGCAGCAGTCCGATTCTTCCGCAACAAATACCAATACTTCGGAACCGTCGGAAGATAACGACATGTCCCTATAACTTCATAGAAATAAGATCTGTTCCGGATACAAA
>CADCPY010000025.1 GCA_902803495.1 uncultured Erysipelotrichaceae bacterium
GGATGTCCAGGCAGCCGTACAGAAAGTTGCGGAAGCCTTAGGTGACAATGGCCGCATCCTGGTACGTGAAAGCGGAACGGAACCGGTGATCCGAGTCATGGTGGAAGCCGGCACGCACGAAGAATGTGAGAAGTATGTGGATGATGTCATTGCCGTCATCTCCCGGAAAGGACATATCGCCTAAAAGATTGAAAGGCTACGCCGTATCCATGTGATACGGCTTTTAGTTTCTTTTGTTACAATAATGGTATGAACAAGCAGTATTTTATTGTCAGCGATGCCCATGGATTCTATGACGAAATGATGGATGCGCTGCATCGGGAAGGTTTCGACCCGGAGAATCCGGATCATGTTTTCGTCTCGCTTGGAGATTTGTTTGACAGAGGTCTTCAGGCAAAAGAGATGCTGGAATTTGTGAACGGTCTGAAAAAGGAACAGAAGATACTTATCCTGGGGAATCATGAGCTGTTGATGGAAGAAGCCATCCGCAACGGGTTTACGTGGAGAGACATCCATAACGGTACGTTCTCAACGGCCATCCAGCTGACAGGGGATTTCAGTGAAGAAGAAATACGGAATCAGATGAAGGCACATAAAGAATGGAACAGATATATCTCAGACTGCCGTTATTATGCGGAAGTAGACAATCATATTTTTGTACATGGCTGGATTCCAAATGTCAGAGAGGGACTTCATGGTCAGATTCTGGGGAAGAGTAAGCGCTCAAACTGGAGAAATGCCTCAAAAAAGGAATGGTACAGTGCCACATGGGTCAATGGTATGGAGGCCTGGGCAAACGGATACGGGGTAGTTGGAAAAACTGTCTGGTGCGGTCATTGGCATACTTCCTACGGCCACTGTCATCTGCATCGCAGCTGCAGCGGGGAATTCACACCGGATGCCATTTTCACTCCGTTTATTGATGAAGGTATCTGTGCCATGGACGCCTGCACAGCGTACAGTCATGTTGTAAACTGCCTAAGGATTCAGGTGGATGAATTGAAAGAGGATCAGCCTTCACGAGAGTGAAGGCTTTTTTATATAAGGATAAATATATTTAACGAAACCGTGACTTTTTAGCAGTTAAGTGTTGACACTGCCAAACAGATATCATATAATTTTAGCAGACGAAAGGTCAGAGTGCTAAAAGGAGGCGACAAGATGTTAACGAACAGACAGATTGATATCTTTAAAGCCATCGTTGAGGAGTTCATTGAAACAGCAGAGCCGGTAGGCAGCAAGACCCTTGTGACAAAGTACGACTTGCCATACTCCACGGCTACCATTCGAAATGAAATGGCCGCTCTGGAAGACGAAGGGTTACTGGAAAAGACCCACACCTCCAGCGGCAGAGTTCCTTCGACCGAAGGGTACCGCTACTACGTGGAAAACCTGATGGATACTTCCATTGATGAGAATTTGGCCCTGACAATTCAGAACGCCTTCCAGGTTCATACACTGAACACGGAAGAAGTCATCAAGCTGAGCTGCGATGTGCTTTCGCGGATGACGAATCTGACTACCATGGTCCTGGGACCGGAGGCAGAGAAGCAGAAGCTGCAGCACATCAAGATGTTCCCAATCGACGAAAAGAGCGCCGTGGCGGTCTTCATCACCGATACGGGGCACACGGAGAACAAGATGTTCCAGTTCGATGAAGCCGTCAGCGTCAGCGATATCCAGAACTGCTGCGATATCCTGAATGACCGGTTAGTCGGAACTCCGATCGTGGAGATCGTGGAAAAGATGGAATCCATCAAGCCAATTTTGGCCAAGACAGTGCAGCGTCACGACATCCTCTTCAGGGCATTTGTGGAAGCGTTCATCAAGTTCGCAAACGAAAACGTCTATTTCAGCGGGAAAGACAATCTGCTTTACCAGCCGGAATTTGCGGATATTGAAAAGCTGAGAACGATGATGCGGTTATTGGATAACTCCGCCGCGTTCCGTTCCATCCATGAAGGCGACGGTGCACTGACACTGCAGCGTGACTCCAACAACTCCCTGGTCTGGAAAGATGACTTCGCAGTCGTATCTTCGAAGTTCCATGTGACCAAGGATGAGGTGGCTCAGCTGATGCTGGTCGGTCCAAGCCGGATGGACTACGATAAAGTCGTGAATCTTCTGAAATACGTGAGTGAACGTATTGAAAAGATTCTGAGGAAGGGAGAGGACAATGACTAAAAAAGAGAAAAAAGAAAAAGTCACTGAAGAAACTCCATTAGAAGAAGTGGAAAAAGAAGTGAAAGAACCTGCGGAAGAAACGAATTCCGCAGAAGAAGAGATCAAGGCGCTGCAGGATCAGTTATGTGCCGTGCAGGCAGACCTCGATAAAACCAGAAACGATTATCTGAAGGCCTACGCAGATACGGAAAACATGAAGAAACGTCTGCAGGCGGAATTCGAAATGCGTAACAAGTACCGCATTCAGAGCTTCGCACTGGAGATCCTTCCGGTGATTGATAATCTGGAGCGGGCACTGGCAAGCGCCGACAAGGAAGATTCTATTTACAAGGGAATCGAAATGGTCTACCAGCAGTTGCTCAACGCATTGAAAAAGGAAGGCGTGGAAGAGATCGAATCTCTCAACAAGCCGTTTGATTCCAATTTCCACAATGCCTTAATGACCGAGAAGCGGGAAGGCGTGGAACCGGGAATCGTCCTGGAAGTATTACAGAAAGGTTACAAATTGAAAGACCGCATCTTACGGGCAACCCTCGTCAAGGTGAGTGAATAAAAAATACATGGGAGGTAATAGACATGAGTAAAATTATCGGTATTGACTTAGGTACAACAAACAGCTGCGTTGCCGTTATGGAAGGCAAAGAAGCAAAAGTTATAACAAATCCGGAAGGAAACAGAACTACTCCGTCCGTAGTCGCATTCAAAAACGGCGACCGTATTGTCGGCGATGCGGCAAAACGTCAGGTTGTTACAAACAAGGATTCCGTCATTTCCATTAAGCGTTTAATGGGATCCGACAAGAAAGTAACCCTGGAAAACAAACAGTACACACCGCAGGAAATCAGTGCAATGATCCTGCAGTATATGAAATCCTATGCGGAAGCATATCTCGGCGAACCGGTCACGGAAGCCGTCATCACGGTTCCTGCATACTTCAACGATGCACAGCGTCAGGCAACCAAGGATGCCGGTAAGATCGCCGGTCTGGATGTCAAACGTATCATCAACGAACCGACTGCCGCAGCTCTGGCATTCGGTATCGACAAGACAGATAAGGAACAGAAAGTCCTGGTCTTCGACTTAGGCGGCGGCACATTCGATGTCTCCATTCTGGACTTAGCTGACGGTACATTCGAAGTTCTGGCTACAGCCGGTAACAACATGCTGGGCGGCGATGACTTCGATAACGTGATCGTTGACTGGATGAACGATGCCTTCAAGAAAGAAAACGGCATTGACTTAAAGAACGACCGCATGGCCTTACAGAGAATGAAGGAAGCTGCTGAAAAAGCCAAGAAGGACTTAAGCTCCATGGTTCAGACACAAATCAGCTTACCGTTCATTTCCGCAGGCGCCAATGGTCCTCTGCACTTAGAGATGACTCTGACAAGAGCAAAATTCGACGAAATGACAAAGTTCCTTGTTGACAAGACGATCGGTCCGGTCAGACAGGCTTTATCCGATGCCGGTTTAACAAAGAACGATATCGACCAGGTTCTCTTAGTCGGTGGCTCCACCCGTATCCCGGCAGTCCAGGAAGCTGTCAAGAACGAGTTAGGTAAAGAACCGAACAGAAGCGTGAACCCGGACGAAGTGGTTGCCATGGGTGCCGCAATTCAGGGCGGTGTCTTAACAGGCGATGTCAACGATGTCTTATTACTGGATGTCACTCCGCTGTCCTTAGGTATTGAAACATTAGGCGGTGTTATGACAGTCTTAATTCCGAGAAATACAACGATCCCGACAAGCAAGTCTCAGATCTTCTCCACAGCTGCCGATAACCAGCCGGCTGTTGATATCCACGTGTTACAGGGTGAACGTCCAATGGCACAGGATAACAAGACACTGGGCTTATTCAAACTGGACGGTATCGCACCGGCCAGAAGAGGTATCCCGCAGATCGAAGTCACATTCGATATCGACGTTAACGGTATCGTCCATGTCTCCGCATTAGACAAGGGTACCAACCGCAAACAGTCCATCGTCATTCAGAACTCCAGCGGCTTGTCTCAGGATGAGATCGACCGTATGGTCCGTGAAGCGGAAGAACACAAAGCGGAAGATGACAGAAAGAAAGAAGATATCGAATTAAAGAACAAAGCCGAATCCATCATCAACCAGATCAACCAGACGTTAGCTGATAACGGCGACAAGGTCGACGCAAATCAGAAAGCCCAGGTCGAAAAACTGAGAGATGAACTGCAGACAGCTTTGAACAACAACGATATGTCCACTCTGAAGAGCAAGATCGACGAGCTGGAAAAAGCTGCACAGGCCATGGGTGAAGCCATGTACCAGCAACAGCAGCAGAATCCGAACGCTTATCAGGATGCCAATAACGGCTCCTCTAAGAACGATGACGATGATGTCATCGATGCGGAATTCACGGAAAAAGCATAAAAAAACAGTCCTGGCGTTTGCTAGGACTTCCGTCTTATTAGAAGGCGGTAAAAATGGCATGATCCAAAGGATTCTGCCGTGAAGCAAGGTGAGAGTATGGCAGAAAAAAGAGATTATTATGAAGTATTGGAAATAGATAAAAGTGCCAGCGAAGACGACATCAAAAAAGCGTATCGCCGGCTGGCAAAGAAATATCACCCGGACATAAACAAGGAACCGGGAGCGGAGGAAAAGTTCAAGGAGATCAATGAGGCCTATGAAGTTTTAAGCGACCCGCAGAAGAAGGCCACCTACGACCAGTTCGGCTTTGCCGGGCTGGAAGGCGGAGCCGGCATGGGCAGCGGAAGCGGATTTGAAGGCTTCAGCGGCGGATTTGAAGACCTCGGGGATATCTTCGGCCAGTTCTTCGGCGGCGGCTTCGGAGGGTTCGGAGGATCTTCCTCTTCAAGAAGAAACTCCAGTGCTCCGCGGAAGGGGCAGGATACCCTTATGGACATCCAGATCGATTTCATGGATGCCATTAACGGGGTCACCAAGACCATCCCGATCGAAGTGGACGAAACGTGCCCGGACTGTCTCGGCAGCGGGGCCAAGAGCAAGGACGACATCAAGGTCTGTCCGAGATGTAACGGCAGCGGCCGTGTGGTAACACAGCAGAGAACCGCTTTCGGTACGTTCCAGAGCCAGACGGTCTGTCCGGACTGTAACGGCACGGGTAAAAAGATCATCAACAAATGTCCGAAGTGCCGCGGCAAAGGCTACGAGCATAAGAGAATCAAGATCGATGCGAAAATCCCGGCAGGCATCCGCAACGGTCAGAGAATCGTCGTACCGAACCGTGGGGAACGCGGAAGCAACGGCGGACCAAACGGCGACCTCTATATCGAGGTCCTCGTCAGAGACCATAAATACTTCGAAAGAGACAACAAGGATATCTACATTACGGTTCCGATCAGTGCCGTGGATGCGACACTGGGCTGCACCATTGATGTCCCGACGGTCTACGGAGACGTCCAGGTCAAGATTCCGGCCGGAATCCAGCCGGGCAAGAAATTACGTCTGGAAGGCAAGGGCGTCAAGGACATGCACGGCGGAAGAGCCGGGGATGAATATGTCATCGTAGATGTCCAGGTCAAAACAAAACTTACATTAAAAGAAAAAGAATATTACGAGAAGATCCGGGAACTCGAAAGCAGAGAATCCGTCTTCGATAAATTTAAAAAAGCATTCCGATAAGAGGGAGGTGGAATTATGAATATGGATGATTTAAGTGAACGTCTGCAAGTCGTGATTCAGGACGCGGTCCAGATGGCAGTGCAGAACCACCATCCGGAAATTACAACCAGTCACCTGTTAAAGGCCATCCTGAAAGATGATACGTGTGACGGCATCTTCAAGGAAGCCAACATGAACAAGGGAGACGTGGAACAGATCGTGAACCGGTATTTTAACCAGATTGCGATCGTGAGCAATTATCAGCAGCCGTCTTTATCTTATGAAGTGAACAAGACACTGGTCGATGCCCAGGTGTATGCCCAGTCCATCGGCGATAAGGTCTTAAGCGTATCCTTGGTGCTGATCCATCTGTTATTCAACAATGCCTCTGTCTCCAAGGAAATTGTCAGAACATTCCAGATAACCAAGAAACAGCTTTTGGATATTGAGGAAAAGCGGAGAGGAGGGAAGAAAATGGTTGATGCAACAACAGAAAGTAATCTCAATGCTCTTGAAAAATACGGACGTGATATGGTCCAGGATGTCAAGGACGGAAAAATCGACCCGGTCATCGGCCGTGACGAAGAGATCCGCCGGATCATCCAGATCCTCTCACGGAAAACAAAGAACAACCCGATTCTGATCGGGGAACCGGGCGTCGGTAAGACAGCCATCGTCGAAGGCATTGCCTGGCGTATCATGAAGGGCGATGTCCCGACCAGCTTACAGGATAAGAAACTGATCGAACTGGACATGGGCGCTCTGATTGCCGGAGCAAAGTTCCGTGGCGAATATGAA
>CADCPY010000026.1 GCA_902803495.1 uncultured Erysipelotrichaceae bacterium
GCATCCGCCACGTAGATCTTACAGGTATCCAGCGCTTTTTCCGCAAATTTCAGGGCTGTCTCAGCGCTTTGAAAGATCAGCTCATTCTTATTGCCGTTCACCGTAATATCCCCGTATATGGCCTCTATTTCCTCGAGAGTGCAGCCCTCGTAACGGTACAGATTGGTTAATGTATACTCCAGCCGGTCCGCGGAAAGCTGCGGCATCTCATTGTCCGCAATGGGGTACTGATGGTAATTATTCACGTCCTCCACGCTGAGCGAATACTTCCGGAGAAGCTTCATGATACCTTCATCATTTCGTATGACTTTCTCCGTATCTTCTTCCGTGGACTCCTGCGAGAGATGATCCTCATTCAGAAAATCCACCACATGGGAAAAGCACGGTGTCGCAATGTCATGCAACAAAGCCGCCACGCTCATTTTAATATCGGAGGTAAAATGCCAGGTGATCAATCCCACCCCGACGGAGTGCTCGTAGCGGTGATACGGCGGAATGTTCTGAAAGCGCGCAAAGGAAGTATATTCCAGAGCGCAGTCCATTCCGACATCTTTCAGCCGCAGCATTGCTTCCGTCTGCGCAAATTCCCTTAAAAACGCAGGGATCTCCTTATGGTAGATTTCTAAAAGCGGATATTCTTTCATATCTCCATTATACATAAAACACAGCCATGCATGCATGGCTGTGTGTCCTGTTCTATAATTCCTGCGGCGTGTCCGTTAACATGCCGTCATGCAGATAGGTTCTGTGGTCGCTGAGCTCCGATACCAGATTGGAGTGCGTTACCACGATAACCGTCTTGCCGTACTCTTCCGTCAGTTCCTTGAAGATCTTAATGATCTCCTTTTCCGTGGCGGAGTCCAGGTTTCCTGTTGGTTCGTCCGCGAAGATCAGATCGACGTTGGAGGCGATCGCTCTGGCGATAGCCACACGCTGCTGCTCCCCGCCGGAGAGCTTGTTGACCATACGGTCGGCCTTGGAGCGCACAATACCGAATTTCTCCAGTAAGGCGTAGGCCACTTCCTTGTGGTTTTTCGGAATGTTGTTGTCCGTTTCCGTCATGGCCATTTCAATGTTTTCCAGTGCCGTCAGATAGTTGATCAGGTTGTACTGCTGGAAGACAATGCTGATCTTGTTGCGGCGATACTTGCTTAAACCGATGGCTTCGATGTCTTCTCCTTCAAAGAGAACTCTTCCCGTTTCCGGTTTGTCCAGCCCGGCGATAATGGATAACAGGGTTGTTTTCCCGCTTCCGGAAGGACCCAGGATCGTATAGAACTTTCCTGCTTCAAATTCATAGTTTAAATTGTTGAGGATCACACGCTTGTTGCCGCCGTCAATGTAGCTGTAGCTGATATTTTCTAACTTTAACATCTTTGTTTTCCTCCTAGTTGGCATCCGTCAGGATCTTCTTCGGGTTGAAGCGCATGATCATAAAGGACGGAATCAGTGTGGAGATAAATACCACACCTAAGCCTAAGGCATAGATCTCACCGATGATGACCGGGTTGACCTTGACTTCGTATTCACTCAGCATGTCTTCCTGGGTGATGGTTGTGAAGTAGTCGTCTTCGCCATAGTAGTAGAAGTCTTCCTCTTCGCTGTTTCTTGTTTCCATCTGGTAATCCAGTACGGCCTGTCCGACCTTCTTGGAAACCAATGAGCCGCTGGCGACTGCCAGTGTGAAGCCGATGATGGCGACAATAGCCAGTTCCAGGAACAGCTGTCCGACCACCTTCATCTTGGAAACACCCATCGATAAGAGAATACCGATCTCATGTTCCCGGTTCTTCATTGTCAAAGCCGTTACCAGTGTGATGATAACAACCGCGTTGATGACAACAATCCAGACGATGATGTTGGAGAATAAGCTCATCGTATCCAGCGGTTTCGCAAAGCGGTTGAACATGTCGTCATTGGCATCCAGCTTTGTGAAGCGCGGTAGTTTATCTTTGTTGATTTCAACGAATTCTTCAACGTAGAGCGGATCATCGAGCAGGATGATCTTTTCGCCGTTGTACATGTCTTCTTCCGAAGGACGGTTTTCCGGATTGGAATAGTATTCGTCTTCCGGCCACATGGAGGCGTAATAGTCCCACATCCTGTTCTGCAGTTCCACCAGAAGGCCCTTGACAGCCGTGTCCGGTGCCAGAATGATATTCTCATTCAGATACTGCGGATACTGGTTTCTCCAGCTTTCGCTTTCCGGTACTTCCGCTGTGTTCTTATAGATACCGATGATTTCAAATTCCACGGATGTGTTGATCGTTTCATCATTCAGCATCTGCTTGATATAAGGTTCGGCAACATCTGCCGTGATATGACTTCCCAGTGTCAGGTTGTTCTGTTTCGCCAGCTCTTCCGTAATCAGACAGACCGGTCTTCTGTTTTTAATGTCGTCTGCCGTATAGAAGTGACCGCTGGTGATGACATAGGTACCGTCCGCAATCTGAACCATATTGTCCATATGGTTACAGAGAATGCGGCAGTCCTGCTCCCGCGGATTCGGTGCATCCACATCAACCGCGTCATCGTAAATGATGACACCTCCCTGCGCGTTCGGGTCCGCTTCCTTTTTGATCGGATCGAAGCCTTCGGAGTATCCGTAGATCTCCATGATATCGTTGGCAGCTTCCACATGTTCATTGTCCAGTACGGCTTCAAAGTCCGAGGACTTCAGCTGCGGATAGTTCTGCCAGGCAGTTTCCTGTTCTTCCGGAGTCAGATCACGGAGGTATTTCTGCCATTCGTTATAGTCCATGACATATTTGATGACCGGTTTCATTTTCATACGGGTCATCTTCTTGGCATTCTCACTGGCATAGGATACGCCTAAGCCGATAATGACAAGATTTCCAATTAAGAAGAATGTAATGGCCAATAAAAGCGACTTCGTCTTTCCTCTGGTAACATTCTTCAATGCTCTCTTTACAAAGTTCATAACTGCTTTCTCCTAATCTTTACTGCGCGTTGCTGTCGTAAATCGTGACGTAGATAATCGTATTCTGCGGGATGTAGGAATTGCCCTTGAGGGCAGCCTTATCGCTTCTGGAGACTTCCAGGATTGTTCCTTCGAAATCGATTCCTTCGGACGCTGTCTTTTCATATTTCCGGACAATCTGGATTCCTTTCTCTTTCGCTAACTGGAGTAATGCCTGAACTCTTTCATCCTGTTCTGTATAACCATGAGGATTTACAACCAGTTCTTCCCAGGAGAGGTCAGCCGTGTTTTCCAGCCAGAGGTTTTCTCCTTTTGAGAGAACAACATCAGCAATGATTTTATTTCCTTCATACCGTTCCGAAATGCTGATCACCTGATCCGGATCTCTGGATTCATCGAGATGCCAAGTATAATTAGCACTCGCATCGCCCTGACTGAAGCCCATATTATCTCGGATATCAGTGATTCTCTTTTCTACTTCGTTTTTATCTGCGCATCCCTTAAATGTCGGTTTACCTAAAGAAACGATGACTTTTAATCTTTGTCCCGGTTCCACTGTTGTTCCGGCTGCGATAGACTGATAGATCAGTTCGTTTACCGGAGTTGTCATATGATATTCCTCAGAGTATTTCAGCTGAATACCATTGTCAGAACACCAATCCTCAACATCATCCTTTTTCCATCCGCCGAAGTAGACCATCTTGATGATCTTGCCTTTGGAAACCGTACAAGTGATGGTTTCGCCTTCCTTGATGGTGTCGTCTTTCTTGACGGAACAGTTGATGATCTTACCGACTTCCACTGTATCAGAGGATACCTGTGTGGATTTCACCTTCAGGTTCTTGCCCTGTGCCCATGTTTCCAGTGTAAACAGGTCTTTTCCAACGAAA
>CADCPY010000027.1 GCA_902803495.1 uncultured Erysipelotrichaceae bacterium
AATGAAACGATCAACAGTACGCTTTCCAAAGGAAAAGAAGTTCTGGACAGCGCTTCGGAGAAAGTCAATGAATTCATGAACAGCGACGAAGTTCAGAAAACAGTCAATGTAGTCAAGGATTCCGTGGAAGATTTCTTCAACCGCCCGGATGTCAAGGAAGCGGTGGAGAAAGTCAAGAACACGGGTGTGAATATTGCGCTGTTGATCAGCGATAAGATCGATGAACTTCTGAATAAAAAGGACGACGATCCGAAGGAATAGGCCGGCATGAAACGAGTAACGATTTATGATGTGGCGAAAGAAGCCAACGTCTCTCTGGCAACGGTCAGCCGTGTCATCAACGGCATGGAAATCGTCCGGGGAGAAACAAGAGACAGAGTAGAAGCAGCCATTGAAAAGCTCGGATATAAGCCGAATGCCGTGGCGCAGGGCTTGGCCTTAAAGAAGACCACCACCATTGCCCTAGTGATTCCGGAAGCGTCTTTCACGTATACGGGACAGATCATCAACGGTTTGCTGGATGTATCCAAAATCTACAAATACAATATCATGTTGCATACAGTGACAGAGGGTATCACCGAGATTTCCGAAGTCATTGAGAATATCATCAAATCCCATGTGGACGGCGTGATCATCTATTCCGATAAACTTCAGGAAGAAGAGATCGCCATCCTGTCCAAATATGAGATTCCGATCGTTGTCATCGGGGACAAGATCTCCGGACACCGCATTTCCTCCGTGTACGTTGATATCGAGCGTGCTGTGGAGGAACTGGTGGACTCCTATCTGGACAAGGGTGTGGATGATATCGCCATCGTGGAAGACAGAACGCACCGCAATTCCATCAAAAAGATGATTGCCGGCGCTTCCCGTGCTTTCGAAAAACACGGCAAGGTATTCCAGAACTATGTACAGATTCCACGCGGATACCATAACTCCTATGACTATCTGCAGGAATATTTCAAGAATCACCGTCATCAGCTGATCCTGACCAACCGTGATTCCCAGGCCATGGCCTGTATCAATGCGACGAAGGAAATCGGCGTGAAAGTGCCGGAGGAAATGGAAGTTGTCTGTCTGATCGACACCAAGTACAATTCCATGATGCGTCCGCAGCTTTCCAGCTTCTCCTTACCGTCGTATGATCTTGGCGCCGTTGCCATGCGCAAGATGACCAAGATGCTGGAAGACGAAGGGGAAGAGGGCTCCATTAATCTGAGCTACGTCTACACTCCGCGTCAGACCACAAAACAGTAAAAGCAAAAGAGAGCATCAGGCTCTCTTTTCTTTTTGGCTAAAAAAAGATATCTTGCGATATCTTTTTAGTTATCAAATAATACAACGTATTCGTCCAGCGTCCAATCATGTTCGTACATGATGGTTGCGGCTTCGACACCGACGTAGCGGAAGTGCCAGGATTCATACTGGAATCCGGTGAGGAATTCCTTGCCGCTCTGGTATCTCTGAATGAAGCCGTATTTATGAGCGTTCTGACAAACCCATTTGTAACCCGGGAAGTACTGGAAATCCGTCATGCTGTAAACGCCGCCGCCTAAGTCTGCCGCCAGGCCTGTCTGGTGTTCCGAGAAGCCCGGACGTGCACTGTAACGGTCTGCTCCGGCTGTTCCGCTGTTGGCGGAATAACGCTTGTAGAGGGAGTTCTGCAGTGCGTAGGAGCGGTAGTTGCTCTGTCCGTAGACTCTGGAATAACCGGCGGCCACTGCATCGTCGCTTAACTTGATTAAAGCATCGGCAGCTTCCTTGCGCATCGGCTGGCCGTTGCCGTAGTATCCGCTTGGCAGATCCACCAGGTCTGCCGGTACATAGTCGCTCGGCAGATAGTTCTGCTTGTTGACGTAGACCGTAATACTCGTAGGATCCTTGATTTCCTTCTCGTCGTGGTACAGCCCGGAATAATTGACACTGTTTGCCGACACGTAGTCGCCGTTGGCGTTGACCCAGCTGACGGCTTCACACGGTGTCTTGCTGTTGTACTGGATGGCTAAGATGTAACGCGGTAACAGATCAAACTTGAATCCTTCTTCAAAGGCCAGTTTTTCGAGGCTCGGAAGATATTTCATCTTCTTGAGCAGTTCATGGTATTCGGACGGAATGCTCTTCATGATATTGACTGTTTCGGAAAGGGTATATCCTTTTTCCTGCAGTGTGCTGAGCAGTTCGTAGTCGGCATCCTCACCGATGAGCAGATCGATGATATCCGTGCTTTCTCCGGAGAGCTTGATGCTCTGCTCGACGGAATAGCCTTTGTCGATCAGTTTCAGGACCGTATCGAGCTTTTCCGGCTTCGGATAGGAGAATAACTGTCCGGTAACATCCTTGCCGTAGCGGCTCATCAGAGAGAATCCTTCCTCATCCGTGTAGCCCTGTGCGGCCATGGCGTCCATGTTGCTGATGACTTCCTCCATGCTGTAGCCGCTTGGCAGGGAATCATTGGCTTTTAAGTAGCGCTTGTAGTTGTCCTTGGTGACTTTGTTCTGACGGAAGGCTGTTTCGAAGAGATCGCTGTCGCCGAAGGAAATGACATCATTGGCAATGCCGAGGTCCTTGATCTGCTTGGCTTCTTCTTCGGTGTAGTTCATGTTTACCAGCTGTTCCATCGCTTTATCGTTGGAATTGAGTATAAGGTATCCGGCTGAGATACCGATCAAAAGAAGCAGGATCAGTACCCAGGTCAGTTTCTTTTTTAACATAAGGGAAACCTCCTAATATATTTATTTTATAATAATTCACAGATAAAAGCGAAATCTTTTCCGTAAAAGCGTTCATTTTTATGGAAAAAGAAGGGGAAATCGGGTAGAATAATTATGGTTCTTCCATACCGATGGAAAAGTGGAAAATTCCATTGACATCAGGATACCGGTATGGTAAGATTATCAAGCAATAGAAAGTAGAAACACCCGTTTCTCACCTGATTGTCCGACGGACATAGGTAAAGAGCTATCGATGAAGAATAGGCATGAAAGCGGGTGTGTAATCCGCTTTTTATTTCTGTACATTTGATGAAAGAGGTGACAAATATCAGTAACAGAAAGAATAACATGGACGACTTTGTAAATGAAAACATTCGTTTCAAAGAGGTTATGGTAATCGGTCCAACCGGAGAGCAGCTCGGCATCATGATGCGCCGGGAAGCAATTGAAAAAGCCTATGAGCAAGATCTAGACTTATTCTGCGTAGCTCCGAACGCAGTTCCACCAGTTTGCAAAATACTTGATTATGGCAAATACCGTTTTGAACAGCAGAAAAAAGCGAAAGAAGCCAAGAAAAATCAACATGTAACAGAGGTGAAACCGCTGAGGTTATCTCCTGTTATTGACACACATGACTTTGACACCAAAGTCAAACAGGCCAGAGGCTGGCTGGAAAACGGCATGAAGGTCAAAGCTGACATGCGCTTCCGCGGTCGTATGATGACCCGTCAGGAAGTCGGTCGTAAGATCATGGACAGCTTTATTGAAACTCTGTCGGATATTTCCAATGTGGAAAAACAGCCAAAACTGGAAGGCAACATTTTGTCAGTTGTCATTTCACCAAAGAAAAAATAAAAATATAGGAGGAAAGAATTATGCCTAAGATGAAAACAAAAAGAGCACTCGCAAAACGTGTTCACAGAACAGGTAGTGGTCAGTTAAAACGTGGACATGCTTATGTCAGCCACCGTGCACCTTATAAGACACACAAACAGAAACGTAACTTACGTAAACCAGCATTAATCAGCAAGAGCGACTTCAAGCGCATCAAGATGCTGATTCAGGACTAATAGGAGGAATGAAACATGCCAAGAGTAAAAGGTAGCGTCGCAACAAGAGCAAGAAGAAAAAAGGTTTTAAAGCTTGCTAAGGGCTATTTCGGTAGCAAACATGCATTATACAGAACTGCTCATGAACAGGTCATGCATTCCTTAAAGTATTCTTACATTGACAGAAAGAGACTGAAACGCGAAATGCGTAAATTATGGATTGCACGTATCAACGCTGCAGCCAGAATGAATGACTTAAGCTATTCTCAGTTAATGCACGGCTTAAAATTAGCTAACGTTGACATCAACCGTAAGATGTTAAGCGAAATCGCAATTCATGATGCAAACGGCTTCAAGAACATCTGCGATACAGCAAAGAAAGCCTTAAACAAATAAGAAAGCGAAACAAACGGGTACCGGTGATATCGGTATCCTTTTTGTTTCTTTGGATTGCTTTATCTATGTTAAAATACATTCATGAACGTTTTACTGACCACACTGAATGCGAAATATATTCATAAGAATCTGGCCATCCGCTGGCTGTACGTAACCCGTCCCAAGGAAGCAAACGTAGAGATTCAGGAATATACGATCAATGACGACTTAACGCGTATTACACCTCTGATGCATTTAGAGGATTTTGATGTGGTCGGAATCTCCACCTATATTTGGAACTCGGAATACGTGAAGAAGTGGATCCCCATGATCCGCAGGGCAAATCCGAAAATCAAGATCATTCTGGGAGGGCCGGACGTCACCTTTGATAACGATGACTGGTTTGATCATGACATTGATGCCATCAGCGTGGGAGAAGGGGAAGTGGAACTCTGGAAGTACATCATGACCGGCAAATCGGAGTGCACCAAGGAACATAAGGGAGACGCCGTACGGGTCGGCAGAGTGGATCTTGCCTATCTGGAACAGTTTGAAGATCCTTACTTTTTGAACTTTGACCTAAAGGATCTTTATCACCGCTATCTGTATGTAGAGACAAGCCGGGGCTGTCCGTTTGGCTGCGCGTACTGTCTGAGTGAGACGGACCGTGTGGTACGGAAGTTCTCGGATGAATATATGGAAAGAATCTACCGGAAGATGGAAGAATATCCGATCCGGCAGGTGAAGTTTCTGGACCGTACCTTCAATCTGGACTATCAGAGATCTTTAGCGACACTCAAGCGTCTGCAGGAGATCAAAAGCGTGGAAAGCTTCCAGATGGAACTGGTGGCGGAAACACTGCCGGAAGAGATGATCCGCTACATGATTGAAAAGATGGATAAAAAGAAGTTCCGCTTTGAAGTGGGCGTGCAGTCCTTTAACGAGAAAACACTGCAGTCGGTCAACCGGAAAAGCGATCTGAACCGCCTGAAAGATGTCATACGGCGTCTGAATGCGGCAGGGGTCATATTGCATACCGATTTGATTGCCGGTTTGCCGTATGAGGATATCGTCTCCTTTGAGAATTCCTTTAATACCTTATTCTCCTTATATACGGAAGAGGTGCAGCTGGGAATCCTGAAGCTATTAAAGGGAACGTCTCTGCGCTATAAGGCGGCCAATTTCGGCATTATCGCCTCCGAGAATTCTCCCTATGAAGTGGAAAAGACCTCGTGGCTGAGCGAAGAGGATCTCAAGCGGATCCATATGGTGGCGCTCGGATGTGAAAAGTCTTACAATAACGGCAGGATGCAGCATACCGTAAAGACCATTCTCGAGGATACGGGATGCAGTGCCTTCCGCCTGTTTGAGACGATTGGAAACGTGGTAAACGCGCTTCCGCATCCGTATCAGCTTCCGCTCTACTTCCATAAGATGTATGAAGCTTTGGAAGGAACTCTGCCGGAAGAGCATTTGAAGGCATGTCTGCTCTATGATTACTACCGCAAGACGAAGAACCGTCCGTCCGCGCTCTTTTACTCTTACAGCGATAAGACGTATCTCAGAAAAAGCGGAAAGTTCAATCTGTATGAGCTGGAACACTATGCAGTCTATATGCCGTTTTACAGCAAAAAACGCATGATACATCAGCTTGTGGTGTATCATAGGAATAACGAGGTCTGTCAGCACTACCTCGTAGATGAAGAAAACAACAGAATCGAGGAAATCAAACTATGAAAACGATCGTGATTGCGACGTCCAATCAGAATAAAGTCAAGGAATACAGGGAGATATTGGAGCCGTTAGGATATGAGATCAAATCCTTAAAGGATTTTGATCCGATTGAAATTATCGAAGACGGGAAAACATTTGAGGAGAATGCCCTGATCAAAGCCAGAGCGCTCTATCAGCATACCCATCATGCCTGTATTTCTGATGACTCCGGAATTGAGATCGAGGCTTTAAACAACGAACCGGGCATCTATTCCGCCAGATATCTCGGCGAGGATACTCCGTACCCGGAAAAGCACAGAGTCATTCTGGAACGGCTGAAAAACGCGGAGAACCGCAATGCCAAATTCACCTGCGTGATCGCTCTGGTCTCCGACAAAGGAGAAAAGACCTTCCGCGGAGAACTCAAGGGTGAGATTGCCAAAGCACCGAAAGGGGAACACGGATTCGGCTACGACCCGATCTTCTATGTGCCTTCCTTAGGGAAGAACACGGCTGAGCTGACGGCTGCGGAAAAGAATGCGATTTCCCACCGCGGTCAGGCGACAAGAAAACTGCTGCAGTATCTTGGGGAGAATAAAGATGCTGCGTAAGATCACCTGTTACGGATTCTCGATTGCCCTGATCGTCTTTTTGTTTCTGGAAGCGGTCATGGTACACTGTTTCAATACCAATTTCTATGAAACCGAATATGCCAAACTGAATGTGGCGGAAGATGTCGGATGCTCCTTTGACGATCTCATGAAGGCGACCCGGGTCTTATTAGACTACACCTCCGATAAGCGGGAGGACATGGTTGTCACTGCCGTGATCGACGGAGCGGAGCGAGAAGTGTTCAACGAGCGGGAAACCACGCATATGGTAGACGTCAAGGCGCTCTATCTGACTGCGGAGGCCGTGCGGAACATCTGCGTGATCACCGTGATTGTCTGTTACTTTTTGAATTACGGGCAGCAGGGGCTCTTAAAAGACCTCTGTCCGATCTTCAATCAGGTGTCACTGATCTTCTTAATCGTCATCGGGGGAATTGCCCTCTATGCGGCGATGGACTTCAACAGCTTCTGGATCAATTTCCATCACGTCTTCTTTACCAAGAATGACTTCTGGCTTTTGAATCCGGCGACGGATTTGATGATCCGTTTCTTCCCGGAACAGTTCTTCTTTGATCTGGTCTTCCGGATCGTTGTGACATTCTTCGCAGGATTCGTACTTTTAAACGGACTCTGCATCCTTTACAGAAAGAAGGCGAGGGCATGATCCATATCGTTCTTTACCAGCCGGAAATTCCGCAGAATACCGGCAATATCATGCGTACCTGTGCCGCTACCAACTCTCCGCTGCATCTGATTAAACCGTACGGGTTTTATCTGGATGAGAAGCATCTGAGAAGAAGCGGAATGGATTACAGGGAAGATGTTGATCTGCATGAATATGAATCCTGGGAAGAGTTTGAAGCGGCAAATCCCGGCGTGAAATGGCTGATCACCCGCTACGGGGAAAATACCTACAGCGATGTCAGCTTCCTCTGTCCTTATGAAGAAGACCTCTATCTGGTCTTTGGAAAGGAAAGCACCGGAATCGACAAGGAGATCTTAAAGAAGGATCTGGAGCACTGCTTACGGATCCCGATGGTTCCGGAAGCAAGAAGCCTTAATCTGTCCAACTGTGTGGCACTCGTGCTCTATGAAGCGCTGCGTCAGAATCAGTTCTATGATCTGAGCCGCTATGAAGTGATCAAGGGAAGAGAGTTTCTGAAAAATGTCTAAGCTCGACCGTCTCTTCAATACCTATTCCAAGCGCGTCTACTGGCTGCTTGCGATACTGGGAATCACGCATATCTACTGGCTTGTGCAGAACTATCAGGTCGGACAGTATCTGGCGTTATGCGCAAACCCGAACGATATCTATGACATTCTGGATTTCTATCCGCTCTACAATACCTTCTTCGGGAATCTGGCCATCTGCTATCTGGATGAATATACGCTGCTGGAAACCGTCTATAATGCCTTTGGGTTCTTGCGGATCGCGGGGCTGATCGTCACGGTACTGTTACTGGCCGGTGACTTACCGAAGTGCTTCAAAGGAGTGAAGTGGCTGATCGGTGTCGGAATTCTTCTGACCCTGGCGGTGCATGTGACTCTTGCGGCGGAAGGCTTTCAGGCATTAAATGCCTTAACCACACAGGAAGCGATGAATGCGGTGAACTTCGGCGGACTCATCTATCAGTTCGGCTCACTGCTTCATATGCTGTATATTCTCTTTCTGCTCTTCTTATTTACCTATCAGGTACTGATCGTTAGAAGAAAGGAAGATTAAATGAAAATGACGGGAAATCATCATAATTTCCCGTTTTCTTGTTAAAAAAGCACAAAAAAGCCATATACATAAAAATGTACATGGCTGATTTTTTCTTTCCTGAACAATAATTTGCGGTACTTTTTAGAAGATTTCCACGCCGATCTTCTTCTGAACCTTGCGCAATGTCTTTTCGGCTGTGCGGTTCGCTTTCTCGGCGCCTTCCTTTAAGACGCTTTCGAGAATACCTTCGCTTAAGATGCGGTTGTATTCCGTCTGGATCTTGATGAGTTCCGCTTCCACGGCATCGGCAACTTCCTTCTTGAAGTCTCCGTATCCTTTGCCTTCAAAACGCTTCACGATGGAGTCGATCGGCTCCTGCGTTAAGGAGGAGAGGATCTGCAGCAGATTGGCAACACCCGGCTGGTTTTCCTTGTCGAACTGAACGATGCCGACGGAGTCCGTCACCGCGCTCATGATCTTCTTTCTGGCACGCTTCGGATCATCCAGTAAATAGATGCATCCCTTGTCGGAATTGTCACTCTTGCTCATCTTGCGCGTCGGATCCTGCAGGTCCATGATACGTGCGCCGACCTGGGCAATCACCGGTTCCGGAACCACGAAGGTTTCGCCGTACCGGTTATTGAAACGGACCGCGATGTCTCTGGCCAGTTCCACATGCTGCTTCTGGTCTTCGCCGACCGGTACATAGTCGGAGTTGTAGATCAGGATGTCGGAAGCCATCAGCGTCGGGTAGGCGTATAAGCCGACCGTGATGCCGGTTTCTCCCTTGGCGATTTTGTCTTTGTACTGCGTCTGGCGGTTCAGCTCTCCCTGATAGGAGTTGCAGGCCATGATCCATCCCAGCTGGGATACGGCACGCACATCGCTCTGCTGGAAGATGACCGCTTTATTCGGGTCGAGTCCGCAGGCCAGATAGAGGGCTGCGCAGTCTCTGAGGTTTTTCTTTAACGTCTGCGGGTCCTGATAGATGGTGATGCAGTGCAGGTTGGCGATGAAGGCGTACATTTCGTATTCATCCTGATATTTGACAAAGTTTCTCAGCGCACCGATGTAGTTTCCCAGATGCAGCTGTCCTGTCGGCTTGATGCCGCTTAACATTCTTTTCATATTCGAAACATCCTTTCCAAAACAATAAAAAAGCACCCATTAGGACGTATTTCTACGCGGTGCCACCTAAATTGTTCCCGTAGGGGAACCTCTTGACCCGTTAACGCCGGGATACGATCTCACTCCCAAAATCCAATTCCGCACTTCGCATTTGACAGCTTTCAGCAGCCGCTGCCTCTCTATGAAAACGACAGAAGCACGTACTATTTTTGTTCTTCGTTTTTTTTATTAAAGCACAAAACAGACGTTTAAGCAATTCAATTTGCGGAAGGGAAAGCGGAAGGGCTGAAAAAGAGAAAGTTTTCATGAAAATGAATGGAAATTAGTGAAAAATCCTGTTTCAGATTCAACATGATTCGTTTATAATTATAAGATGGAGGTATAAATATGATAGTAGTATATACATCGCCGGGATGTGCATCCTGCCGTAAGGTAAAACAGTGGTTAAAAGATCGTGATTTGCCCTATGAGGAAAAGAATATTTTTACCTCAATTCTCAGGGAAGATGAAATCAAGGAACTTTTGGTCCGCTCCGTCAACGGCACGGATGACATTATCAGCAAGCGTTCCAAGATCATCAAAGAGGGGAATATCGATGTTGACAGCATGAGCACCAACAGCCTCATCCGCTTCATTCAGCAGAATCCTTCGGTGCTGCGCCGTCCGATCATCATCGATGACCACAACTTTCTGGTCGGGTACGACAATGAGGAAATTGACGTATTCGTGCCGCGGGAATTACGTAAAATCGCCCGCCGCTCCTGCGTGAACAACTGTCCGAATTATGACACGTGCGGACACTTTTTGAGCGAGGAAGAAAGTCAGGAAAAGAGCGAATTAGCCATATAAAAATTATACGCAATGTGGTATTATATAATAAATATGGAGGAAGTTTTGTGAATAAAGAAATATTTGCGGCTTTAGAGATTGCCGATCATGAGATCCGGTTAATCGTCTGCGAGTTCCATAATTTTAAACTGAATGTACTGAAGGTGGAAAGGGTCGAAACCGACGGTGTTTCCAACACAACGGTCGTGAATGAAGACGCAGTGATTTCCAGTATTCAGAAGGCAGTGAATAACGCTTCCAAAATGCTGGGAGCAGATATAAAACGAGTGATCCTCTTGATTCCGTCCTACCATATGGGACGCTATTCCAAACGAATCATTGTGAATACCAATACCGGTATCATTGAAAAAGAAGACATCCAGAGCGCTCTGAAAACAGCACGCTTTGTCGATATTCCGTCGGATTCCGAAATCGTTCAGATGGTTCCGATGCGCTACATTGTCAACGGCTACCCGAGCAAACGGCTGCCGATTGAGGAAAAGAGCGACACACTCGGAGTGGAAGTGGAAATCCTTACCGCAGACAAGGAAATGGTTTACCAATATGTCTCGCTGGTGGAAAAAGCCGGCATCCGGGTCATCGATATCTGTCTGGATTCCTATGCGCTGGCTTGCGAAGCGGCATTATTCGGACAGGCAGTGGGAAAATACGTTCTGCTCCTCAAACTGGAACGTCAGAACACAACGCTGAGCCTGCTCGCCAACGGCAAGCTGATCAATTCCACGGTGGTGGAAGGCGGATACGGAGAAATGCTGAATGCCCTGAGCGAAAGCTACGATCTGCCGATCGACATCTGCAACAAGCTATTGTTATATAACCTGGAAATCAATCCGGAACGTCAGAATACGACGCCGATCTACTACTGGACGGTGGCGGGAGTACCGCATACCATCAGTGAAAAGGAAATCGCCGATAAGGCCATGCCTTATCTGCAGAGAATGGTTGGAAAGCTGAAGGAGATCTCCAAGGATATCCTCAGTTCGGAAAAGATCATCTGCGTGATCAGCGGGGAAGGCTCCGAGATCCAGAAGATCAACGAATATTTCAGCAGGGAATTCGGAATCGACTGTTCCGTCTATACCCCGGAAACACTGGGCATCCGCAACGGCGCCTTGGCACCGCTTGTCGGCAGCGTTTACGCTTACTATGACCAGAGAGGCTATTCCAATCAGCTGCTCTACAGCATCGATCATGCAGACTATCTGCAGGATGTGGAAGAGGAGAAACCGCAGCCAAAGAAAACAAACGAGGAAGATACATTATCCAATCGCTTCAAGAGAATATTTGCGAAAAATTAGTGGAGGAAAACGATTATGAGTCAGAATGAACTACGCTATGCTCAGGTTGCCAAGATCAAGGTATTCGGTATCGGCGGCGCCGGCAACAATGCAGTAAACAGAATGGTGGAAGATGGAGTTCAGGGCGTTGAATTCTATGTGGCAAACACAGACCTTCAGGTTTTGAACACATCTCCGGTTAAAAATAAAATCGTCTTAGGCCGGGAAACAACCAAAGGCTTAGGCGCCGGAGCAAATCCGGAAATCGGCTTCAAAGCGGCACAGGAAGCGGAAGAAGAAATCAAACAGGCAATTCAGGGTGCGGACATGGTATTCCTGACGGCCGGTTTAGGCGGCGGTACCGGTACCGGTGCAGCTCCTTTATTCGCCAAGATTGCCAAGGAAAGCGGAGCTTTAACGGTCGGTGTTGTTACCAAACCGTTCAAATTCGAAGGACCGAGACGTTCCACTCAGGCGGAAAACGGTCTGGATGAATTAAAGAAATATGTTGACTCCCTGATCATTGTTTCCAACAACAAACTTCTGGAAGTCATCGGACGTATCCCGTTCGCGGATGCTTTAAAAGAAGCGGACAACGTGTTACGTCAGGGTGTTCAGACCATCACGGACCTGATCGCTGTTCCTGCCATGATCAACCTCGACTTTGCCGACGTCAAGACAGTCATGCAGGGCCAGGGTACCGCATTGATCGGTATCGGTATGGCACAGGGGGAAAAGAAAGCCCAGGAAGCAGCTGAAAAGGCCATCAAATCTCCATTACTTGAAGCAAATATCCGCGGAGCCAAATATGCAATCGTCAACGTTACGGGCGGTGCTGGCATTACAGCCTACGATGCATCCGATGCCGTTGACTACATCCGCGAAGCAGCCGGAAGCGACATCGATGTCGTCTTCGGTGTTGCCATCAACGAAAAGATCGGTGAAAGCATTATCGTTACTGTCATTGCCACCGGATTTGACATTTCGGAAGAAAAACCGCAGATCCAGCAGACAAAACAGTATGCCAACAATCCGGTCAACGATATTCCTTCCTATCAGGAAACATATACCAGACCGACACCGACAGTCGGAACGGAAGACATCACTGACGACACGGATATCCCGGTATTTATCCGGAACAGATTCTAAGGGTCAGAGCGGGTGGAAACACCCGCTTTTTTCTTACCCCGAATCCTTGGGGGTAACGGAAGATGATATATGTTATAATGGATACGAGGAAGAACTTATGGATAAGATCTCGATTATTGTCCCGTGTTTTAATGAAGAGGAATCGATTCCTCTGTTTTATGATGCCATCAGCGAAGTCGCTGCCGGAATGAAGGAGCAGGAATTTGAATTCATCTTTATTGATGACGGTTCCAAAGACCGTACGTTGCCGATTCTGCGGGAACTGCATCAGAAAGACAAGCGGGTCCGTTACATCTCTTTCAGCCGTAACTTCGGCAAGGAAGCCGGCATGTATGCGGGACTGAAGAAGAGCACGGGAGACTTTGTGGCTATCATGGATGTGGACATGCAGGATCCGCCGTCCTTATTACCGGAGATGTACCGCACATTAAAGGAAGAGGACTACGACTCGGTTGCGACCAGAAGAAGCACCAGAGAAGGGGAGCCGAAACTCCGTTCGTTCTTCGCCATCAAATTCTACGAGATCATCAATGCCATTTCCGATGCCGATATCGTTTCCGGTGCCAGAGACTACCGCTTGATGAAACGTGTCATGGTGGATGCGATCCTTTCCATGAAGGAATACAACCGCTTCTCCAAAGGTATCTTCGGCTGGGTCGGTTTCAAGACCAAATGGCTGTCCTATGAAAATATTGAACGGGTTGCGGGAGTGACAAAATGGAGCTTCTGGAAACTGTTTGTCTATGCGATCAACGGAATCGTGGCATTCAGCACGGTGCCGTTACTCTTACCGCTTATCTTCGGCATTCTCTTTACGGGAATCGGCGTAATCTTTATGATCATTCATCTGATCACAAAGGCGTCTCTGCTTTACGATGTGCTGTTCCTTCTGACCGGAGTACTGCTCATCTGTCTTGGCGTTGTGGCACAGTATCTGGCCAAGACCTATCTGGAAGTTCTGAAGCGTCCGGTCTATATTGAGCGGGAGACGGAAGAGGGAAGCCGTTAATGGAAAAAACCAATGTGATGCGCATTCTGGATCAGCGCAAGATTCCGCATCGGGAATATGCCATCGGCAGCACGGAAGCGATGTCTGCCGTGGAAGTTGCCGCAAAACTGGGAACGGAAGCGTCCCGTACCTTTAAAACGCTGGTGACGGTGGGCAAGAGTAAACATTACTATGTCTTCATGTTGCCGGGTGAAAAGACGCTGGACTTGAAAAAGGCCGCCAAGGCTGCAAAGGAAAAGTCCATCGAGATGATCCCGCAAAAGGAACTTCTTCCTTTGACGGGATACGTACACGGAGGCTGCTCTCCGATCGGGATGAAAAAGCCATTCCCGACGTTTATTGATTCTTCCGCGGAAAACCATGAAACCATTTTCTTCTCTGCAGGTAAAATCGGATATCAGGTGGAAATGAAACTGTCGGACCTTCAAAAGGCCGTTCGGGTGATTCCCTGTGATTTGACAGAAGAGTAAAACCAGCCGGTAAGCACCGGCTTTTTTTGTGAAACAGTATATTTTCTCAGAAAAAGAATCTAAAATAGAAATAGAAGAATGAATCATATCATTTAGGGTGAACTATGAAAAAGAAAACGAAAATCATGCTTGCGGCAGCGGCAGCGGGAGCGATCCTTCTCCCACCTGCGTATTTTTATCTGAAGAACTCCGGTGCGCTCCATCCGGGAAATTTACCGAAATATAACCCGGAAAACGTGGAGCCTCTCCCTCAGGCCGTTCTGCGCAACAAACGGATCATCTTTTTAGGCAGTTCCGTAACTTACGGATCCGCCGCCATGGGCAATTCCTTTGTGGAATATCTGCAGAAGCGCGACGGTATCGTACCGCGCAAGGAAGCCGTCAGCGGCACCACACTGGTGGAAGAGACGGTAATGGGCAAGGCATCCTACGTGGAACGTCTGCGCTTTATCGACAAGAACTTCCCGGCAGATGCTTTTGTCTGTCAGCTTTCCACCAATGACGCCACCATGAAAAAGGATCTGGGTGAAGTCTCCTCCAGTTTTGTAAAGGAATCTTTCAATACCAAAACGGTTGCCGGAGCAATCGAATACATCATTGCCTACGTAAAGGAAACCTGGAACTGTCCGGTCATTTTCTATACCGGCACGAAATATGAGAGCGAATGGTATCCGAAAATGATCGATCTCTTATATGAGATTCAGAAGAAATGGAATATCGGGATCATTGATCTCTGGAATGATGAAGCCATGAACCGCGTGGATCCGAAGGACTACCGCCGTTATATGGTGAACGGCATCCATCCGTCCAAGGCAGGCTATCTGGAATGGTGGACACCGAAGATGGAAGAAAAGCTTGTGACATTACTGGGATAAGGAGAACAGACGAATGAAACGTGTTATCGGCGGGGAATATACCGATCAGATTTCCGCATTGGAAGCGGAAAACAGGGAAGTGGCCTATGAAGCGGCCGTGGAGTCCATGGTCCTCTTAAAAAACGACGGCGGACTGCCGTTTACGGGCAAAGAGGTGGCTTTATTCGGCGTTGGGGCAGACTATACCATCAAGGGCGGAACCGGTTCCGGAGAAGTCAATAACCGGCATTCCGTCAGTATTCTGGAAGGCTTAACGGAAGCGGGCATTACGGTTTCCACCATGGCCTATCTGAAAGAATACCGGGAGAAAGAAGAAGCCTGCCATAAAAAATGGATCAAAGAGAATACCAGGATTCCGAGCGCGGAAACGGCAATGATCAACTACCGGCAGCCGGAGCACCGCCCGGTCAACCAGAATGATTTTGAAAGCAGCACAAAAGACATGGCCGTTTATGTGGTTTCCCGGCAGAGCGGGGAAGGAGCGGACAAGAAGATTGCCGATAACGATTTTGATCTGACGGCACTCGAAGTGAACGATATCCGCTATCTCTCTTCCTGTTTCAAGCATCTTTGTGTGGTGATCAATTCCGGGACGTCCATGGATCTTTCCCCAATCGACGACCTCAATCTCTCTCTTGTCTTCTACGGCCAGGCCGGTCAGGAAGGCGGAAGGGCATTTGCGGATCTGCTTTCGGGAAAGGAAAACTTCTCCGGGAAGCTTTCCACCACCTGGGTGAAAAAATACAGCGATATCCCGTTCGGAGCGGAATTCTCCTATCTGAATCAGGATCTGAATAACGAATACTACAAAGAGGGAATCTATGTCGGTTACCGCTATTACGATTCCTTCCGTATTCCGGTACGCTTCCCGTTTGGCTACGGGTTAAGTTACACCGCCTTTGACATTCTTCACAGCGATCTACAGCTGGACGGCCGTAAGGTAGTAGCGGAAGTGACACTGAAGAATACGGGACTTGTGAAAGGCTCGGAAGTCGTGCAGCTCTATGCGGCATTACCGAAAGGAAGACTGCATAAGGAAGTGAAGCGTCTGATCGCCTTTAAAAAGAGCAGGAAGCTCTCCGCAATGGAAGAAGAGACGCTGACTCTGACCGCGGATATCAGCGCACTGGCGTCCTTTGATGAAGAGAAGCATGCCTTTGTATTGGAAGAGGGAAACTATGTTCTTTTAGCCGGCAACAGCTCTGCGCATACGATGCCGTTTGGCTGTATCGAAGTCAAGGAGGAAGTGATTCTCTCAGAGCATGACGGCATTCTGCGTACTACGGAGAAGGTCGATGTGCTGAAAAACGAAACAGCGCTTTCCTTTGATCTGAAAGGACTGAAGCATCTCACACTGGATCCGTCTTTTATCAAGAAGGCCAAATTCCGCTACGGGAAACCGGAAGTATGCAATGACCCGAAAGTCACCAGGATCCTCGACAGCTTAACGGATGAGGAGATGGTGAAGGTATGCTGCGGAATCGGAACGATGGGCATGATGAATACGAGTGTCTTCTGCACGCCGGGCGTGGCGGGAAAGACAACCTATGAGTTTTTGGACAGAGGTCTCTTATCCGTGAATCTGGCGGACGGGCCGGGCGGATTGCGTCTGTTGCGTAAGAGCGCGGTATCGAAAAAGGGCACGATCAAGATGTTCCCGGGCAACTATCTGCTTTCCTTTATGGAGACGATGCCGAAGTGGATGCTGGGCATTGTAAAACCGTCCAAAAAGGACATGGTCTTCTATCAGTTTGCCACGGCTTTCCCGGTTGGTACCAATTTAGCGCAGACGTGGAATGAAGCGCTGGTGGAAAAAGTCGGAAACGCTGTCAGCAAGGAGATGGATCAGTACAATGTGACCTACTGGCTGGCGCCGGGCATGAATATTCAGCGAAACCCGCTCTGCGGCCGGAACTTTGAGTACTATTCGGAAGATCCGCTCTTAACGGGCAAGATCTCCGCATCGATGACCCGCGGCGTTCAGGCCACGCCGGGCAACTATACGACAATTAAGCACTTTGCCTGCAACAATGCGGAAGACAACCGGGTCCGTTCCAACTCCCATGTCTCCGAGCGGGCACTGCGGGAAATCTATCTGAAGGGCTTTGAGATCAATATTAAGGAAGCCGGATCGAAATCCGTCATGACTTCCTACAACATGATCAACTCCGTCTATACGCCGGACAGCTACGATCTCTGCACGAAGGTTTTACGCAATGAGTGGGGCTTTGAAGGAGTGGTGATGACGGACTGGTATTCCACCAAGCCGGGGCAGGGACACACGGACTTTGCGATTGCCAACGGCAACGACATGATCATGCCGGGAGTTAAAGTCTATCAGAAGACGATTTTAAACGGACTGAAGCACGGCGTACTGACAAGAGAAGATCTTCGAAGGGCCGCCGGAAACATCATCCGCAGCATTGTCTACTCCCACGTGGCAACCAAGTACCGTCCGAAGGATTTTTTGGACGAGAAATGATTATTATTAAGAAAGAATACGGAAAAGTGAGGGAAACCTCACTTTTTTGCTTATATAGGACATATAGACGAAAGGAGAATCGCACATGGGAACAGCAGTACTGTATCTGGCCGTCGGTGCCGGAGCAATCGCTATCATTAAAATCATCTTCTCTGCCAGAGGAAAGGTAACCATTCCGGGAGGACTGAGCATCTCTTGGGGCAAATAAGAGACATTCTGACCTTTTTAAGTCTTATGGCGCTGGGTGCGGAAGACGCCAGATACGGAGAGGTGCATCTTTCCTATCTGATCGGTTTATTCGATGTCAGGCACTTCTGGCCGTATGTCCTTCTGGGAGTATTGTTACTGACGCATACGCTATGGGAAACTAAGATCGGCGGAGCGGATATATTGACCTTTACGGCGCTTTTCAGCAGGTATTCCTTCCTTGAGGTCAACCAAATGATCTTATTTGCCTGTTTGCTTGCCATCGCTTATTCCGCTTTGAAAAAGCGAAGGGAAGTCCGCTTTCTGCCGTTTCTTTTCTGCGGGTTTCTTTTCAGCACCGTAATGCGCTGAGTCCTATGAAGATTGAAGAGATCCGCAGGGAGGAGCGTCCCAGAGAGCGTGCGGCGCGCTACGGCATCCAAACGCTTTCCAACCGGGAACTTTTGGCACTGCTATTAAAAAGCGGCTATGAAGGCGTCAGCGCTTTGGATCTGGCCGATTCCTTATTAAGCAGATACACGCTGCAGGATATGGCCGCGATGGACTTTGAGACCCTGAAAAAGGAGAAGGGAATCAAGGAAGCCAAGGCACTGGAACTCTTAGCTGCCTTTGAGATCGGCAAACGCTTATTGGAAGAGAATACGGCGGGGAAGGAGGTCTTCTCCAATTACGGGGATGTCACACTGTGGCTCAGAAGAAAGATCGGACACGCTGCCCAGGAACACTTTCTGGTTTTGTTTCTGGATGGGAAACAGCGGCTCATCTCCTATAAGGTGCTATTTCGGGGAACGGACAGCGCCGCCAATATCAGCGTGAATCAGATCTATCGGGAGGCAATCCTTCAGAAAGCGAAAAGCGTGATCTGTGCGCATAATCATCCGGGCGGAACCCTGTTTCCTTCCCAAAGTGATTTAGCGACGACAGAGGAACTGATTCAAAG
>CADCPY010000028.1 GCA_902803495.1 uncultured Erysipelotrichaceae bacterium
CTATCTAGAAAAATAGTAGTGAACACTATTTCACTACTATAATACGAGGGGAAAAAGAAGTTTTACCTTTCGAAAGTCATAACTATGGTATAATGATTGCTGGAAGGTGCTAGTATGAAGAAAAAGATTTTGGTACTTTTGATCTCAATGATGTGTGCCATGTTTCTCTCGGGTTGCGAACTGAAACAGCCGAAGATCTGCGTCACGATGTATCCCATCCAGTATTTAGTAGATAAGATCGGCGGGGACAGGGTAACATGCACAACGATCGGATACGGAAATATAGCCATCCGTTCGCATATCAATGCGGACTGGCAGGAACAGCTGTCCGATGCGGACCTTTTCCTGTATATGGGACAGGTGGAACCGTATCTGCAGATCTATTTACCGGAGATAAGGCAGATGGAAAATCTTGAAATCATCGATCTTGCCAATACCACAAGCTTATATTCCTTCCAGCGCTATACCACGGTACAGGTCGGGGAAAGTACGATCGGTGTCGAATCGCCGTACTATGAAGGTGTGGCCTTCAATTCCATCGACATGTATGACAATGACCCGTATATCTGGCTGGACCCGGTGGCCATGACGTCCATGGGCAACCAGATCCGCAAGTGGCTGATTGCCAACTACCCGGAGGAATCGGAATACTTCAATGCCAACTACACCGTTCTGGAAACGGAACTGGCCCAGCTGGACTCCCAGTATCAGCTGTTAAAACCGGTCAGCAGCAACATCAAGATCGTCACGATGTCGCCAAGCTTCGGTACATGGCAGAAGAACTACGGCCTGCAGGTCTATCCGGTCATCCTATCCCGTTACGGTGTCTTGCCGAACGAGGAGCAGCTGGCTCTGATTAAAGAGCGTATCATCAAGGATGAAGTCAACTATATCGTGACGGAAACCAACCTGACGGATGATATGAAAGAGCTGTACGACCAGCTGGTGGATGAGCTGAATCTGATGGAGATCAAGCTCAGCAATTTGTCCGGACTGACGGAAACGCAGATCTCGGAAAACAAGGACTATGTCCAGATCATGTATGAAAATCTGGCCATGATAGAAAGTATTGCGCAGTAGATCAAACTGTGTTAATATTAAAAGGCTGTGATGCTAGGATACCGGAATCCTCAACCGGAACCTTGGCTTTACAGGACAGAAAAGAAAGAGGAAAAGAAAATGTTAAACAAACAGGAAAAACAGGAAATCGTCGCAAAGTTCGCCCGTTCTGAAGGCGACACAGGCTCCGTTGAAGTTCAGGTTGCGATCTTAACAGAACAGATCAACCGCTTAACGGAACACTTAAAAGTCCACAAGAAAGACTTCCATTCTCAGAGAGGTTTAATGAAGATGGTCGGTTCCAGAAGAAGCTTACTGACTTACTTAAAGGACAAAGACGTCAACCGCTACAGAGACTTAGTCGCAAAGTTAGGCTTAAGAAAGTAATTTCCTTAACAAGAAAAGAATTGCCCATCCGATGGATGGGCATTTTTTTACATTTCTTCTTTGATTTTTTCCAATGCTTCCGGCAGGGAGCGGGTGACAAAATGTGAGAGCCGGTACATTTCCTCATCCGGCTCGCTCAGATCCACGACCATGATCGGCCTGGTATTCGCTGCCGAAGCGGCGTAGATTCCGTTATAGGCGTCCTCAAAGACATAGCATTCCTCTGCAGGCAACTTCAGCCGCTCGGCGGCCAGAAGAAAGATGTCCGGTGCCGGTTTGCCGTGGGCGACTTCCTGACCGCTGGTAATCTCATCAAAGTACATCTCAATACCCGCTTCCTTCAGATTCTGCAGGATCAGCTCGGTCGGAGAAGAGGACGCAACGGCGATTTTAAAGCCCATCTCTCTAAGTGCAGGCAAAACGGTATGAATGCCTTCCTTTTCCGGAAGGCCCTTGCTGCGGAGCTTTAAGAGATCCTCATAGACTTCCTGAATCAGAGGAAGGGGTTCGTCGGTGTGATAGTAGTGCGAAACGATGGCAGGCATTTTCTCCGAGGATCCGCAGATATCCTTACGGAACGAGTCGGGAAGCGTGATTCCCCGCCTGGCTGCCGCCTTGTTCCAGCAGATCTGCCAGAGTGCCTCCGTATCAAACAGGACACCGTCCATATCAAAGATTGCACCTTTCATATCCAATTCCTCACTCAACTTCTCTTACGGTTATTATATAATAAAAGCAGAAAGAAAAGGGTTTATCATATGGCATCATATCCCAGAGAAGAATTTCGCAATTGGATCCGAAATTATCCGGAGACATTTTACCGTTTGGAAGAAACCGGTGAGGACTTCCGTCTTTTGACGGATTACGCCATCGGCGAAGTAAGCTTTGCGTCAATTTACGAATATGAAATCGCTGAGATGCGGATCGTATCTCAGCGGAACAGGGAGGATCTCTTCTATCTGCATTTTGACCTGAATGAAAACAGCGAAGAGCGCTGCCATCATCTGTTTGAAGAGATGGTGCATGCCTTAAAAGACGCAAAGGGACATGATAAGACCAGAGTCCTTCTGTGCTGCAGCGGCGGCCTGACTACATCCTTCTTCGCGAACAAACTGAATGAAACATCCGACTATCTGAAAACGGATTTCTACTTTGATGCGGTTCCGTATTCCAGACTGTATGAAGTCGCGTCAAATTACGACGTGATCTTACTGGCACCGCAGATCCGTCACCGTCAGAGTGAGGTACGCTCCGCCTATCCGGGGAAGTTGGTGCTGACACTGCCGACCCAGATCTTCTCCAGCTATAACGCTGCGGGATGTATGACGTTTATCGGAATGTCCATGGAAAACGTCAAACGGAAGGGCAGGGAAAAAGAGAAGGAACTGCAGCTGCAGAATCTGATCAATCATGCCGGAATCCTTTCCATGACCTTCGTTTCCCACTGGAATCCGTATTATGTCTTCCGTGTCTATCAAGACGGGGAGATGAAAAAAGAAGTGCGGGTACAGAAACTGCAGTATGAAATCGATGACATCATGGATGCGATCCATGTTCTGATGCTGCCGGAATATGAAATTGAATACATTTCCGTCTGCATGCCGGGAGAAATCAACCGCGGAACGGTGAATGTCTCCAAAAACCTGGCCTATATGAACCGGGAGAATATCCGTCTGCTTCTGGAAGAGAGAACCGGCCTGAAGGTTCGGATCAACCGGACCACCTCCATGGCGGCACTGGGCTTCCATCATACCCATCCGCAGTACCATACGCTGACCTTCCATTCCCAGAACAGGGTACCGTTTGGCGGTCAGGCGTTTATCGTTAACGATGTTCTTTATGAAGGAAGAAATAAAGCGGCAGGGGAGATTCTTCTGCTTCTGAAGCGTACCGATGTGGAAAAGGCCAAAAACAATCCGCACGGCTATCTGAAATATGTGACACGGGCTTTAATCACCAATATTGCCATTATGGCTCCGGAGGCGATTGCTGTCGCACTTCCGCTGGAGATTCCTCTGGAAAAGATCCGGGCAAAGCTGGAGGAACAACTTCCGGAACGGTTTATTCCGGACTTATATATGGTAACGGAAGAGGAACGCATGGAATATATGCATCTTGGAAACGTTCTGGTGTGTCAGGACGAGATCCGCAGAAACGCCGAAAAGGAGGAGGCACATGCTTAGAATATGCATTTGCTGCGCAGGAGGTTTTTCCTCTTACTATATTGCAAGAGAAATGAAGAAACAGATGGCGGAAAGCGGTCTGGAAGATGAAGTCAGTATTCAGTTCATGTCGATTCACTCTGCGGGAGGGAAACTGAATGAGTTTGACATTCTCTGCTGCTGTCCGCATTTAAGAGTCGAAATGAACAACTTCTATAAAGATTTTCATCCGGAGATTCCA
>CADCPY010000029.1 GCA_902803495.1 uncultured Erysipelotrichaceae bacterium
AGGCTTTCTACTAATCATTCTATCAAAGGATTAGAAAGGAACAGTGATATTCATGTACTCACAAGGTACATGTGTATCATACAAGGATTTATGGCACTCATTCAGGTAAACTATCTGTCCCGTTCCCTGATGCGTACGGTCCCGCTGCATGTCATTCTACCGGTGGACAAGATCTCTTTTGAGACCATGGACTATGCCAACCGGAAAGATCAGAAGTTTAAAACACTGTATCTCTTGCACGGCATCTTCGGCAACTACACGGACTGGGTCAGCGGTACGCGCATTCAGCGCTGGGCGGAAGAAAAGAATCTGGCGGTCGTGATGCCGTCCGGAGACAACGCCTTTTACATCAACACCAACATGCCGACATTCGACTACGAGCAGTTTATTGCGAAAGAACTCGTCGATGTGACGCGTCGCATGTTCCCGCTTTCCGACAAACGGGAAGACACCTTCATCGCCGGCCTTTCCATGGGCGGCTACGGTGCTCTGATCAACGGCATGAAATATCCGGAAACCTTCAGCAGGATTGCCGCACTCTCTTCGGCCTGCAGCATTCTGGACTCCCCGGATTCCCTGCTCGGGATCAATGCCCTCTTTGGCGATTATGAAAAAGCCAAAGCGTCAATGAACAATCCGGATGTCGCCATGAAAGAGCTGGCAAACAAGGTAAAACAAGGTACGCCTGCACCGGAATTCTTTGTGGCCTGCGGCCTGCAGGATTCCCTCTTAAATGCCAACCGGAATCTGCGTGACAAACTGGAACAGCTCAACTTTAACGTCACGTATCTGGAGGAAGACGGCGGACATGAATGGGATTTCTGGGACCGCAATATCAAGCGGGTCCTGGAGTGGCTGCCATTAGAGGCCAATTCAAAAACATTAAACAGCGGAAGCGTAACAAAGGAGTAGAATCATGAAATTACTGACATTTGACGTCGGCGGCACCGAGATCAAATATGCCGTCATGGATGAGAATCTGAACATCAGCGAACGGGGTTACTTCCCTACGCCAATGGATACCTTCGAACACTTTGCGGACAACATTCAGGAAGTCTACCTGCAGTATAAGGATCAGGTGGAAGGCGTGGCCATGTCCCTGCCTGGCTTTGTGGATGTGAAAAAAGGCCGCATCAACGGCGGCGGTGCTCTGCTTTACAATCACGGCACGGATGTCGGGCCATTGCTTGAGGAGCGCTTAGGCTGCCGCGTTGTTCTGGAGAATGACGGCAAGGCTGCGGTCCAGGCGGAATTCTACAAAGGTGCGCTGCAGGGCTGCACCAATGCGGCGGTCTGCGTCATCGGCACGGGAGTCGGCGGCGGACTTATCATCAATAAACAGGTCGTCCGCGGACGTCACTTCACAGCCGGCGAATTCAGCTTCTTAAATACCAATGCGGAAAAGTTCAATGACTTCTCTTCCTATATGGGCATGAACTGCTCCACCACGGGTCTGTTAGGTGCCTACGCGGCCGCCAAAGGCTTAAAGGAAAAGATCGACGGACGCGAATTCTTCAAGCGTCTGCCGGACGATGAAGTGGCCCAGAAGGTGCTGGATGATTTCACCCGGGCCGTTGCCAAGCAGATCTACAACTTCTATTGGCTTTTGGATATTGAAAAAATAGCCATTGGCGGCGGAATCAGCCGTCAGCCGATCTTAACGGAAAAGATCCGCGACAACCTGCAGGCTGTCATGCAGGAGAGCCCGATGGGACGCTTCTTACCGAAACTCGAGGTGGAAGTTGTCACCTGCCAGTTCCACAATGACGCTAATCTGATCGGCGCCTTCATGACATATCTCAACGAGATCAATCCTGCCAACGAATAAGCAAGACAACAGAAAAGGAACTGCCTGCGGGCAGTTCCTTGTTACTTGCTTGTGAATGGCTTATTTAATGACTTCGCCGTAGACCGGTCCGGCATAGCCCATGGCATTTCCTTCATCCGTATCAACATGCATTGCGAGTGCATAGGACGGGGAAACACGGCAGACAACATCGCCGAAGACCAGGCTTCTGCCGTCTGTATCAACTTTGACACTGACGATATCTTTATCTTTGATGCCGAATTTTTCTGCATCTTCCGGTGTGAAGTGGATATGACGTTTTGCAGCGATGACGCCCTTTTCCAGAACGACTTCACCCTTCGGTCCGACTAACTTGCAGCCTTCTGTTCCTTCCAGATCGCCGCTTTCACGAACCAGAGCCTTAACGCCTAAGCCACGGGCATCCGTTAAGGAGACTTCCACCTGGGACTCTTTTCTGACCGGTCCTAAGATGGACATTTTGCTTTCTCCACGCGGTCCGACTACTGTGACTTTTTCTTCACAGGCGAACTGACCCGGCTGGCTCAGCATTTTCTTGACTGTTAACTGATAACCTTCACCGAATAAAGCTTCCAGATGTTCCTGGGATAAATGAACATGTCTGGCGCTGACTTCTACTAATACTTTGTTTTCTGACATTTTGAATTCCTTCCTTCCCTATCATTATAGTCTATATTTTCTTTTCCTACCAACCTATTTTGCCTTTCGCAAAAGAAGATTTTTCCCGCGTAAGACCAGCTTGCGGAAACTCGGGAACAGGCTGTAGTAAATCACCGTGGTGAGAATCACCACACTGATTCCGAGCCCCATCACCGTCACCGCAAAGTGGATCAGGGATTCCCCGATATACGGAACGCTCTTCTGATATACAAAGTAACAGACAACAGCCATGAGAGCCGCAATGGCAAGACGCACGGCAAACTTTCCGTAATAGATCTTCGCATCCTTATGGAAAACTTCCTCATAGACAAGCTTCGGATTAAAGAGCAGGTCCACCGTTCCGTAGGCAATGAGCGTTCCCAATAAGACACCGATGACACCGAAGTAGCGTACCAAGACAAAGGATAAAACGATTTTCACCGCCGTCATGAGATAGGCATTCTTTTTGGCCTTCACAAAAAGACGGTTGGCATCCCGAATCAGGATAATCGATTCCCGCTGCGTTAAATAGAAGACATTCAGCGCGAAGATGATGCTGGCCGAGATTGGCAGAACATAACTGGCCTTATGCACCCAGAGGTAGACAAATTCATCCAGTACCACAAAGATACATACCGCTAAAATGGTGGCCAGATAACAGGAAAATTCATAGAACTCCTCAAAGACCGGATAGGAATCTTCCGAATCAGAGGAGAACAGGTTTCCGAAACTGTTGATCGGCGAAGTGATGGCACTGTTGATGATGCGCAGCGCCGCCTCGATCAGATAGGAATAGGAACCGAAGATTGAGACACTGGTCAGATCCATCGTCGTGTTGATGATGATGTTATCGGAACTGGTGATGGCAATATTGCTTAAGCGCTGCACCATGGTACTGCGGGAGCTTTCCACAAATTCCGGATTGGTGCGGATATTTTTATCATGATTGAGCCACGGATAGTGCTTTTTCGCGATCCGGTTGGCAAAGAAGTTGCTGAGGAAGACGTTTAAGCCTTCAATGATAAAGATCAGAACATACGGCAGCTTCAGTAAAATGACAATGATCATTAAGAACATGCGGATGATCGCAATCGTCTGGATCCAGACGGAGATCTTGTATTCCTTCTGATCCGCAATGATCACCAGGGATGGCGGTAAGAGGAAATAGGAAATGCCAAACGGCAGGGCCATGATCAAAAAGAGGAAGGCCATTTCCCATAAGGACATATCGATCGTATCCCGGTTAAAGAGCGGCACGATAAAGGCCAGAACAAAGGCCAGTACAATGACTAATAGACCGACTTTATGATAGATGCTGGTCACGCCTGAATAGATGCGGTTCACTTCTTCTTTATCTCCGTCGGCCAGCGGTTTGAATAACAGCTGACGGAAGGCCAAAGAGAAGGAAAGCTCACAGATATTCAGATAGGTGATGACATTGTTGAAGACCAGATAGAGACCGTTGAGTTCGTCCCCGTAGGCCGCAATAAAAAGACGTACCTTTACAAAGCCTAAAACGGGGATGACGATCCCCGAAATAATGCTGACTAAAAAGTTGTAAAAGGTATATCTTGTTCTCATACTGCCCTATTATACCACAGGAGACTTATCGCTCAGTACGATTCCTTCCAGTCAAAATAGATGTTGGTGTCCGGCGAGAGACCGAAGTACTGACGGAATGTTTCAAAATGGTAGTCATCCCCCACTTCCACATCTCCGCTGTGAATGGAATAGATCGGCATGCGCGGGATATGAACTTCCTTATCCTCCGGATGGGTGCGGTAGTATTCAATGATGCTTAAGCGCTCTTTCTGCACGGCATCCACTGCCGCATATTTATATCCGTATTCCCGGACGCGAAGCAGACTCAGTGCTAAAGCCACAATCAGAAGCGGCCAGACAAAGATGCCCATCTTATGCGCAAATTCATTCAGCAGCAGTACCGTTGTCACGATAATGAAGTAGACAAAGTATAAGGCCGAGCGCGCTCCGAAGATCGGAGACATCATCATGATCAGATTGGAGCTGCCGCCCAAGGTGATAAAGAAGAGCGCCATCAGCTTCACGGCAGGATCTTCCACATAAAGCAGAATGATCACAAAAGCCACAACGATATAGAGAAGCCAGAGGATTCTGCCGATGGAGTCCGCCGGATCCGTAATCCTTGATAAGAAGGCGGACGGCAAAAATCTGGCGATATTGTCATAGAATAAAAGGAACAGAATAAAGACCAGATACAGTCCCAGTGCGATCTTTAACGGATTTAACGGGCGTCCGTCAAAGACCATCAGTCCGCCCAGTACCACCGTAAAGAAGAGCAATGTGAATTTATGCCCCGTAAAGGTATACTGGATAAAATACGGAAGATTGATCTGGATCTTATTTAAGATCGGTAAGGCGTTAAACTCCGGATGGTCCCGCATTAAGCGGAAGGCACTGCCCGGGGAGGAACGCATGATTACAAAGCTTAATAAGCTGATCGCAATGGAAAGAACCAGAAAGCGCGAAACCTTCTTATGCTTGAAATAGTAGTGGATGATCAGAAGCAGTTCGCCGAAGACCACCACCGCCGCAATATTCTCCATGGTAAGACCGATGTAGAAGCAGACAAAAAGCAGTATGCCCTTTAACCACTTCGGCATCTCTTCCAATGTATCAAACTCTTTTAACACAAAGAAAAAGTATCCCAGAGAGAGCAGTAAAGGAATCACGTAAGTTGTCCCCATGATCCACGTATACGTCTGCATTCTGAGATCAGCGTTGACGTTCAGCATCATCGCAAAAAGAACCATGCCGCTTAAGAGCCCTGCTTCCTTTTTCAGTGATCCGATCTTATAGACAAAATAGTAAATGAGCGCAAAGAAAAGCGGATTCAGAAGATTCCACAGCCATTTGCGCGGAGCAACGATAAAACCCCAAAGCTCGGAGAAGAAACGTCCGCTCCAGCTCTGGTAAAACTCAAATGCCGTCTTGAAAGGATTCTGTTTCATGCCGTTGATGGCATAGCCCCAGTCATCCCCTGCCAGCGGTGTTTTGCTGGTCATGTAATAGAAGAGGCCAAAGATCAGCAGTGCAAAGGCATACGGCACATACGGCCGGATCTTGTTGTATACGTTTTTCATTTTACTTTTGCCCCCAAAAGCCGTGCCAGCATCTTCGTCTGGCGGTGCTTTAACAGGAAGAAGACGACGCGCTTCTTAAATCCCATTTCCCGCACCAGATGGTTGTCATACCATGTCGGATAGTATTCATCCAGATTCTTCAGATTCTCCAGCAGATAGACATCCGGCTGGAAGTCAAAGCGGGCGATTCGAAGTGTGGTCAGATCAGCCCCGTGAATCACATACAGTTCTTCAAACTGCTTCTGAATGTATTCCTTCCCCTGATATTCCTCCATCCCTTCCACTTCCTTCTGCACCTTGGAAATGGCCTTGTAGATATCAAAGATGCGGTTGTCCGGTTTGATCTTATGGCTGATGGAATTGGCGCGCTGATAGTACTTATAGAGCGGTTCCTTCACCTGGGCCACGATCTTGGCTTTTGCCAAAAGCGTCGGAACGCTGGCCAGATCCTCATACCACATGCCGACCGGGAATTTATAGTCGTCAAACAGTGTTTTCAGGTAAAGTTTGTTGCAGGCGGAATTGTTTAAGAAGATCAGCCTGTTATTCACGCGCGGCGAACCCGTTTCAAAGGATTCCGTGGAGAATGTGCTTTTCCGTCCCGTCTCATAGACATACTCCATGTTGCAGCAGACGATCTCCGCGCAGTCCTCTTCGGCTTTATCGGCCATCTTTTCCACGCAGCTTAAATCGAGCCAGTCGTCGCCGTCCACAAACATGACGTAGTCGCCTTTGGCTTTGTCCAGGCCGAAATTACGGGCGTCGCTGAGTCCCCCGTTTTCCTTGATATAAGTTTTTAACTGCGGATAGAGCTTTGCGTATTCCTCGACAATTTCCTGGCTCTTGTCTTTCGAGCCGTCATTGACGCAGATGACCTCCATGTTGTGGTAGGTCTGATTCACTAAGGAATCCAAACATCTCCGCAGGTATTTCTCTACATTGTAGATAGGTACAATGACACTGACACTGATCATTTTGATTCATCTCTTCTTTCTAAGACTGCTTTCCATAACGTCAGTGTCGACGGACGGAAAGTCATGCAGAACAGCCGGTTCTTCCAGCTGAACCTCTGCTTCAGATAGGGATTTCTTCTCCAGTTCGGGAAACGTTTGGAGATGAGTTGAAAGGCTTCACGCGAAAGAGCTCTGTACTCTTCCGTACGCAGGAAACGGAAGGCCCCGTAGACCATCAGATGCTCCGCATAGAGGTATTCCAGTTCCGTTTTGTAAGTATGCAAGAGCCCGTGGGACTCCAGGTAGCTGTAAGTGGATTCCAGTTCCGTAAAGATATCGCGCAGCTTCTTGGAATTGCGCGTTCCCATAATGGAAGAGGAGCGCTGTAAATAATGAACCATCGCCTTCTCAACATATCCGATCTTCTTTGCCAGCGCAAAGCACGGAATGCTGACAGGGATATCCTCATACCATAAGCCGACCGGATACGCTAAACCGTTCTCTTCGAGCAGCTCCCGCTTATACAGCTTATTCCAGGCAAACAGCGGGGAAAGAAAGCCGGCTTTGTTGCGGTTCTCATTCAGCAGAGACAACCCCTTCATCAGGGAGTCCGGTTGTCCGTCCTCATAGGTATAGACAAGATCGGACACGACAAGATCGCACCCTTCCCTCACGGCCGTCTGATACATCTTCTCAAACATATCCAACTCCACATAGTCGTCGGAATCGATAAAGCCGATGTAGTCCCCCTGCGCATAGCGCATGCCGTAGTTGCGGGCGTCGCTCAGTCCGCCGTTCTTCTTTAAATATCCCTTGAGTTGCGGATAGTTCTTTTCATATTCTTCAATGATGGCCTGGGCATTGTCCGGAGAGCCGTCATTGATGACCAATATTTCCATGTCCTGAAGTGTCTGATGCACCAAAGAATCTAAGCACTTGCTCAGATACTTTTCCACGTTATATACCGGTACGATCACACTTACTTTCGGTTTCATGTTATTTCAAGTTTTCTATTTTCTTGTTTACGATGGACAGATACGTCTTCTGTGACGTCTTCGGCTGCAGAAGCAGCAGATCCTTTGTCCGCTCCACCAGATGGTAGGTGGCATATTTACGGTAGTATTTCTGAATCTGTTTTCCTTTGTCCAAAAGATTGGAAATCACCGTATAGAGTGACAGCAGGCGCTGACGGACTTCCTCTTTGGTGCCGTTGCAGCGGTTGATTTTGTCATTCATGATGAATTTGTAGGCTTCAAACATCCGGTAATAGAACATTTCCGGAACGTCTTCTCCCCTGCACTGAGTGATCAGGGAATTCAGCACCTTGATTTCCGCATCGATGGCTGTCGGCTTCACATCCGTCATGGTGTTTCCCACCCGGTTGATCAGATAGTACGCCAGCGGTTCTCTGGTATAGACGACTCTCTTCGCCCGGTTCAGTGCCGTGAAGAAGAGAATGTTATCCGTAAAGGAGACCTTGTGCGGGAACTGTGTTTCCTTTAACAGGCTCACCTTGTACAGCTTGGCATGGGGACTCGGGTCCACAAAGTAAAGCTGTTCATAGTCATCGCTGTCTCTTTCAAAGACCTTTCCGTCTTCCAAAAGAACATAGCCGGTATTGAAGGAAGGATCGTAGTTCTGTTCCTCACTGTCGGCATAGATCAGTGTCTTGGCACCGATCGCAATGTCGCAGTCATTCTTCTCAATCAGATCCAGGAGTGTCTTTACGGCATCGTCTCTTAGGTAGTCGTCCGGATCGCACACCAGCATGTACGGTGTTGTGACGGTCTTCACTGCCAGTTCCAGAACCGAGCCGTATCCGCCGTTCTCCTTCACAATGGTATGAATGAACGGATACTTCTTGACATATTCATCGATGATGACCTGCTCGTTTTTCGGGCTGCCGTCATTGACGACCAGTACTTCAAAATCCTCATTTGCCTGCACAACAAAAGAATCCAGGCATTTGGCAATGTACTCTTCCACATTATAGACCGGAACAACAATTGTAACTTTGCTCATAAACAACCTCTGTTATCCTTTGACCCTCTTATACATCAGATACATCTTCAGTAAGAACGGGTTCAGATAAATCCTGTCCTCTTTATAAGTATACAACAGATATTTGCATTTAGGAAAATCCGGGAACCACCGCTTCAGGAAGGCAAACGTGTCTTTGATAAAGCCGTTCACAAAGGCCTTATCCGTAAAATACGGCAGTTTTTTGAGGGAAAGCAGGATATTCACACTGGCCAGATATTTGAGTTCTTCATAATACCGGTCATAGACTCCCTTTTCCTTATAGAACGTCAGAAAACTCTCACACATCTTCAGAATATGGTAAATCCGCTCATTCTTTTCCTGTGTGATATTGTTCGGACGGTCAATTAAATAGTTATATAACGGCTTCGATACAAAGCCGATTTTCTCTGCCAGATATAACAGTTTCGGTGTGGTGCCGAGGTCTTCCTGCACATATCCTTTCGGATACTCGATGCCGTTGGCATGGAACAGGGCTGTCCTGTACAGCTTGTTCCAGGCGCTGTTACCAACGTAACATAAGAGCGTCGGAGTATCCTTTAAGGAATAAACCTTGTTCTCATCAAACGGAATGTGACGGACTTCGCTGGTATTAGTTGCCAGATAGTACTGGTTATAGTCAAACACCACCAAATCCAGATCATTCTCTTCCGCCTTTTTCAAAGCGCATTCCACCATATCCGGCTGTACAAAGTCATCGCCGTCAATGAACATGACGTACTTGCTGGTGACATCCTTCAGTGCATAGTTTCTTGCGTCACTTAATCCGCCGTTTGGCTTATCCACCAAAACAAAGCGGGAATCTATGGCGCAGAACTCTTCAATGATCTTTTTGGACCCGTCTTTGGAGCCATCATTGACACAATATACCGTAATATCCGAAAATGTTTGGACTCTTAAAGAATCCAAACATTTTTTCAAATATTCTTCGATGTTATAAATGGCTACGATAATACTTACCGTGCTCACTATCCGTTACTCCCATCTGCTGGTGGATCTGCAGGCGGTTCCGGTGTCGGTTCCGGCTGCGGGTCCGGTTCAACCGGTGCCGGTGCAACATAGACATTCCGGGTAACCGTCAGCGTACAGCCTCTGGCTTCGGAAATCCTGTAGTTTCCTGCCGCAAGAGACTGGGTGATGGAGACTGTTTCCGTTGTTCCGGCTTTTGCCTCATCTTCAATCGTAGTATCCGCGTAGTTCACATTAGCGCTTCCGCCGATACCGGACATGAAGGTATTGTATTCATCCACGGATGCGAATGTCGGAACATCCACACGCTGCTCGGCAACATACTTCGTGACTGTCAGATACAGACCGCCGGCAATTTCGCTGCCCTTGTATGTACCTGTCATGGACTGAGTGATTTCCGTCGTGCCGGCCTTACTGTCGTCAGTCTTTTCTTCGTTGACGATGTTTTCCGTAATACTGTTGACGGAACACCAGGATTTGTATTCATCCACTGTCGTGAATGTCGGAATCGTTAATGTCGGTTCCGGTCCGTTGGAGATCGTAACCACCAGACTGTTGTCCGTCTTGAATGTCGCACTGCCGCTGTTTGCGGAGTAGCTGGTACCGCCGATGCTGATGCTGATGATCCTGCCTGCCGCAACCGTATCGCTGTACGGATAGCGGTATTCGTAGTTATTGCTCCAGTTCTGCTTGATCCAGGCATCCATATCGGACTTGCTGTAGTTGAATAATGTCGCAAAGTCGACTGTCACGTTCGATGCATCGCAGTAAACGAGTTCGATCGTACCCGTGACATTCTTTAATAATGTATAAGCTTCCACACTCTGGGACATGACCTTATTGGCATATTCCGGATTGAAGGATGCGGAGGAACTGTCAATCGTAGTAACGCTGACAGCGATATCCGGATGGGCGTTCTTCCAGTCGTTGACTTCCGACAGGCTCATGCCCGTGAATTTCGGAACAACATAGGCCGCACCGCAGTCTTCATAGTCTCTGTTTTCTTCCAGCTTACAGTTGACGTCGTGCTTGACGACCCAGACTGTCAGCTCGGTCATATCTTTGGTGAGCTTTCCGTAGGATACGCTTTGGGCAATGACCAGATTGTGCTTGTAATCCGCAGAGTAGTCGGTATCGCCCTGACGGACTTCCACAACCTTCAGTTTGATCCAGTCACGGTCGGCGATCCAGCTCTTGACCTCTTCCAGTGTATAGATAAACTTCATGGTCGGCATGATATCCGGCATTTCCGGATGATGATGCTCCTCGTTGTAGTATTCTTTCACCGTAAAGTCATCGTAGAACGGATAGAACGTATCGTAGTCGGCACTGAAGGCATTCTTCAATGTGGTATCCTCCCACAGGTTCCGGTCGATGATAGCCTTGTTGTCGGCAATGGATCCGTCGTAGAGGATATAGATCCAAAGCGGCAGCTGCATGGCTTCGTTGTAGTTCCAGGAAGAGTAGCCCGTTAAGCGGGAGTTTGTGATCTTGAACAGACCGCTCACGCCGTTGGTTCTGCCTTCATATGTCGTAGACATGGCCTTCAGTCCGAAGTTGACCAGCTGTGTGATCTGATTGACGTTGAAGTTGGTTCTTACGTTTTCGCCGGCCGCTTCAATGACTTTGAGGATCTTGTTGACATCGCGCATTTCCAGCATCTTGCTGACCATTGCCTGAATGATCTCCTGCTGGTGCTGAACACGGTCAAAGTCCCCGTTCGGCATGGCATGACGTTCTCTGGCTAAAGCCAGTGTCTGCTGGCCGTCACGCTGTGCCCAGCCGGCCACAACGTCGACCCAGTATTTGCCACGGCCGTTTTCGTCGTTTTCATAACCGGCCTGCTGACCGATGAAACGCACCGGAGAATATAAGAACAGACCGTCCATGGCATCCACCATCTGAACGACACCGTAGAAGTTCACTTCCACGTAGAAGTCGATGGTGATATCCATTAAGTTCTGTACCGTATCGATCGTACACTGACGGGAAATGGTACGTGCATGGTTGATCTTGTCGGAACGGTTGCCGTTGTAACAGGCAATCGGGACAAAGCTGTCACGCGGAATGGATGTTAAGGTAACCGCCATCCGCTTCGGGTTGAATGTCGCAACCATCAGGGAGTCGGTTCTCTGTTCGTCCATACCCATTAAGAGGACTGTGAACGGTTCCTGTGTCAGATCTTTGTCGTTTCCGCCCAGGTTGTCCACTTCCATATCCTTGGAGTACGTATAGATCGTCTTGGTGTTTTCCAGATAGTCTTCGTAACCGTCGTTGACGGAGAACATGGAATAGTAGTTATCCGGCAATGCCGCGACGTCTACCTTTCCCTCAAAGAGGGCCAAGAGCAGATCGTTATAGGATTCGTACGGTTCCATGGCCAGATTCAGCTTGTTGTTGTCGATGACTTCCAGAGCCAGCTTGTTACCGGCAACGAAGGACTCGTTGTCAATGTAGCCGAATTTGATTAATGGATCCGTCAGATCGTCGATGGAATTCAGCTTGTCATTCTGGTAGGTAACCAGAGCGACCGTATGGGTTTCCGTAATGACGACTTCCGTCTCGCTCATGTCGTCGATCGTTTTGTCGACTCTGCCCAGATAGGAAGATCCGACATAAGTCAAAACAAGCATGCCAATGCCCAGAACCAGTCCGGCAATGGAGAAGCCCTTGTTACGGAATTTGTAGGAATAGAATGCGATGACGTCAATCAAAAGGATCAGCGCCAGAATCGCAATAATTGCGCCGATAATAATGCTTCTTGAAAGTTCGGTATACTTTGCGACCTGGAAGATGAGATAGCCTCCCACCAATGTCTGCAGTGCCGCAAACGCGAGGGTAATGATGCCCAGAATATTCTTGTTCTTATTCATCTGCCAAACCTCTTACCCAGAATTCGTGGTAATACCCTACTTCCAGACGTCCGTCACGTACTACCAGCATGAAGTTTCCGTCATTCGGCAGGTTGGACGGGTCGTATGTAGAGCCTTCCTTTAAGTCGTATTGCCAGTCGGCTTTCACCAGATAGGCATCGTATTCTTCGACCTGTTCATAATCTTCGTTGGTTGTCCAGTCATGAACCGTCGTTTTCCATTTGTATTTATCTGTCATGTGTTCCACCGACTGAATGTTGATGTTGCTCACTGTCGGCAGGTTTTCCACACCGTAATCCTTCATCAGAATATCCAGATCGTTGTAGTAGTACTCTCTGGCGCTCCAGGAGAAATTGGAATGCGTCGGACCGAAGACATAGTCCAGACCTCCGACATCGTAGCTTCCCCTCTTGTTGCTCCAGGTGAAGTAGTCTGCAATAAAGGATCTCGTTACCTCTTTGGCGAGTTCGCTCAGATCTTCCGTATTGATATCCTTAATGCTATTTGTTACCCGTGCCAGACTTTCGTAGATTTCTCTCTGATAGTCCGTCGGGTTATTTGGTATCTGATATTTGTCGGTCCTGTCGGAAACCTTAATGTTGTCCGGGTTGCTCGGGTCCGTACCTCCGCTTTTTGTCAGGCCGATGACGATGGATAATAGGGACGCAATGCAGACAATTGCCAAAAGCAACATGATGATTTGGTATATTTTCTGCAGCGGTTTCTTATCTTTAAGCATAGTAAAATCATCTCCGTAGTTAAGATTATAACACAATCACTTTCCTGAATAGAATCATTTTCCCTCTACGTTACGTAAAAAACGGCATAAACTGCCGTTTTTTTCATCATTTTGACACATTAGAAGCGGAAATAGAGGAACGGGTTATAGCTGTTGTTAATTAAGAACATCACGCATACCGCTAAGATCAGCACCAGAGCCGCATCGTAGATCACGCCCGTGATGGCAATTTTGTTCATCCACTCCGTCACATACTTCATCAAAGGCGTACAGAAGAGGATGCCGAGGATAAAGTAGATGATGAGATAAGCATAGTTCAGCTCGTTCATAAATTCAATGGAGAAGTGCGGAAGCGAACTGAACATGGCGCTTAAGAACAGACGGATCTGTTCCACCCCGCTGCAGTTGAAGATGACCCAGCCGATGATGATCAGAAGCAGACTGTAGATGTTCCGGATCACATAGGCGTATTTCAAAACCTTCAGCAGGAAGAGTTTCTCAATCACCAGGATCACTCCGAAGTAAAGTCCCCAGAGAATGAAGTTGTAGGAAGCCCCGTGCCAGAAGCCCGTTAAAAGCCAGACGATAAAGATGTTCAAAAACCATCTCCACTTCGGCACCCGGTTGCCTCCCAAAGGAATATAGACATAGTCACGGAACCAGCTGCTTAAGGACATATGCCATCTGCGCCAGAAGTCCGTGATGCTGCTCGCAATATAAGGATAGTTGAAGTTCTCCGGATAGGTGAATCCGAACATTTTCCCTAACCCGATGGCCATGTCGCTGTACCCGCTGAAGTCGAAGTAGATCTGCAGCGTGTAGGCAATGGCGCCCAGCCAGCACAGCGTGGACGTATACTCATTGACCGGCAGTTCCTTAAAGACATAGTCGGAAACCACCGCAAAGCTGTTCGCAAAGATGATCTTCTTCCCCAGCCCCGTAATAAAGCGGCGCAGTCCGTTCGAAAAGCCCTCAAAGGTCTCCTTCCGCTCTTCGATCTCCTTTTCAATCGACTCATAGCGGACGATCGGCCCGGCAATGAGCTGCGGGAACATGGAGACGTACAGCAGCAGGTTCAGCGGATTCTTCTGCACCTTCGCCTTGTTGCGGTAGACATCCACCACATAGGAGATCATCTGGAAGGTATAGAAACTGATACCGACCGGAAGTGAGATCTCCAGCGTCTCGATGAACGTATGGAAGATATCATTGATGAGTACCACAAAGAAGTTTGTGTACTTATAACAGATTAATATTAACAGGTCCAACTCCACCGTTAAGACCAGAAGAAGCTTCTTCCCCTTCTGTGACTTATCCATGAACAGTGTGAGCCCGTAGGTCAGCAGAACCTCCACCACCATGAGGATGACCATGCGCGGCTCGCCCCAGGAATAGAAGAGTAAGGATGCTGCCAGAAGGATCAGATTCCGCCAGATGCGAAACGGCAGGATAAAGTAACAGATGATGGTTAACGGCAGGAAATAGAACAGAAATGTCAGAGAGGAGAATAACATAACCTATTCCACTCCGTTTCTGAACAGATTGAAGTAGTGGGATGTATCATCCAGGAAGTAGTTCTCTGCGGTATACATGAAGAGAACATCGTCAATTCCCTTCTCCTGAATGAAGGCATCGATATTAAACGGTCCGTAACCGCCCGTCCAGTAGTAGTTTAACGGCTGGACGAAGTAAATGTGCGAGAAGTGATTCGTCAAGAGCGGCTCCACCGCGGAGGCGTAAGAGTCCCCGATGATCAGAAGCTTTG
>CADCPY010000030.1 GCA_902803495.1 uncultured Erysipelotrichaceae bacterium
ATCATCAACGGCCACAGTTCCAAAATCGCGGATGGTGGACTGACACTTCTAAAAAACTACCGGGATGCGGACTATGCCAAAAAGTACGGCAGGCTCCGGATCGTGACGGAAGAGGAAGAAATCACCTATGATCTTCTGACGCTCTTTGAATATGACTATGCGCTTTCCGAAGATTATCCCTACGGGTTTTATCACGGGGAGTTTGAATCAGAGGAAGAAGTAAGAAACATGCTGGAAGAGGTGAAGAAGTACAGCATTACGCAAAACAGATGGGAATTTGATGAGAGCAGCCGCTTTCTGACACTGATCACCTGCAATATGGAAAAGGAAAACAGCCGCTTTATTCTGATTGCGGCGGAAAGGAAGAAATAATGAAACGATGGATCCTGTTACTGCTCTGTCTTATGCTGTGCGGCTGTCAGAGCGTCCGAGAAGAAACAGCAAAAAAACCGCAAAACGGCATTGCGGAAGCCGCCAGGGAAGGAATTGAAGTCATTTCCCATGATCTTCCGGAAAAGAAGGAAGAAGCAACTCTTCCGGAAGAAACGGAAGAGGGACAACCTGCAGAGGAAGAAAAAGAGATAGCGGAAGTAAAAGAAGAAGAGAAGAAACCTGCGGAAACGGAAAAGAAGGAAACCAAACCGCAGCCGCAGAAAAAGGAAGAAGAAGTAATCACGCACGATGCACAGAAGCCGGACGCGGAGATCACCGATCCCGTACCGCCAAAGGAAGAGCCTATGAAAGAGGAACCGAAGAAAGTGGAAGCATGTCCCGGCGGAATCAATCCCGACCTGCCGTGCGATGCCTATATGGATTTAGAGGAAAACAGAACGGCAGCGTTCCGGATTCTGAGCGGTTCCCTCAGTTATGAGGAAGCCAAAGCGGAAGCGGAGCGGATCGTCAATGAGACCGGATGGGTCTACCGGGACATGGAGGTAACCAACTGGTTTTTAACGCCGTTACAGAATAACGGCAGAGGAGTCTACGGCTACGGACTCTATCTGCTGCATAACGATGCGTTTATTCAGCCGTAGGAAAGGAGATAGGAAAAATGAGAAAATACCGGACGATATTTCTGAGTATCTTATTAGTGCTCTTACAGGTGTATCCGCCTGTGTTTGCGGAAGAAGTGCAGGAAAGCGATCCCTACGATCTGCAGTTTGTTCCTGCAGATCCGGAAGTCAGATACCAGCTGAGTTATGACGAGCTGTTTCAGGACGGGGACCCGAGCGGAAGCGATGATCAGCAGACGGCGGAAGAGATGCCGCTGCAGTTAATGGCGAACGGGAAAACACCGAAGCTGGGAAGCCGTTTGGCCCGCTATAAGGCCAATACGCCCTGGGGCTATTCCTATATCACGATGTTACTGTTGGACGGGCAGCCGGTCTTCTGCATTGAGCCGGAAGTCCAGTTTAAGATCGTGGATGAATACACGCCGACCCATGTGGACTACACGAGCTATTTTGATCTGAACTACCAGGAAAGATATAAACTCTGGCAGATCGTCAAATACGGCTACAGCTATCCGGGGCATCAGTCCAATGACTGGTATGTGGCAACGCAGCTGTATCTCTGGCAAACACTCACCAAGCGGGAATTCATCACCATGACAACCGACGGGTCGGAACTGAATACGGATTATTATAAAAGATACATGCAGGAGCTGGATGCGACCATTGAAGCGAACCGCAACAAGGCCAAGCCGTCCTTTGCCAATACTACGGTTACAACGCGTCTCAATCAGGAAGTCGTATTGCAGGACAGTAATCAGGTCATCTCCAATTACACCGTGGAAGCGGGAAAGGGTCTGGAGGCATCGATTGACGGTTATGCCCTAAAGCTGAAGGTCACTTCAAGAGATTTTGACCCGCAGCTGAAACTGAAGAGTCTGCATATGGCGGAGGACGCCTTAATTGCCTACGCGAATGAAGATGCGACCGGACACGGGCAGATGGTCATTGATATCGTGCCGTCCTATGACCCGGTGGCGGATTTCTCACTGCGGATCGATCTGTTGAAAAACTATACATTAAAGATTATTAAGACGGACGCGGAAACGGGAAGCGCTCCGCAGGGAGATGCGACACTGCAGAATGCCGTCTTCCGTGTTTACGATACGGATGCGCTGGGCGTCGATCTGACAGTGACCACGGATGAAAACGGCGTGGCGGAAGCGAGGGATCTGCCAATAGGTCATTATATGGTGGAAGAAATCAGTGCGCCGACAGGATACCAGCTTTCTACGGATGTCTACGGACCGATCGATCTGACGCAGAATGACCAGACAATAACGGTTACAAATCAGGTGAAAAAAGGAAGAGTAGCGGTACGCAAAAGCATTGACACCGTCTTTCCGGACAAGGATCTCTCCGGTTTTACATTCGCTGTCATCAATCAAAAAGGGGAAGCCGTTACTACTTTGACGACAGATGAGTTCGGTTATGCGGTCAGTGTGGAGCTGCCGTACGGATCGTACAAACTGAAAGAAGAGAAAAAAGAGGGGTACTATCTTTTAGGTGAACTGCCGTTTGTGATTGACGGAAGCGAGGATGTCGTGGAAGTGCAGGCAGTCAATAAGGAAATCTATGCCAAACTGAAACTGATCAAGACGGATGAGGAAAGCGGGAAGGTGATTCCGGCGGCCAACGTGCGCTTCCGTTTATACAATGCGCAGGGGGAAACCGTGACGGTCGATGGACAGGACAGCTTTGTGACCGATGAAAAGGGAGAAGCCGTGTGGAGCGGGTATCTGCCGCACGGGACATATGAGCTGGAAGAGCTGGATGCGCCAAACGGTTATGTCAGAAAAGCCGAGCGGGTCACGGTTACCGTTGATGATTCCGTGGATCCGGAAACCCATGAAGTTCTGATTTCCTTTGCGAATACCCCGCAGGTGGCCTCACTGGAAATTGAAAAATACGGGGAGATGCTGAGCGGCGTTACGGAAGAGGAAACCCCATACGGAATCCTGCGGAAACCGGTCTTTGAAGAGCATTATCTCTCCGGTGCGGTCTTACAGCTTTTGGCCAGAGAAGATATCGTAAAAGCAGACGGCACTGTATTATTTGAAAAAGGAAGTCTGGTCAAAGAAGTCACAACGCGGGACGACGGACCGGTCACCATGGATTCGCTCCCGCTCGGGAAATATATCTTAAAAGAGGTCAGTGCCCCGGAAGGCTACGTGCTGGATGAAACGGAGCATGAGATCGATTTGGAATATACCAACCAGGAAGAGCGTATCTCACTCAATTCCACAGCGCTGTATAACACCCATCAGAGAGCAAAACTGACGGTGATGAAGGAAATGGAACCATCGCATTTCCGTACCCCGGAAGAAGTCTCCAAGGTGGTATTTACCTTACATAATAAAAATGAGATCACTGAGAACGGCATCACGATTCCGGCTGACAGCTTACTGGGAATCTTACGGTGCGATGCGGAAGGAAACGCGGAGGCAGAAGTCTGTTTGAGCGGAGAGTATTATTTAAAGGAAGCGGAGACTTCGGAATACTATCAGTTAAGGGAAGAAGAGATTCCGTTGACATATTCCTATCAGGACACGAAGGAAGCTATCATTCCATTGACATTGCAGGAACCTTTAAAGAATGAATTAAAGAAGGGATCGCTGGCCGTCTATAAGACGGATGAGTTTGGCAACAAGGCCAGCGGTGCAGCGTTCACGTTGGCTGCCGATCCGAACTTTGAAACAATCATTGAAACGAAGGAGTGTTCGGAAGACGGAATTGCCTATTTTGAAGATTTGGAGATCGGGACTTATTACGTGAAGGAGATCCGCTGCGATGAAATCTTTGAACTGTCCACGGATATCACTCCGGTGGAAATCAAATTCCATGAGGAAAGCGAGATCACGCTTCGCAATTACTATAAACCGGTCTCTGTAAACTTCCGGAAATGGGATGAGAACCATAAAAAGAGAAACGGCAGCGAGATGATGCTGTTTCAGGAAGTGAAAGAGGCGGGAGAAAACACGGTGCCTCTGCTGTTTGTGAAAGAGGGCTGCACGGTGGATTTAAGCAGCTGGTTTGATGATGAGAGCTTTGAGATCACTTCCGGACAGTCTCATGCGACGCTGGCCGGAACCGTGTTATGCATGCGGAAACAGAGCGTATTGGAACTGAACCATAAGTACTGGATCATCGGTACCAAAGATCTTGAGGAAAATGTCAAATTGGTGCATGCAAAGATTGCCGATAAGCAGTACAGCGGGGAAAGCATATTGCACTTTGCCGATACTGAGAGCGGAAGAATGCCGCTGAACAATGTTACCGTTACGCTTTACAGCGATAAGGACTGTAAGAATGCAATAAAAGAGATAACAACGGATGAATACGGAAATGCCGCGCGGGGAGATCTTGCGGACGGAACCTATTACTATCCGGACGGTTCCGGTAAGATCCATTCCCTGACACTGGGGCCAAAGGAAGACGGATTGGCCGTCTTCAGCGAATTGCAGCGGATGCAGACCTACTATCTGGTGGAGACCGGATTACCGGAAGGGTATGACTATCTGGACAATACCTATGTGAGAATCGATACGGAAACGGAAGATGACCTTTTGGAAGCCGAGATGGTCAACACGCTCCGGACAATTGATCTAACGGTACGGAAAACGGATGAAAAAGAGGAAGAGTTGTTATTAAACGGCGCGCTGTTTGAAGTGTATGACTTAAGTGAAAACAGGACGCTGGGGACGTATGCGAGCGGCGGAATCTATCTGAAAACACAAGAGGAAGCTGCCGAATACGAGGTCAGCCGCAGTGCTGATTTCTCTGAGATCATCGGGTTATTAAAAGGGGAGAATCATCAGATCCTCTGTTATGAACTCGAAGGAACACCGCTGGAAGGCACCTATTATCTGCGCAACAAGAATCAGCCGGATACTGTTGTTCCGGTGACGGTTTCTCAGGGATCATTCACTCTGGAAGACATCCCATATGCGCATGAAGTGGAATTGGTGGAGATCAAAGCTCCGCAGGGATACCAGATCACAGAAAGCACCATGCATGTCAGTATGAAAGCACCGTACGATACGGATGAGATTTCAACAGTCATCGGAAACCGGAAGATCATCCTGTACCGCATGGGAGAATAAATGAAAAAAGTCTTTCTGCCGGAATGGCGGAAAGACTTTTTTGCCCGGAAAATAAAAAATGGCAGGGGTGGCAGGAATCGAACCCGCATTAACGGTTTTGGAGACCGCCGCACTGCCGTTGTACTACACCCCTGTATACGCTCAATTATTTTAGCACAGTATTTCATTGTTTTCAATTAGGATTTATAATGAAAAGGTAAAGGCTAGGTAATGTATGAAACTGAATATAGACTGGGATAAGGTTTTAAATGAACTGAATGACTCCATCGTGACGCTTCTGAAGGATATTCTGGTGATCATTCTGATCTGGCTGTTTGCCCGCTTCCTATTGAACCGGCTGACTGCCATGACGACGAAGATGATGGAAAAAGCCAAGGATATTGACGATAAGAACAAGAGCAAGGATCTGGCGACCAGCATGACGCTGGTGCGTTCGGTGGGACGCTATATTATCACGTTTGTGGCAATCATCCTGGTTGTGAATCAGCTGGGCTTCCAGAATCTCTTCTCCAATGTCATCACGGCTGCCGGAATCGGCGCTTTGGTGATCTCCCTTGGGGCCCAGAGTATCATTCAGGATATGCTGGCCGGACTGTTCATCATGTTTGAACGCCAGTACGGGGTCGGGGATTATGTCAAACTGGGCGACTTTGAAGGCACGGTAACTTCCATTGCCATGCGCTGTACCTATCTGACAAACTTCCGCGGGGAAAAGATCATTGTCCCGAACGGGCAGATCAAAAGCGTGATCAACTATTCCAACGAATTCAATATGGCTATCATCCAGGTGCCGACGGCTTATGAAGACAATACGAGAGCGGTCTATGAAGTCATACGGGATGAAGCCCAGAAGTACTATGAAGAAAATAAGGAGATCTGTTACGATGTCCCGAACGTGGTGGCAATCACTTCCTACGATTCCAGCTCCGTTCAGATTTCCGTTTATATCAAGGCAAAAGAGAGGAATCACTACAAGATCCAGAATGAGCTGCGCTTCCGCATCAAGGAACGCTTCGATAACGAAGGCATCTCCATTCCGTACGATCAGATCGTGGTTCATCAGGGGGAAAAGTAATGTACAACATCGCCATTATGGGCTGCGGGAAAATTGCTCCGCGCATTGCCAACGGTATTATTTATTCCGACGGTCTTCTCTATGCGGTTGCCAGCCGTGATAAAGAACGTGCCAAAGCATTTGCCCTGAAGTATCCGACCTGCAAGTTCATGAATTACGAGGAACTGCTGGCGGATGAAAAGGTGGATCTGATCTACATTGCAACGATCAACGAGACGCATTACGACCTCATCAAGCGCTGTCTGAATGCCGGAAAGAACGTCATCTGCGAAAAGCCGATGCTGCCGACACAGGAAAAAATCAAAGAAGTCTTTGCGTTAGCGAGAGAAAAGGGCTGTTTCTTAATGGAAGCACATAAGACCTGCTTCACGGTATTAAATACACTCTTGCGCACCCGCGTGGAAGAAATCGGTCCGATTCAGAGAATCGAAGCGAAATACTGCGGTGATATCGATGTTTCCAAACTAAAAGGAAACATCAGTATGGAGCCGACCATGGGTGGCGCCTGTTTCGATATCGGTGTCTATCCGATCTGCTTCGCCAATCTCTATGCGAAGAGTCCGTTAACAAACGTTGAGATCGTCTCCACGGAATCTCTGGGATATCCGGTGGATATTGAAACGGTTGCGAAACTGACTTATGAGAACGGTATCGTTGCCGATGTCAAAGCCAGCTGGCGCGATCCGACAGTCAATAAGGGAATTCTTTACGGGGAGAAGGGACGCATCGAAATCGTCAACTTCTGGAAGAATACCGAAGCAACCATTTACATCGGTGATACGGCGGAAACGGTAAAAGTTGAGCAGGCGAGCGACTTCACCGGCGAAGTCAATGAAGCGCTGCGCTGCTTAAAAGAAGGCAAGCTGACAAGCGATATCATGTCGGAAGAAGCTTCCTTAGAGATCTGTAAAGTGCTCGAAGAGCTGAAAAAACACTATCAGTAAAATATGACCATTTGTTGTCCAAAAGCGTGTCAACAAATGGTCTTTTTATAATGCAATTCCTTTGAGTTAGTGCTATGATAAAAAAGGAATCAAGTGAGGGGAGTCATGAGCAAAACAGAACAGATGAAGCAGCTGAGAGAATTTGCTGCTGAGATCCGCCTGGAAACATTGCGGATTTTGAAATCTCACGGAAGAGGACATCTGGGTGGCAGCATGTCGATTGCGGACGCCTTTGCGGTATTGTACGGAGCCATCATGAAAGTGGATCCGAAGAATCCGCAGTGGGAAGAGCGGGACTGGTGCGTCCTGTCGAAGGGACATGCCGGACCGGTCATGTATGCAACGCTGGGTGTCATGGGCTATTTTAATAAGAGTGATGCATATACACTGAATCATGCGGATTCGGCTTTTCCGTCCCATACCGATCATTTAAGAACCACAGGCGTGGAGTTAACGACCGGGTCTTTGGGACAGGGCATTTCGGAAGCGGTCGGTGCTGCACTGGCCATGAAACTGCAGAAGAAAGACAACCGGGTTTACGTGATTGTCGGAGACGGCGAAGCGGACGAAGGAGAAGTATGGGAAGCAGCGCAGTTTGCGGCCCATTACCATCTGGACCATCTGATTGCCTTAGTGGATAATAACGGACGTCAGCTGGACGGCAGCACGGAAGAGATCATGAGCCATGCCAAGGGTATCGGTGCCAAATTCGATGCGTTCGGCTGGAATGTCATTGACGTCAAAGACGGAAACGATGTGGAAGAGATCTATGACGCACTGTCTGCCGCCAAAGAGCATACCGGCTCTCCAAGCGTACTGATTCTGCATACGGTCAAGGGGAAAGGCGTGGAATTTGCCGAAAAGAGCGGTGCACATTCCTCCACCTTAAGCGCGGAAGGCTGGGATGAAGAGATCCAGAAAGCCGAAGCAAGACTGCAGAAGTTGCAGAGCGGGGAGGATGCGTAAAATGAAAGTAAAAGTTATCAATAACAATACGCAGGATACGCGTCAGAACTGCGATGCCTATTGCGAAGCCATGATCGATTTAATGAAGGAGAATGACAGGATCGTTCATATCGACTGTGACTTACTGGGCTGTATCAACGGAAAGAAAATGAAAGAGGAGTTCCCGGAAAGAGTGCTGAATGCCGGCATCGCCGAGCAGAATGCCGTGGCGCTTGCCAGCGGTATGGCAGCAGCGGGGATGATTCCGTTTGTGCATACCTTCGGGGTATTCGCATCCCGAAGAGCCTTTGACCAGGCATTTCTGTCTGCAGGATACTCCCGCTGGCCGGTCCATATCATCGGAACGGACCCGGGCGTGACGGCAGGGGTGAACGGCGCAACGCATATGCCGTTGGAAGACTGCGGAATCTATCTGAACATTCCGAATGTCACCATTGTGGATCCTGCCGACTATGCGCAGACGTATGCCTTAACGAAAGAAGTTGCCAAACTTCCGGAGATCACTTATCTGAGACTGATCCGCCGCGGCTTTAAAACAGTCTATGCGGACGGCTCCGAATTTGAAATCGGTAAGGGCGTTGTCTTAAAAGAAGGAACGGATGTTACTCTGATTGCCTCAGGTATCATGGTAAACAATGCCCTGCAGGCGGAAAAACTGCTCGCGGCAGAAGGAATTTCCGCCAGCGTTATCGATATGTTTACCTGGAAACCGCTGGATGAAGAACTGATCGTTTCTGAGGTGAAGAAGACGGGAGCTATTGTCAGCTGCGAGAACCATCAGCTGACCACAGGGCTCGGTTCCGCCATTGCCAATGTACTGGCAAGAAACTGCCCGGTGCCGCAGGAATTCATCGGTGTGCCGGACTGCTACGGAATTGCAGCTCCGCAGCCGTTCTTAGAAGAGAGATATCACATGACGGCAGAGGATATTGCCAAAGCCGCCGTGCGTGCCATAAAGCGTAAAAACAAATAGAGAAAGGGAGAATTGGAACATGGAGAAAAAACTGTTTGGTTATCCGCAATTTGATGAAAACGGAGAAGAAATCTTAACAACGTATGACAACGAGTACCGCGACATGATGATGGACGTGCGCGTCTACCGCATGAAAGCAGGGGAAACAAGAGTCTTCTGCAGGGAAGATGAAGAGATGGCAGTCCTGCTTTTAGACGGAGATATCGTTTACAAGTGGGAAGATAAGTGCGAAAAAGCATACCGCAAGGATGTCTTTACGGACGGCCCGTATGCCTTACATGTCTGCAATAAGACAGAAGTTACTGTTACTGCCAAGAGCGACGCCGAGATCTTAGTGCAGTGCACAAAAAACGAAGGTACATTTGCTGCAAAACTGTACCGTCCGGAAGATGCCCCATGGAGTTATTCCTGTGTCGGTAAATTCGGCAATACGGCCAAGCGCAGAGTCAATACGATCTTTGATAAGGCCATTGCCCCGTATTCCAACATGGTGCTTGGTGAAGTCTTAAATGACAGAGGAAACTGGTCCGGTTTCCTGCCGCACAGACATCCGCAGCCGGAACTGTACTACTTCAAGTTTGACCGGCCGGAAGGATTCGGTGCCAGCTTTGTCGGTGATGACGTTTTCAAGAGCGTGGACAACAGCTTCTCGGCCATTCCGGGAGGCAGACTGCATCCGCAGTCGGCAGCACCTGGCTTCCAGATGTATACCTGCTGGATGATCCGTCATCTGGAAAACGACCCGTGGCTGCAGACCACCAGAAATGAGGATGAAGCCTATCTCTGGATGCACGACGCACAGTTTTAAAGCTGAAAACATTTGAAATAAGGAGCGGAAAATGAAAGAGTTTTCCGCTCCTTTTTTATCTTCCATTTCTTTAAATTAATATAGAAAATAAAGCACCTTTAGGCTATAATTATTTTGTTGAAATACGAAAATTTTCAGGAGGTAATTTCATGGCAAAACAGTTCATGTCTATGGATGGTAACAACGCCACAGCGTATGTGTCGTATCTGTTTACCGAAGTTGCATGTATCTATCCGATTACTCCAAGCTCCCCAATGGCTGAAGTAATCGACGTTTGGGCATCTCAGGGTCGTAAAAACCTGTTTGATTCTGCCGTCAAAGTTGTTGAGATGCAGTCTGAAGCCGGTGCATCCGGTGCCGTTCACGGCGTTTTACAGGCAGGCACATTAGCAAGCACATACACTGCTTCCCAGGGCTTGTTATTAATGATTCCAAACCTTTACAAATGGGTTGGTGAAATGTTACCTGCAGTTATGCACGTCTCCGCACGTAGCTTGGCAACTCGTTCTCTGTCTATCTTCGGTGACCATCAGGATATCTACGCGATCCGTCAGACAGGTGCTGTCATGTTATGTTCCCATTCCGTTCAGGAATGTATGGATTTAGCCGGCGTTGCTCACTTAACTGCAATTAAGGCAAGCGTACCGGTCGTTCATTTCTTCGACGGTTTCAGAACTTCTCACGAAATTCAGAAAGTTGAATTAATGGATGAAAAAGCATTATTAAACTTAGTTGACCAGGAAGCTCTCGAAAGATTCAGAGCTCATGCACTGAACCCGCATACAAACCCTGTTACCAGAGGCGGCGCGGAAAACGACGACATCTACTTCCAGGGCAGAGAAGCTGAAAACTTACATTACGCTGCAGTTCCTCAGATCGTTAACGATTACATGAAGGAAATCAGCAAGATCACTGGCAGAGAATATGCTCCATTCACATACTATGGTGCGAAAGATGCTACAAGAGTTATCGTTGCAATGGGTTCCGTTACGGAAACTATCAAGGAAGTCATCGATAAATTAACTGCTCAGGGCGAAAAAGTCGGCTTAATTAAAGTTCACCTCTTCCGTCCGTTCAGCGTTGAATTCTTAAAGGCTGTTTTACCGGAAACAGTTGAAAAGATCGCAGTCTTAGACAGAACAAAAGAACAGGGTACTCATGAACCGTTATTCTTAGATGTCTACGCAGCATTAGCCGGTTACAAGAACATCAAGACGATCATCGGCGGCCGTTACGGCTTAAGCTCCAAAGATACTCAGCCAAGAGATATCAAAGCTGTCTACGATCATCTGAACAAAGAAAATCCGTTCGACGGATTCACGATCAGCATCAACGACGATGTGACTCATTTAAGCCTGGAAAGCGATCCGGACTTCGAAGTTGAAAACGACTACACTTCCTGCTTATTCTACGGTTTAGGCAGTGACGGTACGGTCAGTGCAAACAAGAACTCTGTTAAGATCATCGGTGACCACACAGACAACTATGCACAGGCATACTTCGCATACGACTCCAAGAAAGCCGGCGGCGCTACTCGTAGTAACTTACGTTTCGGTCCTACTCCGATCCGTTCCACATACTACATCAATAACGCTGACTTCATTTCCTGCTCTCTGGACAGCTATCTGTTCAAATATGACATGATCCGTAACTTAAAGAAGGGCGGAACATTCTTACTGAACACAACATTCAGCAAAGACGAAATCGAAGCACACTTACCGAACAGAGTGAAAGCTCAGTTAGCCAAGAAGAATGCTAAATTCTACATCATCAACGCTACTGAAATCGCCTTACGTATCGGTATGGGCAGAAGAACAAACACAATCCTGCAGTCCGCATTCTTCGCTCTGAATGAAAACATCATGCCGTATGAAGAAGCAGTTGTCTTAATGAAAGAAGCTGCAAAGAAATCCTACAGCAAGAAGGGTGATGAAATCGTTCAGTTAAACTACAAGGCAATCGATGAAGGTAAAGCCGGATTAGTTGAAATTGAAGTCAAACCGGAATGGAAAGACTTACCAATGCTGAAGCTGCGCGAAAGCACTGGCGACGAATATTTCGATGAATATGTCAATGAAATTAACGACCTGAACGGTTATGATATGCCGGTCAGCACATTCCTGAAACATGATATTCTGGATGGTTCTTTCCACAACAACACATCCTTCAATGAACATCGTAATATCGCCACTCAGGTTCCAAGATGGAATCCTGACAACTGTATCCAGTGTGGTTTCTGTTCCTTCGTCTGTCCGCATGCAACGATCCGTGCATTCTTATTAACAGATGAAGAAATCAAGAACGCTCCACAGGAATTCGCAACTGTTCAGGCTATGGGCCCGACAGTCAAAGACTTCAAATACCGTGTACAGGTCTCTCCGGATAACTGCGTAGGCTGCGGCTTATGTGTTACGGAATGTCCGGGGAAAGCCGGAAACAAGGCTCTGGAAATGGTCGAAGTTCACGAAGAACTCGGCAACGCTCCGGTTGCAAACTACTTATACAAAGAAGTGGAATACAAGACTCAGTACTTCCCGACAAATACTCCGAAGGGCTTACAGTTTGTTAAACCTTACTTCGAAGTATCCGGAAGCTGCGGCGGCTGTGGTGAAACTCCATACTACCGTTTAGTCTCCCAGTTATTCGGTCGTGACATGCTGGTTGCCAACGCAACTGGATGTTCCTCCATCTACTGCGGTTCCATCCCGTCCACTCCGTTTGTCAAAGACAAGAACGGTGAAGGTATTGCTTGGGCAAACTCCTTATTCGAAGACAACGCAGAATACGGCTTCGGTATGAGAGCTGCTCAGGAATACAAGAATAAGAGAATCTTCGAAATCATCGAAGCTGCCAAGGCTGATGCTGAAGAAGAATTAGTTGCCTTATTCGACAAATATTCCGAAGTCCATGGCGACAGAGCAAAAGAAAGAGAAGTCGTACCGGCATTAGTTGCTGCTGTTAAGGCTTCCAAGAGCGAAAAAGCAAAAGAATTATTAGAATTCGAACGTGACTTAATCTCCAAATCCGTATGGATCGTTGGTGGCGACGGCTGGGCATATGATATCGGTTACGGTGGATTAGACCATGTTATCGCAAACAACCTGAACGTCAATATCTTAGTCTTAGATACTGAAGTTTACTCCAATACTGGTGGACAGGCTTCCAAGTCCTCTCAGGCCGGCCAGATCGCCAAGTTCGCAGCCAGCGGCAAGCAGACTGCTAAGAAGGACTTAGGCCAGATCGCAATGGCTTACGGTACTGTTTATGTAGCATCCATCTCCATGGGCGCTGACAGAATGCAGACAATCAAAGCGTTAAAAGAAGCTGAAGCATATGATGGACCATCCTTAATCATCGCTTACTGCCCATGTAATGAACAGGGTATCAAGGGCGGCTTAAGCAACCATCAGAGAGTTCAGAAAGCAGCTGTCGAATGCGGTTATGTCACACTGTACAGATACAATCCGGAAACTGAAACTCTGACAATCGATTCCAAGGAACCTGATTTCAGCAAGATCAGAGCTTTCATTACAAACGAAAACCGTTATGCAAACTTACCGAAAGTCAATCCGGAACATGCAGAAGAACTGTTCGCTAAGACACAGTCTGACGCTGAGAAACGTTATAAGAGATTAGTCAAACTCGCAAAGAACGACTAATTCCGCGTAGCAGATACTCAAGACACAGAGGATCCTGAAAGGGATCCTCTTTTCTTTCTGTTTTTGTGCAATCAGTAAAAATCGTTGTATAATAAAGAAAAGAAAAAAGGAGAATAATAATCATGGCAGAATTTGAAAAGAAAGTTGAAGAAGTGAAAGACACAGTCGCAAAAAAAGCGGAAGAACTCAATGAAGATTTCAAAGCTTCCGAAGTCGGCAAAAAGGTTTTAGGCGAAGACGGTAAATTCGATAAGGAAGACGTCGACCGCATCGCCTCAAAAGCCAAAGAAACAGGTAAGGGCGTTGTTGACTATGTCAAAGGCGAAGACGG
>CADCPY010000031.1 GCA_902803495.1 uncultured Erysipelotrichaceae bacterium
TAATTCATGATTACATTATACAGTAAAACCCGGTCTTCACCGGGTTTTATTGTTCTATGGGCTTTCTTATTTCGTTACAGCCCCTTTGTTTGCTTACTGGATCGGTTCAAAATCGGAAGCGCCGTGCTTGCAGAGCGGGCAGACGAAATCTTCCGGGAGTTCCTCTCCCTCATAGACATATCCGCATACCTTGCAGACCCAGCCTTTTTTGCCTTCCGTCTGCGGTTTCGGTTTGACGTTTTCCTGATAGTATGTGTATGTCATGGTTTCCTTATCGGACATGACTCTGGCTTCTTCCACTGTGCAGATGAACATGCCGTGCGTATCCAGGTCCACATACTGTTCGACTTTCAGGGACATGAAGGCATTGATGTAACGCGGCAGGAATACCAGTCCGTTATCGCTGCGCATGACTTCCTGATTGGCGAACTTGTCCGTGTTTCTGCCACTGGCGAAACCGAACTGTTCAAAGACGGAGAACGGAGCTTCCACGCTCAGGCAGTTGACATTCATGATGCCGCTCTGCTGAATGACGTGGTGGGAATAGTTGGCCTTATTGATGCAGACAGCCACGCGGTTCGGGGTATTGGTTACCTGGGAAACCGTGTTGACGATTAAGCCGTTGTCTTTCTTGCCGTCATTGCTGGTGACAACATACAGTCCGTAGCCGATCTTGAAGAGGGCAGTCAGATCCTGCTTGTTGGCCGTATCGTCTTTCTGTGCGAGATAGTCGCGGCAGATCTCTTCGCTGAGTTTTTCCAGCTGTTCCTTGCTCTCATCGTTTAAGGCGGATTTGATATGAACTGTTGTATCGAAGTACGTGATGTTCTTGCACTTGTCGATCATTTCCTTCATGATCTTGGCGGCCAGCGGAGCCCAGGAGCCGTTTTCGATGAAGCCGACGGAACGGTTCTGGAAGGCATGTTCCGTTAAGATGTTTAAGAACTGCTTCATGAACGGATAGATCTCGGCATTGTATGTTGTGGTAGCTAATACCAGCTTGGAGTAGCGGAAGGCTTCCGAGAGGACCAGGGACATGTCTGTTCTGGCCAGATCGTAGACGACCACTTTCGGTGCGCCTTTGGCTTTCAGTTTGTCTGCCAGAAGTTTCACGGCATCTCTGGTATGGCCGTAAACACTGGTGTAGGCCAATACGACACCTTCTTCTTCCGGAGTATAGGAACTCCATGTGGCATAGAGGTTCAGATAGTAACCGAGGTTTTCGTTTAAGACCGGTCCGTGCAGCGGGCAGATCGTCTGAATGTCCAGATTGGCGGCTTTCTTTAAGACGTTCTGTACCTGAACACCGTATTTGCCGACGATGCCGATGTAGTAGCGTCTTGCTTCATCCTTCCAGTCTTCCTTGACGTCATTGGCACCGAACTTGCCGAAGCCGTCTGCCGTAAAGAGGACCTTGTCACAGGAATCGTAAGTCATGATGACTTCCGGCCAGTGTACCATCGGCGCCGTGACGAATGTCAGGGTATGCTTGCCGAGGTTCAGTGTGTCGTTTTCACCGACCATGATGCGGCGGTCCGCATAGTCTTTCTGGAAGAAGTTCTGAATCATGGCGAAGGACTTGTTGTTGGAAACAATGGTTGCCTTCGGATAGAGATTCATAAAGGTAGCGATGTTGGCGCTGTGGTCCGGTTCCATATGCTGAACGATCAGATAGTCCGGTTCACGTCCGTTTAAGACTTTCTGGATATTATCGAGCCATTCATGGGTGAAGTTCTGATCCACCGTGTCCATGATGGCGATTTTGTCGTCGATGATGGCGTAAGAGTTGTATGCCATACCGTTCGGAACTTTGTACTGGCCTTCAAATAAATCGATCTTGTGATCGTTGACGCCAATATACTTGATGTCATTTGAAATATTCATGATAGTAATCTCCTCAACAAGCAAAGTATACCATAACAGCCTGTCTTTTCCTATTTGAACACAGGATTTATTTCACACGGTTTTGTGCTATAATCTCTCTACAGGAAGTAAGTATGTTTAAGAAGAAACCGGATATTTTGAATGGACCGATTTTACAGTCACTGCTGCAGCTGATGCTGCCGATTTTATTTGCGGGGGTTTTCCAGCAATTATACGGCATGGCGGATGCACTGGTACTGGGGGCTTATGTCGGGGACAATGCGGTCGCCATCGTCGGCGGATCCACGCGTACGCTGATCCGCTTGGTTGAGAGCGTCTGCATCAACCTGCAGTTAGGGTGTCTTGTGGTGATTGCCTATTTTATCGGCAGCCGCAACTATGAGAAACTCTTAGCCTCCATAAAGACTTCCATAATGATCCTCGGCATTTTTGCCCTGGCGTTTACGGGACTGTATTTTGCAGGCTCCGATTTCTTTTTACGCGTCATGAAAGTGCCGGAAGAGCTGATGGTTTCCTCTGCGTCCTTTTTGCGTTTGTACTCGCTGGGCTTTTTGCCTTATGCTTTGTTCCAGCTGTCGATCAGTATTCTCAGAGGCTTCGGGGAGACGAAGACACCGACGTATCTATTGATCTTTTCCTATATCTTCTGTATTGTATTGGACTATCTCTTTGTCGGCGTGTTCCATTTGGAGCAGTACGGCATTGCGATTGCCTTTATTCTCTCGCAGCTTGTGGCAGCCCTGGTGGCGCTTTATATCGTGACACAGATCACGCATATCGACCTCTTCCGTCAGAAGGCGGATAAGGAGTGTTACGGCAGGATCCTAAAGATCGGCATTCCGTCGGCCTTCAGCGGCGTGGCCTTCTCCTTAACGACCATGATGGTACAGTCCGGTATTAACATGCTGGGTCCGAACCGGATCACAGCCTATGCCGTTTACTATAAGATGGAGAATATCCTCTGGGTATTTATGGACGGGCTCGGTGTAGCCTTTGCGACCCTGTGCGGCCAGAACTACGGGGCGAAGCAGTATGACAGAGTCAAGCGGATCGTCCGTGTCAGTATGGCGTTTGGCTTAGCGGTCACCATCAGTATCTCGGCAGCCATGATCCTGGCAAGATATCCGATTGCCCGGCTCTTCTCGGAAGATCTGGCAACGATTAATATCATTGCCAAGATGTTCAACTATCAGTGCAAATTCTATTTCCTCTATGTCTTTATTGAAATCTATCAGGGATTCCTCAAATGCGTCTCCAAGACATTTGAATCGACGATCATCATCTTTGTGTCGGTCATCGTGATCCGAATCCTGTGGGCATTCTTCGTGATGTTCCCGCATCTGAACTTCACCAACTGCATGGCCTGCTTCGTGGTCAGCTGGGCGGTGGCGGCTGTCATGTTCGCGGTGGACTATTACCGTCTCTTACGTAAGGGAATTGAAAATATCCAGGCTTAGGCAGAATTGCTTAAGCCTTTTTTATTGGGATGCTTCTTTTACGGGAAGGGGAATAATGGTAAAATAGTTAAAACAGAAGTCAATTATCATTGAAATAGAAATAGAAAGGGAAATCATTATGCATTCTCAAAGAAACCGGCAGTGCATTTTTCATATCCTGCTGACGCTGCTGCTTTTCTGTGTCAGCTTTTCAACCTTTAGTAAATCTGTCTTTGCGGCGGAAGAAACCATCAAGTTTGTGACGCAGCCTGTCTCTATGGAAGTCAACTATCCGCGTGGGACAGAGTTCCATGTGGAAGTGGACCATCCGGACAAGGTAGCCTCGTATCAGTGGATTGCTACGGACCGCCATCATGAGTTTGTCCTGAGCGGCTCCAGCGCCAAAACGGATACTTTGATCGTTCCGGCCACTCGGCAGGACGATCCGGTGATGTACTACAAGTGCGTGGTTACGGACGTTGAGGGCAACACGTACGAGTCGGAAATCTGCACCTTGGAAGTAGTTAATAAGTCGGAATTCATTCCGGTGCTCTATGTCGGAGAGTTTGCCTTGACGCCTGGCGAAACCATGGATTTAAGCAAGACGGCGCTTGGCAGCGGAATCATCCGCTATCAGAGTGACGGCAGCAATATCGACTTTGAAAACGTAAAGCTGGATACTACCAGCTGGGTCTATGACGGAGATCTTTCCATCAGCTGCGGTCTGTTCCTCTTTGTCAGAGATAATGAGATTCCGGAATATTTCTTCCATTTCACGGGAGAGAATGAAATCAAAAACACTTACTACGATCCGAGTTACAATACGTCCGGTATCACTTTTGAGATCTATGTCAATAACACCAAGTCGGAAACGATCCCGGTCGTTCATCTGGACGGGGCAGGGTCACTGAAGCTGATCGGCGGCGGTTACAGCATCTATTCCAACAGCGATGTGCGCATCTCCGCTTCGTTAACGACAGAACCTTTGGAATCGCGCTTCAATGATGCCATTACCTGCAATAACCTCTACATCAGCGCAAATACCAAACTCGATCTTAATTCCATGGGCACGGGCATCCATGCCAATGGAGATGTTTACCTCGAAGATGGAGCACAGCTGAATGTCGACTTTACGGCACCGCACGTCTTCAACGGTCCGACCATCAAGAATGCCTTATTCCTGGTGGGCTCGCTGCATGCGAAGAATGCCGTTATTGACCTGAAAGGTCATGCGACGGCGGATCAGTTTGTGCCGTACGGCTCCGCGCTCTCCTATTTCTGTGCCGTCAGCATGATGAAAGACGGCGGAGTCTATCTGGACCACACGGATCTCACGATCCAGATGGAGGCGGAAGAGTCGGATACGCTGTATGCCATGAACTTCTACGGCATCTCCGGAACGGGCGAAGAGAATCCGCTCGTATTGGAGAATGCTTCCCATATCAAGGTGGACATCAATGCTCCGGGCGTACTCGGCGGCGCCGGAATTCTGGCAGGAAAAACACTGAGTCTGGATAAGGACAGCAGCGTGGATGTCAATGTCCTTTTAGGCGGGGAAGTGTCCGGCATCGAAGTCGGCGGAACGCTGTCTCTTACAGACGGCAATCTGACATCGAACGTTATCTCTACGACGAAAGACATGGTCTTCGGTGTGGTTGCCGACAGCATGGAGATCACACTCAACGAGGAAACTTACCGCTTCTACAGTAAGGCGGAAAACGGTCTGGCCATCGGTGCTTCCAAAGGAGAAACGGAGGAAGCAGCGGAAGGATACGTGAAAGGTTATACGCCGGAGAAGATTCTCTTCAACGGCTTAGCCAAGATCACGGTACCGAAGAAAGGCGTCATCAGCTTAAGCAGTGTTCCGGCCTATGGGGAAGAGATGAGCGTGGAAACAGTCTATGATCCTGCCGATACCACATCTCCGGTACAGGAAGTGGAAATTGTGGCAGTGAAACCGACGTACACGGGTGTCTATATCTCTGCCGCTGCAGCGCTCGTATTGGCGCTTGGCACAACCGTTTATCTCAGAAAGAAAAAAGAAAAGAAAGAAGAGACATCAGGCTCTTAAATCACAGTTAACAATACCGTCCCGGTTCAGAAAGAGCCGGGACGTTTTCTTTTTGTTTCCCGGTTCGCTTTGTGAGGATTCCGGGATGTTTTCTTCTATTGGTTTAATGAGCTGAGAGAGGAAAAGAATATGCAGGCTGATTTTGAAGATACATTACTCATCTTAATGGGAATGCTGACGCTGATGCTGTTCCGTCTTTTTTTATGCGGATAAGACATGTGGCACCCGCAACAATTCTGATGGTGTTGTTGCTGCTCTGTCTGACATTCCTCCATTATTCCGGGAAGAAGGAAGAAACGTTTACCGGTACTTCCAGGATCCCGGAGATACGGAATCCTCTCAGAAAAAGCAGGCAGGAAGAACTGAAAGAACTGCGGAATCAGAATCCGGATGTCTGCTGCTTTCTTCTGATCAGTACGCCCAACGGAGAGGAGTCGCTTCCGGTCGTATATACCCCATATGACTACGATGCCTATTTCCGGAAGGATTTAAGCGGGGAGTATGACCGCATGGGAACGCTATTTGTCGATGACAACAGCTCGCCCAGCAGCCGGAATCTGATCATCAACGGTCACAGTTCCAAAACCGCGGATGGGGGACTGACGCTTCTAAAAAACTACCGGGATGCGGTCTATGCCA